>JBBQNC010000063.1:0-13394 GCA_038329555.1 Thermoanaerobaculia bacterium
AGAAGATCGCCCGCAGCAACCTCGAGCTGGGGATTTTTCCGTAAGAGGCCGCACGATACGACGGTGAGGCGACCGAGGATCGGATTCCGGTCACGAGGCGACAGTGTTCCAGGCCTCCGAAGAGGCGCCCTTCAAATGCCGAGAGTCCAGCTCGGCGGATCGCTCGCCGGGAACGAATCTTCGAGTGTGCGGTCGATCATTCGCTCGCTCGGAGGTCTCTGCCTCGGGGCCGTAGTCTCTCGACCCGCGGCTGCCGCTCCTTCGGAGATCTGCGTTCCCGCGGATACCGGCAAGACGTGACGCGCGAACCTCCGAGCTGGATCCTCATCCGCCATGATCCTGGGATCGTAGCATCCGGATCTCGGACGCCTCATTCTCCGTTGCCCTGATCCGTGTTCGGAACGGTGAGGCTCCCGGCCGCAGCCGGCGGACCGCGCAATCACCGACGGCGGCCTTCGAGAACCCTCTTCAATACCAGCGCCTCGTTGCGTTCCTCATCCCGCGCGCCGTAGACCAGGGTGACGGTATGATCCTCGGCCTTTTGCTTCAGCATCTCGAGGGCGTCCTTTTTCTCGCGTAGCTCCAAACGGTAACGCGCCTGAAACTGATTCCACCGGGCGGGGTCGTGGCCGAACCACTTGCGCAACTCCATGCTCGGAGCCACGTCCTTCAGCCAAAGGTTCACCGCCGCCCGCTCCTTGCTCAAGCCACGCGGTCACAGGCGGTCGACCAGAATTCGCAGGCGGTCCTTTTTCGACGGCTTTTCGTAGACTCGCTTCAGCTGGATCATCGTGATGCTTCTCCGGACAAAGCCTCAACTCCCGGTTCAGCTTATCCCCGGGACATAGGGGACCTGTGCGCAAGGTCTGACTCAGGCGCTCCTGTCATGGCGGATGGGGACCCGGAATGCGCGGCCGATCCGGGCTTACGCCGGCCGGCGTCTGGTCGTGCCCGCGGCGAGAACGACGCCCGCGGCGATCAGCACGCCTCCCGCGAAGACGCGGACGGGCAGCGCCTCTCCGAGAACGATCGCGCCCAGCACGACCGCGATCAGGGTGTCGACGAGCGGGATGCTGCCGATCACCGAGACGGGCACCCGGGGGACGAGCCAGAAGAGCCCGACGAACGTGATGGCCGTCCCGAAGATCACGAGGTAAGCGAGCGCCCAGACCGCCGTCGGGGTCCAGCGGAAGGCGCTCCCCCGCTCGAGCAGCGCGGCGGCCGCGATCAGGACGATCGATCCCGAGAGGGTCTGGCCCCACACGTTCATCGTCGGCGCGACGCGGCCGAGCCGCTGCTTGACGAGCACGTTGGCGTAGGCGGACACGAAGGCGCTCGCGAGCATCAACAGGCCGCCCGTGAAGAGCGGCCCCGTATCGCCGCGCAGCGCGCTCGCGGCGGCCGGCGCCTCGATGATCGCGACGCCCGCCAGGCCCAGGCCGATCGCGGAGACGGTCCGCGGCGTCAGCGGCTCGTCCGGCAGCAGGCGGTGGGCGAAGAGCGCCACCCAGATCGGAAAGGTGCCGAAGAGCAGAGCCGAGAGGCCCGACTCGATCTTCGTGGCCGCCACGAACACGAAGGCGTAGGAGAGCCCGATCTGGAGCGCGCCGCTCCACCCGACCGCCGCCCACTCGGAGCGCGTCGGTCGGGTGCGGGCCCGGGCACCCGACCAGGCGAAGGGCGTGAGCACGACACAGGCGAGGCCCATCCGCAGCGCCGCGAAGTGCAGCGGAGGGAGGTGTCGCACGCCGATCCGGATGACGAGCCACGTCGAGCCCCAGACGGCGCAGAGGAACAGGTACACGGCGAGCACGCGGCCGCGGAGGGGCGAAGGCGACATGGCGGAGCATCCTATCCGGACGAAGCGGACCGGACGAGACTGCCGGGACGAGCCGGCGGCGAGCGCGGACGGTCGCAAGAAATCGACAGCCAACGCCGCGGCGGGAACCCGGCGCGGGAGGTCCTCGCGTTAGAATCGCGCGCATGTTCGCGGCTTCGATCGACACGTCTCAGCCGAAGGATCTCCTCTACCGCGATCTCGCGGCGTCGCTCGACGCGCTCCTCGAGGGAGAGACGGATCCCCTCGCCAACCTGGGGAACGCCGTCGCCCTGCTGAACCAGGCGCTCGAGCGCATCAACTGGTGCGGCGTCTACCTCCGCCGCGGAGAAGAGCTCGTCCTCGGACCCTTCCAGGGCAAGCCCGCCTGCGTGCGGATCCCGCTCGGCAAAGGGGTCTGCGGGACGGCCGCGGCCCGGCGCGAGACGCTCGTGGTTCCCGACGTGAACGCGTTTCCCGGGCACATCGCCTGCGACGCCGCGTCCCGCTCGGAGATCGTCGTCCCGATCCTCTCGCGCGGCGAGCTCGTCGGCGTGCTGGACGTCGACGCGCCCGAGACCGATCGCTTCGACGCGCAGGACCGGGCCGGCCTCGAACGCTTCGTGAAAACGCTCGAGCTTCGGATCGCGTGGCCGGATCTCCTCGGCGCCCGATGAACCGATGAACCGCGGCGTGTTCTCCGGCCGCGTCACCTGGCTCGGGCACGCCGCGTTCCTGATCGAGTCGGGCGCCGGCGCCCGACTCGCGATCGACCCGTTCATCGGGGACAACCCGAAGTTCCCGAAGGGCTTCGACTACGGCAAGCTCGACGTGATCGCCGCGACGCACGGCCACAGCGATCATTTCGGCTCCGACGGAGTGAATCTCGCGAAGAGAACGGGAGCGACGGTCGTCTGCATCTTCGAGCTCTCGCTCTACTGCCGGTCGAAGGGCCTCGAGAGGGTCTCCGGGATGAACAAGGGAGGCGCGCAGAAGATCGCGGGGATCGAGTTCCGGATGGTGCACGCGGACCACTCCTCGGGGACGTCCGGAGAGGGGATCGATCAGAACCCGCCCGGCGATCCGTGCGGATTCGTCCTCACGCTGCCGGATGGATTCCGGATCTACCACGCCGGAGACACGAACGTCTTCTCCGACATGGCCCTGATCGGCGAGCTCTACCGCCCGGACCTGGCGCTCCTGCCGATCGGCGATTTCTACACGATGGGGCCGCGCGAGGCGGCGAAGGCGTGCGAGCTGCTCCGCGTCCCGCGCGTGATCCCGATGCACTGGGGCACCTTCCCCGTGCTGACCGGAACCCCGAAGGCGCTTCGCGACGAGATCGGCAAGCGCGTCGGCAAGACCGAGGTCATCGAGCTCGCGCCGGGAGAGAGCTGGCCGCCGGCGTAACTCGAATCCAACCGTCTCAAAAGGCCGTCGTGTCTCCGATGCTTGCGACCTTGCCCGCCGGGTTCGAGTAGGTCCGCACCATGCTCGTGACGGTGTCCGTCACGACGATCGTGTAGGCGACGTCCGAGAGCGCACCCGCGAACACCCAGATGTGGCCGTTCGCGGAGCGGCCGTCCACGACCTTGACCACCAGCTCGAGGTTGTTCGGAGTGAAGAACCAGAAGGCCCCCGTGTCGGGCGTCAGGAGGAAGGTCCGGCCGGAGCCCTGGTAGGGGGCCAGGGAGGCGGACCAGCTCGCGCGAACCCGGAAC
This sequence comes from Thermoanaerobaculia bacterium, assembly GCA_038329555.1. Taxonomy (GTDB): domain Bacteria; phylum Acidobacteriota; class Thermoanaerobaculia; order UBA5066; family Gp7-AA6; genus JALYUA01. Next base: position 3,538 of record JBBQNC010000063.1, read on the forward strand.
CGCCCGCCCTGGAGGCAGAGTGTTTCGGAGTCGGCCACGCACGGCGGAGAAGCGACCTGCGCGCTCCTCCGGAAGACGCCGGCACCCGGAGTCCCGACGTAGAGGTTCGGGGGCTGCGCCCGGTCGACGGCGAGCACGCCGGAGATGCTCCAGTAGTTGCCGGCCCCCGGCTCGTCGTTGATCAGGAACCACCCGATTCCAGCATTCGTGGAGGCAAAAACACCGAGCCCGGTCGACGCGAAAAGATGCGCGGGCTGCTGGGGATCGAGGGCGAGGAAGTCCACCTCCGCCGTCGCCAGTCCGCTATTGAGCCGTTTCCAGCTCTCTCCGCCGTCCGTCGTGCGGGCCACCCCGTTCTCCGTAGGAGGGAAAAACTGGGGCGGCGGGTAGTAGGGCGTGCGACCCGACACGTAGACCGTCAACGGAGACTGGGGATCGGCCACGATGTCGGTGACCAGTCCCGTGAGACCGGTCGTGAGCGGCGTCCAGCTCTGGCCTCCGTCGACGCTCCGGAACAGGGAGTCGAACCCGCCCATGTACAGCGTCGAAGGAGTCGTCGGGGCGATCGCGATCCGACCGACATAGCCGGGCGGAGGATTGACGCGCGTCCACGTCGCAGCGCCGTCGGCACTGCGAAAGAGACCGGTGCCGGTCTGGACGTAGAGCGTCTGATGCGACGTCGGATCGATCGCCAGCGGATACACGGAGTCGCCGTCGGCGAGCCCCAGACCCGAATTCGCGCTGGTCCACGTGGCGCCGGCGTCAGAACTCTTCAGGACTCCGGCTCCGGAGGTCGTCACATAGAGCGTCGAAGGCGCTGCGGGATCGATGACGACCTCGTTCAGGTCAGTCGCCGACGGCGGGATTCCGGTGGTCTGCTCCGCCCAGGAGACGCCACCGTCGACACTCTTGTAGATGTCCGGAGGGTGCGCGGCCGCATAGATCGTGAGCGGATTCGAGGGATCCGTCGCGATCGAGACGATGGTCAGATTGGAGAAAATCCGCGAGAGCCGGTTCCACGTCGCCCCCCCGTCGCGGGTTCGGAAGAGCCCGTTGTCCACCGTGCCCACATAGAGGACGTCCGGAGATCGAGGGTCGAAGCTCAGCGCGCTCAGGTCGGAGGAGCTTCCGTAGTCGACCGGGGTCAGGCCTGAGGTCACCGGAACCCAGGTGAGCCCTCCGTTCGTACTCCTGAAAAGCGCTCGTCCCGCGGCGAGATACACCGTCAGCGGCGATCGGGGGTCGACGGCGATGAGAGAAGGTTGCGTGAACGGCGGGAGCGCGTCCGTGATGGAGAGCCAGGACGCTCCCGCGTCCGTGCTGCGCCGCAGCGACAGGGCGCCAAATGTTCCCCCGTACCCGGCGACGTACAGGGTCGACGGAGAAGAAGGGCTGATGGCGATGATCTGGACATAGGAGGATTGGGGGCCGGGATCGAGCGTCTTCCACGTCGCGCCTCCGTCCGTCGACTTCGCGAGATCCGTCGTCGACGAGTAAAGCGTCTGCCCCCCGACGTAGATCGTCCCCGATGCCCGCGGGTCGATCGCGATCGAATAGAAGGTTCGGATGTTCAGACCCGCAACGGCCGTCCAGGAGGTCCCTCCGTCGGTCGTCTTGAACAGGCCCTCTCCATTCGTGCCGGCGAAGAGGGTCGAAGGCGTCAAGGGCGCCATGGCGACAGCCTGGACGTCGGAGGGGCCCGCGGCCAATCGGACCCAGGTCGAAGCCCCGTCGAGACTCTTGAAGATGCCGGAGCCGGTCCCCGCATAGAGCGTGGACGGATGGATGGGATCGAGCAGCAGCGACTGGACCGAGAGGTCCGTCAATCCGCTCGATACGTCGGACCAGCGGGCGCCGCCATCGGTGCTCTTCGAGACGCCGTTGTAACCCGCGACGTAGAGGGTGCCCGTTCCCGGGTCGATGACGACGGCCGACACCGACCCTCTGGTTCCCAGGGGCCCGAGACTCTTCCAGCCTCCCCGGTCGCTCGCTGCAGCCGCGCTCGGAAGGAGCATTCCGACGACGATCCCGAGTACCAGGAACGGGAGAGAAGGAAGGCGCGTGATCCTGGTCATCGAAGGCGGCTCCGGGAAGAACGACTCCAGCAGGGAGCTGGTTCTCGCCCCCATGCTAACAGGCTCCCTCATGAGAGCGATTCGGAGCCTACTGCAGCGGCAATCTCCCCGAGAACCCTTCCTCGTACCCGTGGAAGAACTCGAGCGACGGCTCGGGATACTTCCAGCAGTAGTAGCCGGCGCCCGAGTCGAAGTCGACCAGCCACAGGCCCTTGATCACGGCGCCGAGAGAGAGGATCTCCCGGGCCCATTCGCGCACGATGCCCTGCCGCTCGTCCTCCGTCTCGCTGGCGCCGTCGCCCTCGCCGTCGCCGAGGCGCGCATAGCGAAACACCGCCTCGGAGGTGATCTCCTTCACCTTCGGCAGCAGCGTCCGCGCCTCGTCGAAGCTGAAGATGTGCGGATCCACCGGCGCGCCCGTGACGAGCTCGGCGCCGTCGGCGGGAAGCGCCTGCTCCCGGATGATCGCGATCAGCTTGGTGACGGCGTCGATGTCCTCGCCCTGCGCCTCGGCGACGTACGCCTCGAGAGAGAGGAGCGCCTCTTCCGAACGTCCGCCCTTCAAAAGCAGCAGGCCGCGCTCGCGCGAATGGGAGGGCTCGGACGGCTCGAGCGCCTCCGCGCAAGCGAGCGCCGCGAGCGCTTCCTCCACCTGATCGCGCCGCTCCCAGGAACGGCGCAGGTTGAAGAGGACCCGGGTCAGGATCGCCCGGGTCGAATCGGGGGCGAAGACCTCCGGCGGAAGCTCGACCGGGGTTCCGAAGATCACCCCCACGCGCTCGGCGAGCTCGCTCTCATCGCAGAGCTTCCCGCCGTCGAAGGGATCGAGGAAGCGGCCCGCCGGAAGGTCGGGACCGCCGACGACGAAGTGACCGGGAAGGCCGATGCCCGTCAGGCGCAGACCGGCGCGACGGCCGACCTCGAGCACGACGATCGACAGCGTGATCGGCATTCCCCGGCGACGCGCGAGAACGCGCGAAACGGACGAGTTCTCGGGGTCGTCGTAGGCCTCGGCATCGCCCGAGAAGCGCTGCGCCCCGAAGAGGACGCCGCGGAGCGCCCCCTCGGGAGACTCGCCCTCGCCGCGGGACGCGGCGACCTGCCGCGCCAGTCGCTCGACTTCTTCGACCGCCGGACCGACATCCTCGGTGGGATCGATCAGCTGCGCGATCAGGAGCGAGGCCTCGAAGAGGTCGAGGATCGGGCTCGCCGCCGCCTCGCGGAAGCGCTGCACGACCTCTTTCCGCTCCTCCTCACCCACGATGTGCGCTCCTTTCGCGTTCCTGCGAAATCCCTGCCGCCCGCCGGGCCGTCGAAGAAACGGTACCTCAGGACCGAACCCTTTGCCCGGCTCCTATAATCCCGCCCGCATGCCGACCGGGGTCGAAGAGGTCCTCCGCCGCGTCCCCGCCGGGGAGCTCCACGACTTGATCGCCACGAGGCGGGATCTGCACCGGCACCCGGAGCTCGGCTTCCTGGAGAACCGGACCGCCGGCATCGTGGCCGGCCGGCTCGATGCGCTCGGCCTCGCCCCCCGCCGGGGAGTCGGGCGAACGGGCGTGGTCGCCGATTTCTCGGCCGCGGCTCCCCGCGTGCTGCTCCGCGCCGACATGGACGCGCTGCCCCTCCAGGAGGAGAGCTCCTCGGCGTACGCCTCGGAAGAGCCGGGACGCATGCACGCCTGCGGGCACGATGGACACGTCTCGATCGCCCTCGCTCTCGCCGCGCGGCTCGCGCGCCGGACCGACCCCGGGCCCTTTCGCCTCCTCTTCCAGCCCGCGGAGGAGGGCGCGGGGGGCGCGGCGGCGTGCGCCGCGGACGGCGTTCTCGACGGCGTCTCGTCGGCGTTCGGCCTCCACCTCTGGAACCAGCTCCCCGTGGGGAAGATCGGCGTCAACCGGGGAGCGCTCATGGCCGCCGTCGACGAATTCTCGATCGACGTCGAGGGGCCCGGCGGACACGGCGCCGCGCCCCACGAGACCGCCGACACGGTCGTCGGCGCCGCGCGCATCGTCGACGCGCTCCAGACCATCGTGTCCCGGGAGATCTCTCCGCTCGATTCGGTCGTGGTGACGATCGGATCGATCCATGGCGGCTCCGCCTTCAACGTGATCCCCGCCCTCGTCCGGCTGACCGGAACCGGGCGCTCGTTCACCGAGGCCTCCGGACGCGCCCTCCCCGAGAAAATGGCGCGCGTCGTGCGGGGCACCGCCGAGGCGGCGGGCGTGCGGGCGACTTTGACCTACCGCCGGGTGAACCGCGCGACCGTCAACGATCCGGACATGGCGGACATCGTGATCGCGGAGGCGACGCGCCTGCTCGGCGAAGAGAACGTCGACGTCGAAACGAGGACGCTGGGCGGTGAGGACATGTCGGTCTTCCTCGACCGCGTGCCCGGGTGCTTCTTCTTCGTGGGCTCGTCGCCGGAGGGAGAGCATCGCCCGCACCATTCGCCGCGCTTCGACTTCGACGAGCGCGCCCTGGCGATCGGTCTGGAGGTCTTCGAGGCGGTGGCCCTGGCGGCGGGACAGCGGATTTGAGTCGGTCCGGCCCGGCTCCCGGCCGCGGGCTTCCCCTTCGGCCGGGGTGGCGCTCCGGGACGTTTCGCGGGAAACCCCGGTCTCTCTCCGCCTCGCGCCGTTTGAGCCCGCGTCGATGCCGACTCTGACCCTCGTCCTCCTGGGCGCCTATCTCGCCGGGGTTCTCGCGATCGGGTTCTTCTGGCGCCGAAGGGCCGGGCAGGACGAGGCCTCGTACTTCGTGGCCGACCGCAGCCTCAACACGTTCTGGGGCTTCATCGGCCTGTCGTCCCTGACGACCGGCGGATCGACGACGATCGCTCTCGCCGCGTTCGTCTACACGCACGGCCTGTCCGGGCTCTGGCTCGATCTCGCCGGCGCGCTCGGGCTCCTCGCTCTCGGGCTCTTCCTCGCGAAGCGCGTCCGGCGCGAGGGCGCGGTCACATTGCCGGAGATCGTGGGCCGCTACTACGGTGCCCGGGCGCGGTGGGTTGCGGCGCTTCTCGTGCTCGTTTCGGAGATCGTATGGTTCGCGCTCCTGATCGAGGGAACACAGGTCGTGCTGACCGCCGCGTTCCGCCTCGAGCCGACTCTCGCCATCGTCGTCTCGACGGCGGTCTTCGTGGTCTACACCTCGCTCGGCGGCCAGTTCGCCGTCGTCCGGACGGACCTTCTCCAGTACGGGCTCATGGTCGTCGGGATCCCGGGGATCGCGCTCCTCTGCACGCTCTCCCGCGTCCACGACTTCTCCGGCCTGCCCGCCGGATTCCGGCAGTTCCCTCTCTCGCCGACCGTCTCCGCCGGCGACGTGCTCGCCCTGCTCGTGCTGATCGGGCTCCCGCATCTCGTGGGAAGCGACGTCTACGCGAAGATCCTCTCCTGCCGCGACGAGGCCACGGCGCGGCAATCGGCGCTTCTCGCCGCGGGCTCGAAGGTCGTCTTCGGCCTGGCCGTCGCGGCGCTCGCCCTCGCGGCACGGCAGGCCCTGCCGCCGGGCCCGCCGGGACTCGCGCTGCCGCGCGCGGTGCTCGCCTTCGTGCCCGGGCCGCTCGCCTCCCTGGTGCTGGTCTCGCTGGTCGCCACGCTCCAGACCTCCGCCGACGTCGTCCTCCTCTCCGCGGCGGCCGTCACGGCGCGCGACCTCGTCCCGCCGCTCCTCGGCCGCCCCGTGCCCCTCCGCGTGACGCGGGCCCTCTCGCCCCTCTACGGCGCCCTCGGCCTCGCCGTGGCGCTGGCCATGGATCGCAACGTGATCGAGACGCTGAGACTCGGCTACTCCGTGTTCGCGGCGGGCCTGATCCTTCCCGTGCTCGCGGCGTTTCTGCCGGCGCGGTGGTCGCCCCCGCCCGCCGGAGCGATCGCGGCGATGTTCGCGGGAGGCGCCGTCGCAGCGGCCGGCCGGTTCGTTCCGGGGCTCACGGGAGCGCGCGACCCCGTGGTCCTCGGCACGGCCGTGAATCTCGCGGTGCTCCTCGCCTCCCGGGCGATCGCGGCGGCGGCGCGCCCGCGCCGAATCGGGACGAAGTCGGCATGAGGGAGCGGCCCGGCCCCGGCGCAGGCGCCTCGCACCCCGACCTGCTGAAGCCGGCGGGGCCGAACCTCGGCCTCGCTCCCCCGCGCGGCACCGTCGGGCCGCGGCGCGGAATGTTCTCCTCCGCCCGCCACCGTCCCTTCCGCAACTACCTGATCGGTCTCTTCCTCTCCAACGTGGGGAGCTGGATGCAGACGGTCGCACAGGGCTGGCTCGTCCTCCGGATCTCGGATTCCGCCCTGGTGCTCGGCCTCGTCACGTTCGCCGGGTCGATCCCGACGCTCCTTCTCGCGCCGTTCGCGGGCGTGGCCGCGGACCGCTTCGACCGGCGGAAGCTCCTGATGATCACGCAGTCGGTCCAGAGGGACGCCGCCCTCTCGCACGCCGCGGCCGTCTACTGGAAGGTCGCGAGCGTGCCCGTCGTCGCCGCGTTCGCGATCGTCAACGGCATCGCGAACGCCTACACGACTCCCTCGCACCAGTCCCTCTTCCTGGACCTCGTCGGCCGCCACGATCTGATGAACGCGATCGCGCTCAACTCGATGCAATTCAACCTCTCCCGGGTCATCGGGCCCGTCATCGCGGGCTTTACGATCGCCGCGTTCGGAGAGACTGCGTGTTTCCTCCTGAACGCCGTCTCGTTCGTCGCGTTCCTGATCGCCATCGCCGGCCTTCCGCCGCTCCATCGTCCGGTGCGGAAGACGCGCGGCGCCTGGATCGACCTGCGGATCGGGCTCCGGTTCGCGTGGCGTGACTCGCTGCTTCCGCCGCTCGTGGCCCTCTCGGCGTCTCTCGCGCTGTTCGCCACCCCCGCGGTGACGCTCGCGCCCCTCTACGCGCGCAAGCTCCTGGGCGTCGGACCCAGGGGGCTCGGGGGGATGCTGTGCGCGGTCGGTATCGGGGCGGTCGCGACGGCTCTCGCGATGGCGTGGATGGGCGACTTCGCCAGGAAGGGCCTCTTTCTCCTCGTCGCCTCCTCCGCGTTCGCGCTCTCCCTGGTCGGGCTCGCCCTCGCGCCCTCCTACCGGGCGGCGCTCATCTGGCTCGCGGTCTTCGGCGGCGCGATGATGTCGTCCTCCTCGATCATCAACACCCTGATGCAGACCCGCGCGCCGGACAAGCTCCGGGGGCGGATCATCTCCCTTTACGCGCTCGCCTGGTCGGGGTTCGTGCCGCTCGGCAACCTCCAGGCGGGCGTCGTCGCGGAGCACTTCGGGCCGGCCGCGTCCCTCTTCGTGGGCGCCGCGGGCATCGCGGCGACGCTGGTCCTCATCCGGCTGACGAAGCCGATCGGCGTGGACGTCCGGTGAGGACGTCTGGAGTGGGCGTCCGGTGAGGACGTCGGGAGACAGGGCGTCCGGTGAGGACGTCGGGAGACAGGGCGTCCGGTGAGGACGTCGGGAGACAGGGCGTCCGGTGAGACGTCGGGTGTGGGCATGCGGTGAGCGGGGGATTTCTCGACGGAAACCCGCCCGTCCGAGAACCGGGCGCCGGCATCGCGTCCGGCTGCGATATCGTTTCCGGGATGAAGCGGCTCGCGGCCTGCCTCGCCGTGTCCCTTCTCGCCGCGGCCGCCGCGGGGCTCGGGCGGCCCGAGGAGCGGTTCCGTCCCAAGGGCCGGTTCAACAACTCCGTCCACCGTTACTTTCCGGATCTCGACGCGCGACTGAACGCGGTGCGATACGGACGCTGGCGCGCTCTCGAGATCGCCTGGGTCTCGGGCATCAACAGGGAGCTCGACCAGCGGTTCTCCTCCTATCTCCTGGGGCTCCTCGCCGACCCTCCGCGGTTCGCGCCGGAGGCGGACCGCGTGGCGCCGAGGTTCGCGCGGGAGGCCGTGCCGCTCTTCCGGTCGCTGCGGTGGGGACAGACATTCGAGCAGCAGGTGATCGACGTCCTCGCCTCCTCCGACGCCGAGCCGAGAATCTCCGCCGTGCGGCTCGCCCGGGCCATCGACCTCTATCGCCGCGAGCCCTGGGCCTTGAACGAGCCGCCGGACGCACGCTCGAACGATGCTGTGTTCGCCGCCGCCCCGGTGTCGGCGCGGATCCTCTCCTCGGGAACACGTCTCTTCGCCGTCGCGGCCGACGACCTCGCCGCGGCCGACTTCGGCCAGCAGCGGTGGAAGGTGCGGGACACGGTCGCCGAGTTCGATCGTTCCTACGCCGCCGAGAGGCCTCCCCTCGACTGGACCTACCGCGCCGCCGCACGGACGATCACCGAGAAGTACCCGGGGATCGGCGAGCATCTCGACCGGATCGCGCGATTCCGCGCGGAAATCTTCGTCGCCCTCGTCGAGGGCGGCCAGACGGAGGAGGCCCGGCGGCGGAGGCACGACCGGGTGGCCGAGGTCGCCCGGCGCTACGGCGTCCCGACGGACGGGATCCGTGGGAGGTAGGAGCAGGGTTCTTCTCGCCGCGCTGCTCCTGGCCGGGGCGCGGGCCGCCTCCGGCCAGCTCCTGTCGGACCTCGAGCCCGACCGCCCGCTTTCGATGGAGGACGCACGGCCCGTTTCCTTCCGCGCCTTCTCCGGCTCCACCGACTGGTCGTACTCGATCCGCAAGGGGGATTTGAACGACTACGGCCCCGGGTTCTCGCTCGCCTACGGGATCGCACGGAACCTCGAGACGGGGGCGTCGATCCGCTGGGTCACGCGGCCCGAGCGCAACGCGGACCGCGGGATCGCCTCCGGCGACATCGCGCTGCACGCCCTCTATCGGCTCGCCGACGAGACGGCTTCGCGGCCGGAGCTGGCGGTTCGGGTCGGCCTCCAGTTTCCGACCGGCCTCGCCTCGAAGGGGACGGATCTGCAGCTTGCGGCTCTCGCGACTCGCACGTTCGAGGCGTTCCGGATGCACGGCAACGTCGGCTACGTGCGGCTCGGAGCGACGCACTTCGGCGAGCGCCAGGAGCGATACGAAGGAATTCTCGGATTCGACTTTCTTCCGAGCCGTCGCGGCCTGACGGACACCATCCTCCTCGGAGACGCCATCGTTCGCTCGAACCCCGTCCTCGGAGAGAAGACCATCCTGGAAGTCGAGCTCGGCGCCCGCCACCGCATCGGCCCTCAGACCGTGGTCTTCCTCGGCGCCGGGTCGGAGGTGACGGGGAGGTCCGATCGGACGCGCCTGAAGCTGCGCGTCGGCATCACCCACGTCTATTGAAAGGCTTGAGGGGTAGCGGGTCGACGGGTCTGATTCTTGCGTCTCCAAATCGGAGGTTCCTCATGGCTCTTCGCTGCCGATGCAGAGTGTGGGTCGTTTTTTCCGCCGTCCTTATAAGTTCTTTGACCGTTACAGCGCGCGGCGCGGCGCAAGATGTCGCGGATGTGAGCACCCCCCAGGACGAAGCTACTGTCCAGCGGATCGCCTTGGAAAGCACCAGCTGTGGCGTCACGCACCAGACAAGCCTTTTGGCATTAGGGCTGGCCCCACCTCGGGGCCCAGTTTATCCGTACGCGCTTCCGAGTTCGTCTCTGGGTGTAACCTTTAGCTCCAACGAGACTAACGACGCTCCGCAAGATATTGAACCGAGCGTCAATACAATCACCGTCAACGGAACGACCTCGACGGTAACGGCGTACATTAAGTACATTAACCCTACCACGCCGCGCGTGCATTACGCGCGAACCACAAACGACGTCTCATTTACCGGGGGACAGCTAACGGTGCCGGCGGGTTATGCCTTTACCGGCGATCCGTGGGTTGCCCAAAACGCCTATACCGACGGGCA
>JBBQNC010000064.1:0-13380 GCA_038329555.1 Thermoanaerobaculia bacterium
CGGAGTGGCGCGCGCGCAGACAACAACGGGCACCCTTCGCGGCAATGTCACGGACGAGACCGGCGGCGTGCTGCCGGGCGCGACTGTCGAGGCAAAAAACGACGACACCGGTTTCACGCGCAACGCCACGACGGCGGGCAAGGGGTTCTTCAACATCTCGGTACAGCCCGGGCCGTACACCGTCACAGCCACGCTGCCGAGCTTCCGCACCGAGACGCGCAAGGTGCGGGTCCTGCTCGGCGAGACGCAATCCCTCGACGTCCGGATGCTCCTCGAGGCGAGGGTGGAGCAGGCTGTCACGGTGACGGCCACGGCCCCGGTAATCGAAGCCAAGAGCAACGAAATCGCGACGAACGTGACGGAGGAACAGATTCGGTATCTGCCCCAGGGGAGCCGGAATTTCCTGAACTTCGCGGAGCTCGCGCCCGGCGTTCGAATTTCCGATAACCAGCTGAAAAAGGAAATCAACCCGGCAGGCGCCGAGGGCTTCACGTCGAACGTCATCATCGACGGAACGAGCTACAAGAACGACGTTCTCGAAGGGGGAGTGATCGGTCAAAACTCCTCTCGAGGCAACCCCTTCCCTCAGAATGCCGTCCAGGAGTTCCGGGTTATCAACCAGAACTTCAAGGCCGAGTATGAAAAGGCGACGACGGCCGTCATCACCGCAATTACCAAGTCGGGCACGAACGCGTTTTTGGGCGACGCCTTCGTCTACTACCAGAACCAGAATCTCGTCGCCAAAGATCCGTTCGTGGGAAGTCCGGACTACAAGCGGTGGCAGGCCGGCGCCGACATCGGAGGCCCGATCGTCCAGGATTCCCTCCACTTCTTCGGCTCCTATGAGAACAATCGGCAGGATGGGACGAGTCGCGTCTTTCTGGGATCGGAGACCCAGGCGCCGCCCGCCCTCGTGGCGCAGCTCCAGACGCTTACGGGGACGTTCATCAAACCCTTCCGCTCCGATCTGGCCTTCGGAAAACTCTCCTGGCAGGCGGGCGCGACGAGTCTTCTCGATGTCTCCGGTTTCTATCGGCACGAGAGCGACATCACCAACTTCGCCGGCCAAACGAGCCGTCAGGGTGCCGAGAACACCAAGCAGGACATCTGGAACGCTCAGGGAAAATACTCCCTGTCCGGGCCGAGCCTTCTCTCCGAAACGACCCTTTCGTACCAGAGCTCGAAGTGGAATCCGACAGCGCTCGATGCGACGTCGGTCGGCCAGAACTATTTCGGGCTCCTCCGGATCGGGGGCCGGGACACCTCTCAGAACTTCAATCAAAAGAGGTTCGTGGTCCGGGAGGATTTCTCCTATCTCGGCTTCCATGCCGGGGGAGACCACGTCATCAAGGCGGGCGCTGAAGGGAGCTTCAACAAGTACGACATCCAGAAGAATTTGAATGGGAATCCGGTCTTCAATTACCGCCGTGATGAAAACTTCGCTTTTCCCTTCGAGGCGATTTACGGAGTCGGCAATCCGGACGTATCGGCGAGCAATAAGGAGTACGGGGTCTACATCCAGGACGATTGGTCCGTGACTCCTCGCCTGACGGTCAATGCCGGAATCCGGTGGGACTACGAGACCGACATGCTGAACAACAGCTACGTCACCCCGGCAGACGTCCGAACGAACCTCCAGGGAGTTGTTTCCAACGACTTTTTCACAAACGGGAACGATCGGCCGGCGTACAAGAACATGTGGCAGCCTCGAATCGGTGTCTCCTACGACCTGACCGGAAAGTCCACGACGGTCGTCTTCGCGGGCTACGGCAGGTACTTCGATCGGACTCTCTACAATTTCCTGCTCGACGAGAAATACCGTCTCCAGTACGGGGTTCGGACTTTCCGATTCTCAGCAAACGGACTTCCACGAGACGGCAGCCCAACGATCGTTTGGAACGATTCGTATCTCTCAGCCGCGGGCCTGAACGGGCTGATCGCGAGCGGGGTTGCGCCCAAGCCCGAGGTCTTCCTGATCAACAACGAGACGAAACCGCCCGTGTCCGATCAGATCAGCGCCGGGATCCGGCAGGCTTTCGGCCGCCTGGCGGTTCAGCTTTCGTACGCCGGGATCCGCGGGCGTAACGGGTTCACCTACGTCCGTGGCAATCGGAAGCCGGACGGCACGTGCTGCGTCAACGTGGCGAATTATTCGGCCGTTCTGCTCTCCCAGGCTTCCAAGCGATTCTGGTACGACGCCTTGCTGCTCTCCGTGGACAAGCAGTACACCATCGCCTCGAAGTGGGGCGTGGGCCTGGCGTACACGTGGGGCCACTCGACCCAGACAGGAAATGACCTCTTCACACTGGATTTCCCGACTGTCGAGCAGTTCGGCCGGCGGTCGACCAGTAACGATGAACGGCACCGGATCGTCTTCTCGGGCATTGTCGGAATTCCATGGGATATTCGGGCGTCGACGCTCATCACGCTCGGGACAGGTCTTCCGATCCAGGTGACCGACGCGAGCCGGGGCTTCGGCATCAATCAGCTTCGCTTCACGTCGATCCGCCAGCCGGGAACCTTTCCCTACCAGTCTTTTGATCTGCGGCTTCAAAAGGATTTCCCCATCGCCGGCACCGCTCGCGTCGGCGTCGTGCTCGAGGGCTTCAACCTGACGAATCACTACAACTACAGCTGCTTTGACGCGTTCCTACCGCCCGAAGGAAACAAGAACCTCGGGAAACCCGGCTGTCTCGCCACCGACCCGCGCCGGACGCAAGTGGGACTGAACGTCGGGTTCTAGGCGGGCTTCTCGCCGCGTGAAGTTTCGTCGGTCGGCTGCTCTGGAGGGAATCGAGGGCGGGATCTTTCCCGCCCATTTTTTTCTTCGTTTGAAGTCTTCGGGGGTCGCGGCCGGTCTCCTCCTCCTTCTCAGCTGCCGCCCGGCGGTGGCGCCCGCTCCGAGGCCCGCGCCGGCAGCGCCGGCGCCGGCCTCGACGCTCCCGATCCGCTTCGAGCCGGACACCGAGCGCCTATTCGACGATCTCGAGCGGCGCACCTTCGATTTCTTCTGGGAGCGGGCGAATCCGAAGAACGGGCTCGTCCCCGACCGGTGGCCGTCTCCCTCATTTTCCAGCATCGCGGCCGTCGGCTTCGCGCTGACGGCGTATCCGATCGGCGCCGAGCGCGGCTACGTTTCGCGCGAGGCGGCCCGCGACCGCGTGCTCACGACTCTACGATTCTTCGCCGCCCCCTCGGGCGGCGCCGCCGGGCAACACGGGTTCTTCTACCACTTCCTCGACATGGACTCCGGGGCTCGCTTCAAGGACGTCGAGCTTTCGACGATCGACACGACGATCCTTCTCGCGGGCGCTCTCGTCTGCCAGACCTGGTTCGACGGCGCGGACCCCGGCGAAGTCGAGATACGTGACCTGGCCGACCGGCTCTACCGGGCGGCGGACTGGAACTGGGCGCAGAAGAAGCCGCCTCTCGTCTCGATGGGGTGGACGCCCGAAGGCGGGATGAGCGACTGGGACTGGCGCGGCTACAACGAAGCGATGATCGTCTACGTCCTCGCGTTGGCCTCGCCCGACCATCCGGTCGTTCCCGCCGCCTGGGACGCTTACACCCGCACGTACGAGTGGAAGACGTTCGCCGGGCAGCAGTACGTCGCCTTCGCGCCGCTCTTTGGTTTCCAGTACTCGCACGTCTGGATCGATTTCCGGGGGATTCGCGACGCCTACATGGGGGAGAAGGGCATCGACTATTTCGAGAACTCGCGGCGCGCCACCTACGCGCACCGCCAGTACGCGATCGAGAACCCGGGGGGCTGGCGCGGATACGGTCCCGACGTCTGGGGACTCTCGGCATGCGACGGTCCGATCGACGGCGACTACGTGGTGGATGGGCGCCGGCGCCACTTCTACACCTATGCCGCGCGGGGAGCATCGGCGAAGGAAATTCGCGACGACGGCACCATCGCGCCGACGGCCGCCGTGAGCTCGCTCCCGTTCGCCCCCGAAATCGTCCTGCCGGCGATCGTCGCGATGAAGGCGCGCGGGGAGGCTCTCTTCTCGCGCTACGGTTTTCTCGACGCGTTCAATCCGACGTTTCGCCTGGAGATCCCGGTCCACCACGGCCGCGTCGTGCCGGGGGTCGGATGGTTCGATACCGACTATCTCGGCATCGATCAGGGCCCCATCATCGCGATGGTCGAGAATGCACGGACGGAGCTGGTGTGGAAGACCCTCAGGAAGAACCCCTACGTGGTCTCGGGCCTGCGCCGCGCAGGCTTCACCGGCGGATGGCTCGACAGCGCCGCACGCTAGCGGTCGCCGTCCTCGCCGCGCTGCTGGCCGGCTCCTGCCGCCGGGGCGACGCGGGCTCGGAGCCGCTGCGGATGTGGGCCTTCGGGCGCGAGGGCGAGGTCGTCGCGCAGCTCCTTCCCGAGTTCACGCGCCGCAACCCCGGGGTCCGCGTGGAGGTGCAGCAGATCCCGTGGACCGCCGCGCACGAGAAGCTCCTGACCGCGTTCGTTGGCGACGCCATGCCGGATCTCGCGCCCATCGGCAACACGTGGGTCCCCGAGTTCCAGGCGATCGGCGCGCTCGAGGCGCTCGACGCGCGCGCCGGGGCCTCCGGATTCCTGACGGGCGCCGACGACTTCTCCGGCGTGTGGGAGACGAACGTCCTGGGCGGGAAGCTGTGGGGCGTGCCGTGGTACGTCGACACGCGGGTCGTCTTCTACCGCCGGGATCTCCTGGCCGCCGCCGGGTTCCCGCTGCCTCCGGCGACCTGGTCCGAGTGGCGGCGCGCGATGGAGCGCGTCCGGGCCGCAAGCGGCGGGAAGCAATATGGAATTCTTCTGCCCTCGGATGAGTGGGCGCAACCCGTCATCCTGGGGATGGAGCGAGGCTCCCCCCTCCTGAAGGAAAACGGCGGGCGGGGGGCCTTCTCCGATCCGGCGTTTCGCGGTGCGGCGGAGTTTTACGTGTCGCTCTTCCGCGATTCCCTGGCACCGGTGCTCTCGTGGTCCGAGATCGGAAACGTGTACCAGGAGTTTGCCCGCGGAACGTTCGCCATGTGGATCACCGGACCGTGGAACATCGGGGAGTTCCGCCGCAAGATGCCTCCGGATCGGCGCGATGCCTGGGGCACCGCCCCGATTCCCTCTCCCGAGCCGGGCACGCCGGGAGTCTCTCTGGCAGGCGGATCGAGCCTCGTCCTCTTCCGATCCTCGCGGCGAAAGGACGACGCGTGGAAGCTGGTGCAGTACCTTTCGGAGCCCGCCCAGCAGGCGCTCTTCTACCGGCTCGTCGGAGACCTCCCCGCGCGGCGAAGCGCGTGGCTCGATCCGGCGCTCGCCCGCGATCCCGCCGTCGCCGCCTTCCGGACGCAGCTCGAGCGCGTGCTTCCGACGCCGAAGGTCCCCGAGTGGGAGCAGATCGCGACGCGGCTGTTCGAGCGCCTCGAGCCGGCGATCCGCGGCCGCGTTTCCGTGCCGGTGGCCCTCGCCGCCCTGGACGCGGACGTGGACGCCATTCTGACGAAACGGCGATGGATGCTCTCCCGCGGGGGCCTCCGGGCGGCCGGAATGGGCGCGCCCGAGGCCCGCGATCTCGCGGCCGGGCTTCGGTTTTCCTCGCGATGACCTCTCGCCCGAAGAGATCCTGGCGCAGCGCGGAGGCGCGGGCGGCGCTGCTCTTTCTCGCCCCCGGCCTTTCGATCGTCGGCGTCTTCTTCCTGATCCCGGTCGCCAGTGCCTTTCTCCTCGCGTTCACCGACTTCGACATCTACGCGCTCGCGGACGCGCACAACGTGCGCCTCGTCGGGCTTTCGAACTTCGCCGGCCTGCTTAAAAACCCCGTCTTCTGGACCGCTCTCCGCAACACCCTCTTCTTCGTCCTGGTGGGCGGTCCGCTGACGGTCCTCGTCTCGCTTTCGGCGGCCCTGCTCCTCGACGCGAAGACCGCGCGATGGAAGGGTTTCTTCCGCACCGTGTACTTCGCTCCCTTCGTGACGACGCTCGTCGCCGTCGCGACCGTCTTCCGGTTTCTCTACCACCCGCGCTTCGGGCCCCTGAACCAGTTCCTGCGCGTGCTCCATGTTCCCGCGGTGGACTGGCTGGGGGACCCTCGCTGGGCTATGCCCGCTATCGTGATTCTCGCGGTCTGGAAGAACTTCGGCTACAACATGATCGTCTTCATCGCCGGCCTCCAGAACATCCCCGAATCCCTGTACGAAGCGGCGCGGCTGGACGGCGCGGGCGCCTGGCGGCGCTTCCGGCACATCACCGTGCCGATGCTGGCGCCGACGTTTCTCTTCGTCGGGGTCATAACGATGATCGGCTACTTCCAGCTGTTCGCCGAGCCGTACGTCATGACGCGCGGCGGTCCCTTGAACGCCACGCTCTCGATGGCGCTCTTCATGTACCAGCAGGGCTTCCGGTGGTGGAACATGGGGTATTCCGCCGCCATCGCGTTCTTCCTGTTCCTCCTGATTCTCGCCGCGACGATCGTGCAGTTTCTGCTGCAGCGGACGAGGCGCGCGTGAGGCGGCGGCCGGAAGGGATCCTCGTCAACCTCGTGCTCATTTCCGGCGCCGCCGTGACGCTCGTTCCGCTCCTCTGGATGATCTCCGCGTCCTTCATGCCGTCCGGGCAGGCGAACTCGGAACCGCCGGTGCTTCTGCCGAGCCCTCCGACTCTGGCGAACTACGTGACGCTCTTCACGCGGATGAACGTCGCGCGGAACTTCGGCAACAGCGTCGTTCTCGCGCTCACGGTGACGGCCGGGTCGCTCCTCTTCAACTCGATGGCGGGTTACGCGTTTGCGAAGCTCCGGTTCGCGGGCCGCGACCGCCTGTTCGGGATCCTGATCGCCGCGCTCGCGATTCCCGTCCAGATCGCGATGCTGCCTCTCTTTCTGATCGTCAAGAGCCTCGGCCTCGTGAACTCGCTCTGGGGGGTGATCGTGCCGGGGCTGTCGGGAATCTTCGGCATCTTCCTGATCCGGCAGTACGCGCGGTCAATCCCCGACGAGATGCTCGAAGCGGCGAGGTTGGACGGCGCCGGCGAGTTTCGGATCTACTGGAAGATCGTCCTTCCCCTGCTGCGGCCGATCCTCGTCACGCTTGCTCTCTTCACGTTCCTCGGTTCCTGGAACGACTTCCTCTGGCCGCTCGTGGTGCTGACGGACGACTCGCGGTACACGCTGCCGGTCGCGCTGGCCAACCTCGTCGGAGAGCACGTGCAGGACACGGAGCTCATGATGGCGGGCTCGGTCCTGACCGTCCTGCCGGTCCTGATCATCTTCCTCGTGCTCCAGCGCTATTACGTGCAGGGGATCATGATGGGAAGCGTGAAGGAGTGAGAGCGGCGCTTCTTCTCTTCCTGGCCTGGTCCGCCCTTTCCGCGCTCTTCGCCGTGGGTCCCGCCGGCCCCGGCGGAGCCGGCGATCCCGACCCCTTCGAGCAGGTCGGCGCCTGGCGGGCGGCTCCGGCAGAGGGCGTCTCGCTCGCCTTGTCGAAGACGAATGGGGCGAGCGGCGGAGCGTTGCGCCTCGACTTCGACTTTCAAGGCCATGCCGGCTGGGCGGCGGCGCGGCGCGATCTGCCGCTGGAGCTTCCCGAGAACTACGAGATCTCGTTCTCGATCCGCGGAGAGTCGGAGTCGAACGATCTCGAGATCAAGCTGATCGACGGGTCGGGCGAGAACGTCTGGTGGGCCGTTCGCCGCGAGTTCCGGCCCGGAGCCGAGTGGCGCCGGATCCGCCTCAAGAAGCGCCATTTCTCCTTCGCGTGGGGGCCGGCCGGCGGGGGTGAGATCCGGCGCGTCGCCGGGTTCGAGATCGCCGTGACGGCGCGCAACGGTGGACGCGGCTGGATCGCGCTCGACCAGCTCTCCGTCGCGCCGCTCCCCCCGGCGTCGTCCGCCTGGCCCGCTCCCGTGGCCAGCGCCTCGGATTCGCTGCCGGGATTCGGGCCCGAGCGAGCCGTCGACGGCGAGCGCTCGACGTCCTGGCGCAGCGGAGCGGGCGCGCCCGCCTCGATCACCGTCGATCTGGGCGCGAGCCGCGAGTTCGGCGGTCTCACGATTTTCTGGGAGGCCGGAAAGTCCGCGGCGCGTTATACCGTCGAGACGTCGGACGACGGCGCCGCCTGGACCGGGGTCCGGACCGTCTCGTCGGGGAAGGGCGGCCGCGACCACCTCTACCTTCCCGAGGCGGAATCGCGCTGGATCCGGCTCCGGATTCCGGCGCCCTCCGGCCAGGCCGGATATGGAATCGCGGACCTCGTCGTGCGGCCTCTGTCGTGGGGGGAATCGCCGAATGCCTTCTTCACGGCCATCGCGGACGACGCCCCGCGAGGGGCGTTCCCGCGCTCCTTTTCGGGCGAGCAGTCGTACTGGACGGTGGTCGGAGTCAGCGGCGACACGGAGAGTGCGCTGGTCTCGGAGGACGGCGCGGTAGAGCCCGCGGCGGGCTCGTTCTCGGTCGAGCCGTTCGTCTGGGCGGGCGGAGCTCTCTCCACCTGGGCGGACGGAGAGACTCGCCACTCTCTAGCGGACGGAGACCTTCCGATCCCGCGCGTCTCACGAAAGGCGGCCGGGCTCACGCTCGACGTCACGGCGGCCGCGATCGGACGGCCCGGATCCGCGACGCTCCAGGTCCGCTATCGTCTCGGGAACGGGGGAGCGGCCCGCCGGCGCGCGACGCTCTATCTCGCCGTCCGTCCGTTCCAGGTCAATCCGCCTTCGCAGTTCCTGAATCGCGCGGGAGGCGTCGCCCCGATCGGGACCCTCGAATGGGACGGGCGCTCCGTGATCGTCGACGGCGTGCCCAGGATCTGCCCGTTGAGCCCGGCGACGGCTTTCGGTGCCGCCGCGTTCGACGCGGGCGGTGTGACCGAGTTCCTCGCCGCGGGGCGCCTGCCCCCCTCCCGCCGGGTGGATGACCCGGCCCGCTGGGCCTCCGGGGCGCTCGCCTTCGATTTCGACCTCGCCGCCGGGGCGCGCGACGAAGTGTCGATCGAGCTCCCGCTCCATCCGCGGCGGGAAACCCCTGCGCCTTCTCTCCGGTCGCGGGCGGCGGCGGAGCGCCTCTCGGAGATGCGGATTGCTCGATCGGCGCGCGCGTGGCGGGCGGATCTCGACCGCGTCGTTTTCACGGGGCCGCCCGCGGCGCAGGAGCTCCTGCGCACGCTGCGCACCAATCTCGCCGGGATCCTGATCGAGCGCGACGGGCCCGCCCTTCGTCCCGGCACGCGCTCCTACGCGCGGTCGTGGATCCGGGACGGCGCGATGATGGCGGCGGCGCTTCTGAGAGTGGGGCACCCGGAGGCCGTCCGCTCCTACGCCGACTGGTTCGTGCGGTACCAGTCCGAAGAAGGCCGCGTCCCGTGTTGCGTCGACCGCCGGGGCGCCGACGCGGTGGTCGAGAACGACAGCCACGGCGAGCTCATCTACCTGCTCGCGAATGACTGGCGGTTCACGAAAGACGCCGCGTGGCTCGAGACGGTCTTTCCCCACGTCGAGAAGGCCGTCGGGTGGATCGATCGGGAGCGGCAGCGGCGCCGGACAGACGAGTACCGCACCGGCGCCCGGCAGATCTTCTTCGGGCTGCTGCCGGAGTCGATCAGCCACGAGGGCTACTCCGCGAAGCCCGTGCACTCGTACTGGGACGACTTCTGGGCCCTGAAAGGTCTGAAGGACGCGGTCGATCTCGCGGAAGCCCTCGGCCGCGACGGAGAAAGGGCGCGGTGGACGAAGATTCGCGACGAATTCTCGTCGGACCTGCACGCTTCCATCCGCCGCGTTCAGGAGACCCGGGGAATCGACTTCGTGGCGGGCTCGGCGGATCTGGCCGACTTCGACGCGACCTCGACCACGATCGCTCTCGATCCGGCCGCCGAGCAGGACCACCTTCCGCCAGACGCCCTTCGCGGCACGTTCGAGCGGTATTGGGCCGAGTTCGTCAAGCGCCGCGACGGAAAAACGTGGGAGGACTACACGCCCTACGAGATCCGCAATGTCGGCGCCTTCGTGCGGCTCGGGTGGAGAGACCGCGCTCACGAGCTCCTGCCTTTTTTTCTCGCCCACCGGCGGCCCGCCGGCTGGAACGGATGGTCGGAAGGCGTCGGCCGCGAGGAGCGGAAGGTGCGGTTCATCGGCGACATGCCGCACGCGTGGGTCGGCTCCGACTTCATCCGTTCGACGCTCGACCTGTTCGCGTGGGAGCGCGAGTCCGACGGCGCGCTCGTGCTCGCGGCGGGCATTCCGGCCGCCTGGCTCCAGGACGGAACGGGGATCTCCGTGCGGGGCCTGCGGACCACGCGCGGCGCGCTCGACTACTCTCTCGCGCCGGAAAAGGATGGTTGGCGTCTGCGCGTCGGCGGTGGACTCACTCTTCCGCCGGGAGGCTTCGCTCTGCGGCCCCCTCTTTCTCCGGGGCGCCACGCGGCGAGGGTCCGCGGACGCCGCGTGGAGTTCGACGGCGGCGAGCTCGTGATCCGGGAACTTCCCGCGGACGTGTTTTTCGAGCGTTGAGGCGGCGGGCCGGCCGCGGCTCTACTCTCCGAAGACGTCCCGCGTCAGCGCGGCGCCGCGGGTTCGGATGACGTCCGTGTAAAACCGGGCGCTCTGCTTGGGCGTCCTCTTCTGGGTCGCATAGTCGACGTGGACGATGCCGAATCGCTTCGAGTAACCGTGACTCCATTCGAAGTTGTCCAGCAGCGACCAGGCGAAGTAGCCGCGGAGATCCACGCCGTCCGCCATCGCCCTCCCGGCGGCCCGCAGGTGTTCGCGGAGGTATTGCACGCGAAGAGGATCGCGCGCGGATGCCTCGACGGAAGGCGGGTCGTAGAACGCCGCGCCGTTCTCCGTCACGTAGAGCGGGACGTTCCCGTAGCTCTTCCTGACCCAGCGCAGGACGTCCGCCAGCCCCTCGGGATAGACCTCCCACTGGGTCTCGGTGTGGGCGCGCTGCTTCTGCCGTACCCGAACGGCCCCAACGGGAACGTCCGCGGCGTCGCTCCGCATGACCCCGCGCGTGTAGTAGTTGACTCCGACGAAATCGACCTGCGAACGGATCGCGTCGAAGTCCGAGGACGGAAAATCGGGCCAGGCCTCGCCGAAGATTTCGGCGAGCTCGTCCGGATAGCGCCCCAGGAACACGGGATCCAGATACTGGCGGTTCATGTAGGCGTCCGCGCGCCGCGTCGCGGCGAGGTCTTCGGGCTTCGAGGACGCCGGATACTTGGGCTCGAGATTGACGACGATTCCGACGGCCGGCCGGGAGGAAAACGCGCGATACGCCTGAACCGCCGCGCCGTGCGCCCGCAGCAGATTGTGGGAGACGAGCGGCATCTCGAAGAGGTTGCGGTGCCCCGGCGCCAGCGCGCCGAAGAGGTAGCCGCCGTCCGCGACGACCCACGGCTCGTTCAACGTCGCCCAGGTCTCGACACGGTCGTCGAGCGCGCGATACGCGATCGCCGCGTAGTCCGCGAACCAGCCGGCGACGTCCCGGTTCAGCCATCCTCCGCGGTCGTCGAGCGCGGCCGGAAGGTCCCAGTGGTAGAGCGTCGCGAAAGGCCGGATTCCCGCCTCCTGCAGCGCGTCGGCGAGCCGGCGGTAGAAATCGAGCCCGGCCTGATTCACGCGCCCGGTGCCTTCGGGAAGCACGCGGCTCCACGAGATGCTGAACCGGTACGCGGTCAGGCCCAGATCCCGCATCAAGGCGACGTCCGACTTCCAGAGCCGGTAGTGGTCGCAGGCGACGTCG
Organism: Thermoanaerobaculia bacterium; assembly: GCA_038329555.1. Classification (GTDB taxonomy): domain Bacteria; phylum Acidobacteriota; class Thermoanaerobaculia; order UBA5066; family Gp7-AA6; genus JALYUA01. The sequence goes on from JBBQNC010000064.1 coordinate 11,718, forward strand.
CCGTTTTCGTCGTCGCGCACGAGACCCGGCGTGTGAGAGAAGCGGTGCCAGATGCTGGGACCGGCGCCGTCGGCCAGAGGGGATCCCTCGATCTGGTAGGCGGACGTCGCGGCTCCCCAGAGAAAGCTCTCCGGGAAGAGGAAACCCTCCCCCGTCAAGACCCGATCCGCTCCGAAGTCGCCGCGTCGAACAGGTGGACGCGCTCGAGATCGATGACCGCGTCGAAGCGCTCTCCCATCCGGGGCGCGTCCCGCGGACCGAGCTTGCAAATCACCACCGTCTCGCCGATACGGGCGTGCACGATCACTTCGTCGCCGAGAGGCTCCACGACTTCCGCCGTCAACGGCAGGGAAGGCGCCCCGGCCGGATCGGCGGCGGCCCGGCGGCGCAATCCCTCGGGCCGGATGCCGACGATCACCGAGCGCCCGTCGGCGGTCCCGGGGACCGGACGGGCGAGAGGCAGGCGAAAGGAATCCCCCTCGAGGAAGGCGCCCCCCTGGGCCACCGTCGCCGGAAGAAAGTTCATCGGAGGCGTCCCGATGAAACCCGCGACGAAGAGGTTGCGAGGCCGGTCATAGATTTCGAGCGGCTCGCCGACCTGCTGGATGCGCCCATCCTTCATGACGGCGATGCGGGAGCCCATGGTCATCGCCTCGACCTGGTCGTGAGTCACGTACACGGTCGTCGTCTTCAGCCGGTCCTGCAGCTTCTTGATCTCGGCGCGCATCTGCCCCCGAAGCTTGGCGTCGAGGTTCGACAGCGGCTCGTCGAAGAGAAATACGGCTGGCTTCCGGACGATCGCGCGCCCGAGCGCCACGCGCTGCCGCTGTCCTCCCGAGAGCTGCGCGGGGCGGCGTTCCAGGACTTCCGCGAGGCCGAGCATCTCGGAGGCCTCGGACACGAGCCGGTCGCGGTCGCCCCGCGGGGTGCGACGCATGCGCAGACCGAACTCCAGGTTTTCGCGGATCGTCATGTGGGGATAGAGCGCGTAGTTCTGAAACACCATCGCGATGTCGCGGTCTTTCGGAGGCACCTCGTTGACCACCCGCTCGCCGATCGCGATCTCCCCGCTCGAGACGTCCTCGAGGCCCGCGATCATGCGCAGGGCGGTGGATTTGCCGCAACCGGACGGGCCCACGAGCACCATGAACTCCTGGTCCTCGATCGCCAGATTGAGCGACTCGATCACGGGAACGTCCCCGTACGACTTGGATACTTCGCGAAAGCTGACGGTCGCCATGTTCGCCCGGGGGCAGCGCGATTCTATCGTCAGCGCTCCGCCGCTTCGTCTCCGCCAGCCGGCTCGAGATAGCCCGAGAGCCGCCGGCGAACCTCGTCCGGAACGGCGATCGGCTGAAAGTCCGCCTGCCGGACGGAGACGAGGACATACCGGCCGTTCGCCACGACCTCGGCGGCGTTGGCGAGACGGCGCACTTCGAAATCGAGGTGCACCGAGGTCCTGCCGATGCGGCTGAACCACGCCTCGACGACCAGGAGCTCGTCCAACTTCACGGGCTTTCGGAAGTCGCATTCGACCCGGACGCGGGGGAGCCAGATTCCGAGAACCTCGAACAGAAACCGGTAGTTGAGCCCCGCCGACCGCAGCAGCTCGGCTTCGGCGAGCGCGAAGAAGCGCAGATACGCCTGGTAGTTGATGATGCCC
>JBBQNC010000065.1:0-13227 GCA_038329555.1 Thermoanaerobaculia bacterium
CACGGCACTGCGGTCCGAGGGGAGCCGCACATAGTCGTAGTAGTCGCCGCCAATCTCGGCGAGAGGCTCGAACCGCGCCCGAACCGTCATCCCGGGCAGCTCGGCGGCGGTGGGAGGAAGCAGCTTCTGCTGGATCGTCCGGGCGACAGCGATCTCTGACTCGAGCCTCTCCCGGCGCGCGGTGTCCGCCAGGAGGCCCTGGATCGAGGAGGCCATCCCGTCGAAGCCCCGCGCGAGGTCTCCGATCTGGTCGCGTGAGCGCGAGTTCACGCGGACCGAGAAGTCGCCCGCGGCGACCGCGCGGGAGGCGCGCGTCAGGCGGTTGACGTTGCGGGCGAGCGTCCCGACGAGCGTGAAGGCGATGGCGAGCGCGACCAGGTACACGAGAAGCAGCGTCGCGGCGAGGCCGCCGAAGATGCCCCAGAAGACGCGCCCGACCTCAGGCACCCCCTGAGCGAAGAGCTGTTCGAAGAGCGCACGCGGAGAGGTCCGCGCGGCGTAGATCACGACGTTGCGCGCGTCCGGCACCGGGGCGAAGGTCGCGGTCGGCTTGTCCAGGTAAACGCCCGCGACCCACTTCCTGTCGATCCAGCTCCGGCGCCCGGGCGGCGCCGCGGGCCCCGCCGTGTCTTCCCACTTCGCCTTCCGACGCTCCTGCCGCTCCGCGTTGCGACGGCCTGAAAAGTCGATATTGAATCCGCGCCCGGATTTCCGGGACGTGCCCGGCTCGATGTCGACCGCGTAGCCGGTCCGCTCGGCGACCCGCCGCGCCCATTTCCGCTCCGGATCCGTCAGGAGAAGCAGGACGAACCGGTCCGGGGAGCCCGGCACTCCCGCGACCAGCCAGGCGTCGTCGCCCACAACGACCGGCCGCGGCTCCTTGAGGGACCGGGCCCACGGGAGGGAGGCGCCGCGGGGCAGCCAGGCGACGTCGGACGACGCCACGCGGCCGTCCGCGTCGACGCGAAACCCCGGCAGCTTCCCGGAGTCGGCCGCGGCTTCGACTCCGACCGCCGCGACTTCGCGGCGCACCGTCGTCGCGATGATCTGGTGGGCCACCAGGTAGGCTCCGGCGAAAAGGAGGGCGGCGAGCAGCGGAATCGGCACGATGCCGATCAGAAAGTAGGAGAACGCGAGACGCAGCGTCAGGCGCCGTACGATGGCCCGAACGGCCGCGGCGACGGCCAGGGCGACGAGCGCGGCGCCCGACACGACCGCCGCCAGGACGGCGATCGCTCCGGCGCAGCCGATGTCGCCTCCGGTGGCGGCGCGGATCGCGACGAGGGTCGCGACGGCGACGCCGAACACGAGCAACCAGATCGCCGTCGATTTCCCGACTTTCACGGCTGCCGATTGTACGGGTCGCGCCGGAGCGGGGGCGACGGGCGGTTTCCGCTAAGATGACGGCGCAAGTGAGTTTCTTCCGACACGCGGCGCTCCTACTGCCGTGCGCATTCCTCCTGGGCGTCCTCCTGTTCCTCCTGACCCACGGACGCCAGGACCCCGGATTCGGCGCGTACCCCTTCTTCACCCAGTGGTCGGGCGGGGCGCTCGCGACGTCGACGCCGGAGGCGCGGTTCGTCGAGCAGTCGATGGTGTTCTTCCTGCCCGCCTACCTGATGACGTTGCTCTTCATCCTCTTCGTCGCGGTCGCGGAGCGGGGGCTTCTCGGCCGGCCGGCCGCGACTCCCCGGAGCGAGACCTATCGCTCCGCGTTCGGCGCTCTCTTCGCCGCGCTCTTTCTTCTGGCGACCGCCATCGTGGTGTGGGCCGGCGACCGGCTGCTCGCGAGGCTCGCCCCCGGCTCGCTCGTCGCTCCGCTTCTCGTCGCGTTCGCCCCCTACGCGGCGGCCGCCATCGCCGTCCTGCCCGCGGCCGTTCTCGCGGCCCCCTTCGCGCTCCTCCGGAAAGTGGATCCGACGTGACGCGTCCGGGCAGCGCGGTCGTGGTCCTCGACTTCGGCGGCCAGTACACGCAGCTGATCGCGCGGCGCGTCCGGGACGCCCGCGTCTTTTCCGTGGTGCTCCCTCCGGGGGCACCGCTCGAGGAGATCCGCCAGTGGAATCCGCTGGGCGTGATCCTCTCCGGAGGCCCTCAAAGCGTGTACGAGGAGGGGGCTCCGGTCCCGGCGCCCGGGCTCCTCGACCTCGAGGTTCCAATCCTGGGTCTTTGCTACGGGATGCAGTGGATGGCGCACGTCGAGGGCGGCCAGGTGCTGGGAGGCAAGGGGCGCGAATACGGCCGCGCGACGGCGCGCGTCGCCACCGACTCGCCCCTCTTCCACGGCCTGGAGGAGAAGCAGACCGTCTGGATGAGCCACGGAGACTCCGTCACCCGGCCGCCGTCGGGGGCGCGGGTCATCGCAGGCACCGACGACACGCCGATCGCGGGGTTCGAGGACACGGGGCGGCGCCACTACGGCGTCCAGTTCCATCCGGAGGTGCGGCACACCGAGCACGGCGCCGCCATCGTCCAGAACTTCCTCTTCCGCGTCTGCGGCGCCCGCCCCGACTGGAGCATGGCGTCCTTCCGGCAGGAGAAGGTGGCGGAGATCCGCCGGCAGGCGCCGGACGGAGCCGTCATCTGCGCGCTCTCCGGCGGCGTCGACTCGTCCGTCACGGCCCTCCTCCTCCGGGAAGCGCTCGGCGACCGCGTGCACCCGATCCTCGTCGACCACGGCCTCATGCGGGCGCACGAAGCGGAGCAGGTCGTCGACGCCTTCGCCCGCTTCGGCATCGCGATCCATGCCGTCGACGCGTCCGAGCTCTTCCTGTCCCGCCTCGCGGGCGTCACGGATCCGGAGGAGAAGCGAAAGATCATCGGGCGCAGCTTCATCGAGGTCTTCGAGCGCGAGGCGCGGACGATCCCGGGCGCGCGATATCTGGCGCAGGGCACGCTCTATCCGGACGTCATCGAGTCGGTCTCGATCAAGGGGCCCTCCGCGGTCATCAAGACGCACCACAACGTGGGAGGTCTCCCCGAGAAGCTCGGGCTCTCCCTGATCGAGCCGGTGCGGGAGCTGTTCAAGGACGAGGTCCGTCTCCTCGGTGCGGAGCTCGGGCTGCCGCGGGAGTTCCTCGCGCGGCATCCCTTCCCCGGCCCGGGGCTGGCGGTGCGCATCCCCGGCGAGGTTTCCCGGGAGAAGGTCGCGATCCTGCAGCAAGCCGACGAGATCGTTCTCGACGAGATCCGCACCGCCGGGCTGTACGACGCGATCTCGCAGGCGTTCGCCGTGCTGCTGCCGGTCCGATCCGTGGGCGTAATGGGAGACAACCGGACGCACGACTTCGTCCTCGCGGTCCGCGCCGTTTCGACCACGGACTTCATGACGGCCGACTGGTTCCGGATGCCCCACGACGTCCTGGACGCCATCGCGTCGCGGGTCGTCCGCCAGGTCCGGGGCGTCAACCGCGTGGTCTACGACATCACCTCGAAGCCTCCCGCGACGATCGAGTGGGAGTGATGGCGATCGCGCGGGGACGGGGGAGCGAGCCCTGGATCGCGCGGGCGTGGTGGTTCCTTCGGTCCCGGCCGACCGTGCTGCGCCGGCTCCTCCAGCGGTGCGTCGCCGCCCTGCCGCGCGCCGCGAACCGCCGCCGGGTCGAGGAGCACTGGGGCCCGGCGGGCTCCGCCGCCCTCGGCCCGCTCGTGTGGACGAGCTCGCGCGTCATCCGCGAGTACCTGCACAGGCGCGTCTCGGGAGACCCCCGGTGCGACTGGGTCACCTGGATGCTCCACCGCCACGCGCCGAGGCGCCCGGGCCTTCGCGTGCTCGTCCTCGGCTGCGGTGACGGATGGCTCGAGCGGGTTCTCGCGCGCGACGAGCGCATCTCCTTCGTGATGGGCGTCGACGTCTCGCCCGGGATCGTCGAGGAAGCCGCCCGGCGGGCCGCCGCGGAGGGTCTCTCCGACTCTATCGCGCACGCCGTCGCCGACCTCGACCGCGATCCGCTCCCCGCGGGGCCGTGGGATCTGGTGCTATCGCACGACGTCATCCATCACGTCCGGAACCTCGAAGGCCTGTACGCCCGCACCGCCGAGGCCCTCGCGCCGGACGGCCTGCTTCTGTTCTGCGAGTACGTGGGGCCGCGCCGGTTCGACTACGGGCGCGCGCGGGAGCTGATCCTGGACGACGCGCTGCGGTCTCTGCCGGAGAAGTACCGCCGGCTGACCGGCGGCCGCGGCCTCGCCACCCGCGGTCATCGCACCGATCCGGGCGAGCTCGCGCTGCGAGACCCTTCCGAGGCGGTGCGTTCCGACGACATCCTGCCCGTGCTGCGCGCGTCGATGGACGTTCTGGAAGAGATCCCGTACGGAGGGAGCCTTCTCTCTCCTCTCCTCTTCGAGCTCGTGGCGAACTTCGACGAAGAGAAGCCCGAAGACGAGGAGATCCTCCGCCGACTCTGCGCGCGCGAGGCCGCACTGATCGCCGACGGAACGCTGCCCTCGGATTACGTCGTCGCGGCGGCGAAGGCGCTCTCCCGGCGCTGACCCGACGGTCTCACCGGCCGAGCTCGCGCGCGATCCCGTCCAGGCCCTCGGCGAGCTTCCCGGTGTCCCCTCCGATCGCCACGCGGAAGTGGCCCGGCGCGCCGAAGAAGCTCCCGGGCGCCACCGCGACGCCGTCGCGAGCCATCAGCCGGTCGGCGAAAGCCATCCCGTCCGCGCCGTCCGGCAGGCGCGGAAACGCGACAGTGCCGGCGGGGGAGACGCAATCGATCGCGGACGTCTCCGCGAACGCGCGCCAGAGAGCCCGGTTCGCCGCGAGGATTCGCGCCGCCCTCTCGCGCAACGCGGGGAGATGCCGGAACGCGAGAGCGGAAAGCCGCTCCGCCGGAATCGAGCCGGACCCGTCCACGACGTCGCGCGCGCGGCGGATCGCCTCCGCCACCGGCGGCGGGGCGAGCGCCCATCCGCACCGAAGGGCGGGCAGGCCGTACGCCTTGGTCAGGCTGTTCGTCGAGATGCAGCCGGGGGATCGAGTCGCGGCGGGAACCGGCGCGTCTCCCTCGACGGTTTCGAGATAGACCTCGTCGACCAGGACCAGAGCACCCGCGTGTCCGGCGGCACGGGCCACGCCGTCGACGACTTCGGGCGGAGCGAGCACTCCGGTGGGGTTGTGGGGGTTCGAGAGGAGGATCATCTTCGTGCGCGCCGTCATTGCGGCCGCCACTCGGCCTGGGTCGATCGCCCATCCCTCGTCGAAGCGGCGCTCGAAGAAACGGACGTCGGCCCCCAGCATGCGCGCGGTCCCGACGAGCGGGTCGTAGCCGGGCCATTCCGCGACCACGTCGTCTCCGCGCTCGAGGAGCGCGGCGCACGCGAGGAAGTTCGCTCCCGCGGCGCCGGTCGCCGTCGCGACGCCTTCGGGAGCGATCCGGGCGTGCGCGGCGATCGCCTCGACGAGAGGGGGAAAGCCGTTCGGATTCTCGCCCGCGAAATCGAGCGCCTCCCGCGCGCCGGGGAGGTCGTCGATCGAGCAGGCGAGGAGATTGCTGCCCGCGAGGTCGATCCGGGGTCTCGGGCGGTTCTTCGCCCACTCCATGTAGGGCGCCCTCGCCTGCGTCATGGGATGACCGGCCGGGCGCCCCGCCGCCGGAAGAAGAGGTACACGGGGACGCCGGCGGCGAGCAGGGCCGCGCCGGCCGCGGAGCGCCCCGGGCTCGAGAGCACCGCGCTCGCGACGGCCAACGCGGCGGCGCCGACGAACAGGATAGGAAGAACGGGATAGAACGGCGCCCGGAACCGGCCTGGGGCCGCCGGGCTCCGCCGGCGGAAGACGAAGATCGCGGCGGCCGCGAGGCCGAAGAAGATCCAGTCGGCGAAGACGACCGAGTCGACGAGCCCGCCGTAGTTTCCGAAGCCGACGAGCGCGCACGACCACGCGGCCTGGAGCAGGATCGCGAGCGCCGGGGTTCCGAAGCGAGGATGGAGGCGCGCGAGCGACGGAAAGAAGATCCCGTCGCGGGCCATGGCGAAGGAGATGCGCGTCGGGGCGAGAAACGAGAGGTCCAGGAACCCGAAGGTCGAGACGGCGATCGCGGCGGCCAGGAAACGGTCGGCGTCCGACCCGAACAGACGGCGGACGGCGTCGGCGGCGGGCGTCAGGGTCGCCGCCAGGCCTTCCCGGCCGAGGGCGCGCAGGTAGACGACGTTCGCCGCGACGTACACGAAGATGACGACGAGGGTCCCGGCGACGAGCGCCCGGGGCAACGTGCGCCGGGGATCGCGGGTCTCCTCCGCGACGAGGTTCGCGCTCTGCCACCCGCCGTAGGAAAAGAGGATCGGAACGAGGGCCGTCCCGAACGCCGCGAGGCCGCCCGGGGGAAGGGCCGCGCGGCCCGGGAGGGAGGGTGTGCGGGGCGGGGGGACGAGGAGCCCGCCGACGATCAGGACGCCGAGGGCGGCGACTTTCAGGAGCACGAGTACGTTCAGGAGGCGGCTGCCGGGCTTGACGCCCAGCACGTTGACGCCGGCGAGCAGCAGGATCGCCGCGATCGCGAGCGGCGCCGGCGCCGCCCCCTCCCGCCCGACGAGCCGCAGCGCGTACTGCCCGAAAGTGATGGCGACGGCGGCGATGCCGCCCCCCTGGATCAAGAGCAGCGACGCCCAGCCGAAGAGAAAGCCGACTATGGGGTGGTACGCCTCGGTCAGGTAGGCGTACTCGCCTCCCGCGCGAGGCATGGCGGCGGCGAGCTCGGCGAACACGAGCGCTCCCGCGAGCGCGATCGCGCCGCCCGTCACCCACGCCGCGAGAACGAGCGTCGCGGATGGGAGGCGCGCCGCGACGACGGACGGGTTGATGAAGATCCCGGCGCCGATGATTCCTCCGACGACGACCATCGTCGCGTCGAACGTCCCGAGGTCGCGCCGAAGGGACATGCCATGAGGATAACGGAGAGTGAATCCGTTCCCGCGATCGAGAGCTCGCCCGCGTCCCGCGCGCATCTCGCCCCCCCCTTTTCGCGGCCCCCGAACTACAATCGACCCTTCCATGTCCGGCGACTTCGTCCACCTTCATCTCCACAGCCAGTACTCGCTTCTCGACGGGGCCAACCGGCTGCCGGAGCTGTGCAAACGGGTCGGGGAGCTCGGGATGCCCGCGGTCGCGGTGACCGATCACGGCAACATGTTCGGAGCGTTCGCCTTCTACCACGAGGCCATCAAGCAGGGCGTTCGCCCGATCATCGGCGTCGAGGCCTACATCGCGCCGGCGGACCGGCGGGATCGCGAGGCGAAGGCGGCGAGTGAGTCGGGGGACGGATACGCGTATCACCTGACGATCCTCGCGGCGACCCAGGCCGGCTACAAGAACCTGGTCCGGCTCGTCTCCGAGGCCTATATGACGGGTTTCTACCACCGTCCGCGGATGGACAAGGCTCTCCTCCGGCAGCACGCCGAGGGCCTGATCGGCCTCTCCGGATGCCTCAAGGGAGAGGTCGCCGGCGCGCTGTCCCGGGGCAATTTCGACGCGGCCCGGAAGGCCTTTGCCGAATACGAGGACATCTTCGGAAAAGGCAACTTCTACGTCGAGCTCATGGATCACGGCCTGCCGCAGCAGACGGCGATCATGCCGGAGCTGCTCCGGCTCTCGACGGAGATGGGCGCTCCCGCCGTGGCGACGAACGACAGCCACTACCTGCGGCGCGACGATGCCTTCGCGCACGAGGTCCTTCTCTGCATCGGGATGGGCAAGACGCTCGAGGACGAGCGCCGGATGCGCTTCTACAACGACGAGTTCTACGTCAAGAACCCGGACGAGATGAAATCGCGCTTCGCCATCTGGTCGGCGGAGGCGGTGACGAACTCGGTGGCGATCGCGGAGCGCTGCGCGGTCACGTTCGACACGGAAGGCCTCCATCTGCCGACCTTCACGGCCCCGGCCGGCCAGACTCCCGCGGAGCACTTCGGAGAGCTCGCCCGCGAAGGCCTCGATCGCCGCCTCCGGGAGCTCGAGACGGACGGTCCGCCGAGCGGCATCGCGCCCGAGAAGTACCGGGAGCGCCTAGCCTACGAGATCGGCGTGATCGAGAAGATGGGCTTTCCCTCCTACTTCCTGATCGTGTCGGACTTCATCCGTTACGCGCGCGAGAACGGCATCTCCGTCGGACCGGGCCGGGGAAGCGCCGCCGGGTCGATCGTCTCGTGGGCCCTCCGCATCACCGAGATCGACCCGCTTCGCTACGACCTGCTCTTCGAGCGGTTCCTGAACCCCGAGCGCATCTCGATGCCCGATATCGACATCGATTTCTGTCAGGCGCGGCGGGGCGAGGTCATCGAGTACGTGACCCGCAAGTACGGCCGCGAGAACGTCGCGCAGATCGTCACGTTCTCGCAGCTGAAGCCGAAGCTCGCCGTCCGGGACGTCGCCCGCGTCCTGTCCCTGCCGGTCGCGCTCGGCGATCGGATCGCGAAGCTCGTGCCGGACGGGCCCGACGTGAACTTCGAGAGGGCCTTGAAGGAGTCGCCCGGTTTGAAGGAGTTGATCGCCTCCGACGAATCGGTCGCCAAGGTCGTCCAGATCGCGGAGCGGCTGGAGGGCCTCTCGCGACACGCCGGCATGCACGCGGCGGGTGTCGTGATCGCGCCGAAGCCCATCACCGAGTACCTGCCCCTCTACCGGACGAACAAGGACGAAATCACCACGCAGTTCGACATGAACGCCGTCGAGAAGATGGGTCTTCTGAAGATCGACTTCCTGGGGCTGATCACGCTCGACATCATCGACGCGACTCTCGACGCGATCCGGGCGCGGGAGGGGAAGGTGCCGGACCTCGACCACCTGGCGCTCGACGACGAGAAGACCTACGAGCTGTTCCGCTCCGGGAAGACCGCATGCGTCTTCCAGTTCGACTCCTCGGGGATGCGGGATCTGCTGCGCCGCGCGAAACCGCGGGTGTTCGCGGACCTCGCCGCCTTGAACGCGCTCTACCGGCCCGGGGCGCTCGACGCCGGCACCGTCGAGGATTACGTCCGTCGCCGCAGCGGCACGAGCAAGGTGACGTACCCGCTGCCGGAGATCGCCGACGTGCTCGAGGAGACCCTCGGAATCCTCGTCTATCAGGAGCAGGTCATGCGGATCGCCTCCATCGTGGCTGGCTACTCGCTCGCGGAGGCGGATCTCCTGCGCAAGGCCATCGGCAAGAAGAAGCGCGAGATCATGGTCGCGGAGGGCGAGAAGTTCATCCGCCGGGCCGGCGAGCACGGCACCCCGAAGAAGAAGGCCACCGAGCTGTGGGCGCTCATCGAGCCCTTCGCACGCTACGGGTTCAACAAGTCTCACGCGGTCGCCTACGCGCTCGTCGCCTACAAAACGGCGTACTTGAAGGCCCACTGCCCGGTCGACTTCCTCGCGGCGACCCTCTCGGCCGAGATCGGCTCCACGGACGGGATCGTCAAGGTGATCGGCGACTGCGTCGAGATGGGGATCCCCGTGCTGCCGCCCGACATCAACGAGTCGAGAACGGCGTTCGCGGGCGTCGGCCCCGCGATCCGGTTCGGCCTCGCCGCCGTCAAGGGCGTGGGGGAGGCGGCCGCCCAGGCGATCCTGGACGAGCGCGAGAAGGGGAGGTACACCTCCTTCACGGAGTTCGCCCTCCGGCTCGATTCCCGGCTCGTCAACAAACGCACCCTCGACGCTCTCATCGCGGCCGGGGCGTTCGACTCGCTGGGCAAGAACCGCGCGACGCTCGCGGCGGCCTCGGAGCGGGTGGTCGCGCGTGCGGCGGGCCAGCGCGAAGACGAGGAGCTCGGGCAGTCGAGCCTCTTCGGCGGAGGATCGGACGAGGGGCCTCCGGTGGACGACTTTCCGGAGCTGCCGGAGTGGTCCCTCGAGGAACGGTTGAAAGGGGAGAAGGAGATCCTTGGCTTCTACGTAACGGGCCACCCCCTCGCGAGGTTCGAGGATGCGATCGCGCGCTTCGCGAACGTCCGCATCGCGGATCTGAAGGGGAGCGTCGACCAGTCCGTCCGCATCGGCGGCGTCCTCACGAACCTGAAGAAGCAGAAGATCAAGAAGGGCGCCAACGAGGGAAAGACCATGCTGAAGGGCTCCCTCGAGGACACGAGCGGCAGCGTGCCGATCTGCATCTTCGCGAGCCTCTACGAGAAAGTCGAGGGCTGGGTCCGCCCCGACCTTCCCGTTCTCGTAACGGGCACCGTGCGCGAGTCCGGTCCCGCGTACGAGATGACCGTGCAGGATATCGCCCCTCTCGAGGGGATCCACGAGCGCCGCGCCCGGGAGATGAAGATCCGCGTGAACCTCGCTTTCGCCGACGAGAAGGTCCTCTCCCGGCTGAAGGACAGCCTGCGATCGCATCCCGGCACCACCCCCGTCTCGATCCGGCTCTTCCGCCCCGGAGAGTTCGAGGCCACGCTGCGGGCCGCGGACTCGATGCGCATCGCGCTGTCGGCTCGCTTGACGAGCGAGATCCGCGCGCTCGCGGGCGAGGACTCGGTCGAGTACGTCTTTGAGTGACCCCGAACGACTCCGGCGGCTGCCCGCGAGCCTCGCGCGAGCCCTCCGTCCGATCCGGGACGCGGCGCACACATCGGGAACGCGCGTCGCCCTCGTGGGCGGAGCGGTCCGCGACCGCCTCCTCGACCGGCCCGTCGCGGCGCGCGATGCGGACGTCGCCGTCGAAGGCGACGCGCGGGAGCTCGCGCGGTGCATCGCGCGGGCAGATTCTCGCGTGGCCGTCCGCAGCCACGACCGCTTCGGGACGGCGACGGTCGAGACGCCGGAGGGCTGGCGGGTCGATCTCGCCGGGACCCGCCGCGAGACGTACCGCCGGCCCGGCGCGCTTCCCGAGGTCTCTCCCGCGACGCTCGCGGAGGACCTCGCGCGCCGGGACTTCACCGTGAATGCGATGGCCCTGGAGCTTCCGCCGCCAGGGTCGCGGCGCCCGCGCTTCCTGGATCCCCTCGGAGGCGCGGCGGACGTCCGAGCCCGGCGCATCCGCGTCCTCCATGCGGAATCGTTCCGAGACGACCCGACACGCGCGCTGCGCGCGGTCCGATACGCCAACCGGCTCGGGTTCCGGGTCGAGCCGGGGACGCGGCGGTGGCTCTCGGAGGCGCTCGCCGCCGGGGCGCTCGACACCATTTCCGGCGACCGGCTGCGTCGGGAGATCGAGAAGCTCTTCTCGGAGGAAGGCGCGGCCGGCGCCCTGGCGCTCGCCGGGTCCCTCGGCGTCGCCCGCGCGATCCATGCCGAGCTCGAAAGCGGCGCCGGGACCGTCCGCGCGATCTCCCGGGCGGAGCGTCTCGCCCCGCGCTCGGCGGAAAAGACGACCTGGCTGCTGCCCCTGCTCGTCTGGACGGACGGGCTCACGGCCGGCGCGCGCGCCGCCCTCGCCGATCGCCTCGCGCTGTCGGGAAAGCCGCGGAGGATCTTCGAGCGGTGGCCGGCGACCCGCGCGGAGCTTCTCGCGGGCGCGACCGGCGCCCGTCAGCGCGCGGGCGCGGACGAGCGCGTCGCGGCGGCCGCCCTCTGGCCGGCCGGGAAGGGGAGAGCGGCGGGGGAGGCGCGCCTGCTTTCGGCCGGCCCCCGACTGGCGATCGGCGGCGCCGATCTTCTGAGGGCGGGAGTCGCTGCGGGCCCCCGCGTCGGCAGAGCCCTGGTCGAGACCCGTCTCGCCCGGGAGGAGGGACGCATCGGCCCGGCCCAGGAGCTCTCGTATGCGCTCGCCGCCGCGCGCCGGAAGGACCCGTGACCCCTCTCGCGCTGCTCGCGCTGCTCCTCGTCTCCGGGTTCGCCGCGCCCGCGCCGCCCACTCCGACGCCCGGCGGGTCGCCGCCGCCGAACGCCTCGTCTCCGACGGCGACGCCCACGGCGTCGGCGCGGACCTTCTGCGCCGAGTGGGTCCGCCAGTCCCGCGACGGCTACGAGCGGCTGACGCTCTTCGCCGACAAAACGGTCGTCTGGAAGCGCAGCCGGGACGGGAAGGACGACCTGCTCCGCAAGGAGCTGGCGCCGGACGAGCTCAAATTCTATTGCGACTACTTTTCGCGGACGGAGGTCTGGGCCCTCGCGTCGGATCTCCGTACGGGACTCACGGGCGACTTCGCCGTCCAGTCCGCCGTGACGCTCGTGCGGGCTGACGGCGGTCGGAAGACGTTCGTCTTCGACGAGTTCTCCTCGCTTCCCGGCGAGGCCTCGTCGATCCGTGCCGCGTTGCAGGGATTGAAGACGATCCTGACGAGCCCGCTCGCGCCCGCGTCGCGATTCGCTCCGGATGCGCTCGCACCCGGGCAGCTGCTGAAGCGGTTCGACGGCGCGGTCTTCCGCATCCGCTCGATCGAGAAGGACAAGGGCGTCGTCGAGATCGAGGGAGTCTCCGAGCCCTATCGCGAGTACCGGAGGATCGAAGACCTCCGATTCCAGTTTTCGCCTCCCGAGTGAGCGGAGTCCGGATCGGCGCGGGCCGATGGAAAGGCCGGCGTCTCGACGTCCCGGAGGAGGCGCGCCCGACGTCGGCGCGCGCCCGGGAGGCGCTCTTCGACATTCTGGGAACGCGGATCTCCGGAGCGCGTGTCCTCGACCTGTACGCCGGCAGCGGCGCGATCGGTATCGAGGCGGTATCCCGCGGCGCCGCCCTCGCGGTCTTAGTCGAGCGCGATTCCCGGGTCCTTCGCGGAAACGTGGCCAGGATCGGAGCCGGCGGCGCGGTCGAGGTGTTCGAATCCGACGCCGCCGGCGCCGTGCGGACGCTTTCGTCGCGCGGGGAGGAGCCCTTCGACGTCGTCTTCTCGGACCCTCCCTACGGGACGCCCGAGGAGGAGGATCTCGCGCGGATCGCGGCGCTCGTCTCGGCAGAAGGCGTCTTCGTTCTCCAGCGCGACGAGACGGGCGATGTTCCGCGGATCCCGTCGCTTCACCTGACGGACGATCGGCGCTACGGCCGCAACCGCTTCGCTTTCTATGCCCGAGAGACGGGGGCGCCCCCGGTTCGTTGACCGTTGGCATGGGGGGTGCTACGCTGCCCGTTTTTGGACCTTCCGCGAGAATTGTTCGAAGGAGAAACCATGCTTCAGAACGGCCGCCACTACTTCACCTCCGAATCGGTGACCGAGGGACATCCCGACAAGATCGCCGACCAGATATCCGACGCCATCCTCGACGCGGTTCTCCGGGACGACCCCACGGGGCGGGTCGCCTGCGAGACGCTCGTGACGACGGGTCTCGCGTTCATCGCGGGAGAGATCTCGACCCGGACCTACGTCGAC
>JBBQNC010000066.1:0-13182 GCA_038329555.1 Thermoanaerobaculia bacterium
CTCCGTCTTCCAGGACGAGCTCCGAGGCCTCTTCCCCGACGACCCCGACGCGGCGCGCCTCGCGTCCGGGACGCGGCTCTTCGCGGAGTTCCTGGAGACGGAGGCGCCGGGCTGGTCTCCCCCCGCGACGCTCACGGGGAGCGCGCTCGTCCAGGGGCACTGCCACCAGAAGGCGCTGGCGTCGGCCTCGATGGACGCGGAAGCGACCCTGCTCGCGCGGACGGGACTCTCCGTCCGGGTGCTCGACGCCGGATGCTGCGGGATGGCGGGCGCCTTCGGGTTCGAGAGCGCGCATCGCGACGTCTCCGTCGCCATCGCGGAACACGCCCTGATTCCGGCGCTCCAGGCCGCGCCCGGCGCGCTCGTCGTCGCGGACGGGTTCAGCTGCCGGGAGCAGATCCGGCAGCTCGCCGGCCGGCCCGCGTGTCACGTGGCCGAAGTCGTGCATCGGGCCCTGACCGCAGATCCGGAGAGCGCACGCCGTACGGTGCCCGACAGTTCGCGGGAAACCGCCGGGGTGGAATAGGATACGTCCCGTTTCGAGGAGGAGGCGACCGGCGCCCGCCGATTCATGCAGATCTTCCATCGCAGCACCAACACGATCTCGCGGGTGTCGCTGTTCGGCGCTGTATTCTTCGTCGGGCTCTCACTCTGGATCTTCTACGACCTCGAAGCCTCGCCCTGGACCACCCAGCAGAACGTCGCGCGCGAGCAGCCCGTCCAGTTCTCCCATGCCCATCACGCCGGCGCGATCGGGATCGACTGCCGCTACTGCCACACCTCCGTCGAGAAGGCCGCCTTCGCCGGGATTCCGCCGACGAAGACGTGCATGAACTGCCACTCCCAGATCTGGGCCCAGAGCCCGTATCTCGAGCCGGTGCGCGAGAGCTTCCGGAAGGACGAGTCGATCGAATGGACCCGCGTGCACGACCTTCCGGACTTCGTGTACTTCGACCACTCGATCCATGTGAACAAGGGCGTCGGCTGCGAGACCTGCCACGGGCGGGTCGACCAGATGCCTCTCGTCCGGCAGGCCGCGAGGCTACAGATGTCCTGGTGCCTCGAATGCCACCGCAATCCGGAGCGATTCATCCGGCCGAAGGAGGAGGTCTTCACGATGGGGTACGTCCCCTCCGCCGAACAGGCGACGCTCGGGCCGGAGCTCGTCCGCCGCTACCACCTGAGAAGCCGCGCGGTCCTCGAGAGCTGCTCGACGTGCCACCGCTGAAGAGAGAAGGCCGATGAGCGCGAGCGATCGCCGCCTGCCGGTCATCCCGGCGGAGACCGCACCCGAGCCCCCGCGGCTGGACTTCGAGGCGTTGAGCCGGCGCCTCGAGGCCGAGCGGGGCGCCGGGCACTGGCGAAGCCTCGAGGAGCTCGCCGGAGCGCCGGAGTTCCGAGAAGCGCTCGGCGACGAGCGGTTCCAGGGCGCCGAAGGCTTCGACCGGCGCGACCTCTTGAAGTTCATGGGTGTGTCGTTCGCGCTCGCAGGGCTGACGGCCTGTACCCGCCAGCCGGCGGAGAAGATCGTCCCCTACGTCCGGCAGCCCGAGGAGATCGTGGCCGGTGGCAAGCCGCTCTTATTCGCGACCGCGATGACGGTATCGGGCCTCGCGACCGGCCTCCTCGTCGAGAGCCATCAGGGCAGGCCAACGAAGGTGGAGGGCAACCCGCTCCATCCCGCAAGCTTCGGTGCGACGGATCTCTTCGGGCAGGCGTCTCTCTACGCCCTCTACGACCCGGAGCGCTCCCGCACGCTCCAGTATCTCGACGAGATCCGCCCGTGGACGGCGTTTCTCGGGACGGCGCGGGAGGCGGCGGACGAGGAGCGCGCGACGCGGGGCGCGGGCCTGCGGATCCTGACCGAGACGATCTCTTCACCGACCCTCGCCTCGCAGCTCGCCGGCCTCCTTCACGACTTTCCCGCCGCCCGATGGATCCAGTGGGAGCCCGCCGGACGCGACAACGCGCGAGCGGGAGCCCGGCTCGCCTTCGGAGAGTACGCCGATGTCGTCGCGGATCTCGCAGGCGCGGACGTGATCCTCTCGATCGGATCGGATTTTCTCTCCGGCGGCCCCGGGAGCCTCGCGGCGATCCGCCAGTTCGCGGCGCGGCGGCGTCCCGAGCGCGACCGCGGGCCGATGAACCGGCTATACGTGATCGAGACCGCCTCGACGCTGACGGGTGCCAACGCGGATCATCGACTCGCCGTGCCCGCGAGCGCGATGGAGTCGATCGTCCGCGACCTCGCCGGGGCGCTCGGCGTCACGGCGGCGGGCGGCGGCGGGGGCGCCTTCGCCCGGTTCGTGGGCGCGCTCGCGGCGGACCTGAAGGCGCACGCCGGCCGGAGCGCCGTTTTCGTGGGCGCCGAGCAGCCGTCCGCCGTCCACGCGCTCGGCCACGCGCTCAACGCCGCCCTCGGCAACTTCGGCCGAACGCTCCGCACGATCGCGCCGGTCGAGGCGAGTCCGACGGACCAGCTCGCGTCCCTGACCGAGCTCGCCGGCGACATGGCGGCGGGCCGCGTCTCGACACTCGTCATCCTCGGCGGTAATCCGGTGTATACCGCTCCCGCCGACTTCGAATTCGGGGGGCGTCTCACGAAGGTCAGGCGCCGCATCCACCTCTCCCTGTACGAGGACGAGACATCCGCGCTCTGCCAGTGGCATATCCCCGAGGCGCACTTCCTGGAAGCGTGGAGCGACGCGCGCGCATTCGACGGTACGGCGTCGATCGTCCAGCCGCTCATCTCTCCGCTCTACGACGGCCGCTCCGCTCACGAGGTCCTGGCAGCGCTCGCCGGCGCTCCCGAGAGCTCCGGCTACGATCTCGTGCGGACCTTCTGGCGCGGGAAGATGGCCGGCGACTTCGAGGCAGAGTGGCGGCGTGCGCTGCACGACGGGGTCATCGCGGGCACGGTGTCACCGGATCGATCCATCCGGGTCGGCTCTCCGCCGCCCGTCGTGCTCGCGTCGCCGGCGACGTCCGGCACGCAACCCGGCGATGCCTCGACCCGAGGGCGTCCGACAGCCGCCGCCCAGGGTCTCGAGCTCGTCTTTCGCACCGACCCGAAGCTCCACGACGGCCGATTCGCGAGCAACGCGTGGCTCCAGGAGCTGCCCGACCCGATTACGCGATTGACCTGGGACAACGCGGCGCTCTTTTCGATCGAGACCGCGAAGCGCCTGGGCATCGCGAAGGAAGACGTGGTCGAGCTCGGGCTCGCGAGCCGTACGCTGCGCGCCGCCGCGTGGATCGAGCCGGGCCTGCCCGACGGGACGGTCGTCCTCAATCTCGGTCACGGGCGCAAGCGCGCCGGGCGGCTCGGCTCGGGGACGGGCGCGAATGCTTACTTGCTGCGGCGGTCCGACGCCCTCTGGTCGGCATCCGGGCTCTCCGTCCGCAAGACGGGCGAAACCTATCCGCTCGCCTGCACGCAGCTCCACCAGAACATGGAGGGCCGCGAGATCGTGCGCGCCGCAAACCTGGAGGAGTACGAAAAGAACCCCGGTTTCGTCCACGAGAAAGAGAAGGAGCCGGACCGCGCGCTCTCTCTCTACCCCGAGTACCCGTCGGACACCTATGCGTGGGGGATGGCGATCGACCTGTCGGCCTGCGTCGGGTGCAACGCCTGCGTGATTGCCTGCCAGTCCGAAAACAACATCCCGGTCGTGGGAAAAGACCAGGTCCGGCGCGGCCGCGAGATGCACTGGCTGCGCATCGATCATTACTACGGAGGCGAGCCGGCAAACCCGCGCCACTATTTCCAGCCGGTGCCCTGCATGCACTGCGAGAACGCGCCTTGTGAGCTCGTCTGCCCCGTCGGCGCCACGGTCCACAGCGCCGAGGGGTTGAACGACATGGTCTACAACCGGTGCGTTGGCACGCGGTACTGCTCCAACAACTGCCCTTACAAAGTGCGGCGTTTCAACTTCTACCATTACTCGACGCAGTTCCGGGCTCCGAGCATGCGGATGCTCGCCAACCCCGACGTCACGGTGCGGTGGCGCGGCGTGATGGAGAAGTGCACCTACTGCGTCCAGCGGATCAACGGAGCGAAGATCGACTCCGAGATCGAGAACCGGAAGGTCCGCGACGGTGAGATCACGCCCGCATGCGCGCAGGCCTGTCCCGCCGAGGCAATCGTGTTCGGCGATCTGGCGGACAAGGAGAGCCGGGTCTCGAAGCTCCGCCGGAACCCCCGCGACTACGGGCTGCTGTCGGAGCTGGGGACCCGGCCGCGCACCACCTACCTCGGCTCGATCCGGAATCCAAACCCGGCGCTGCCCGAGCCAGTGCGCACCGACTTCCCGCACACCGAGCTCGATCGAGAAACGGGGCAGAAGTGAGCACACCGCCCGTCGACGATCCCCGCTCCGCGTCGATTCTCGAGCCGGGGCACACGTTCGCGTCGGTCACGGACAAGATCTCCTCGATCGTCCTGGCTCGGAGAACGCCCCGCTTCTGGTGGGTCGGATTCCTTCTCGCGTTCTCGCTCACCATGTGGCTCTTCGCGGCGATCGGGTACCTGCTGGTGCGCGGCATCGGCGTCTGGGGCGTCAACGTCCCGGTCGGCTGGGGCTTTGCGATCGTCAACTTCGTCTGGTGGATCGGAATCGGGCACGCGGGCACACTGATCTCCGCGATCCTTCTGCTTCTCCACCAGGAGTGGCGGACCTCGATCAATCGGTTCGCGGAGGCGATGACGCTGTTCGCGGTGGCGCAGGCCGGTCTCTTCCCCCTGTTGCACCTCGGCCGCCCGTGGCTGGCGTACTGGTTGGTCCCTTACCCGAACACGATGGCTCTCTGGCCTCAGTTCCGGAGCCCTCTCGTGTGGGACGTCTTCGCCGTCTCCACCTACGCGACGGTCTCGTTGCTCTTCTGGTACGTCGGCTTGATCCCCGACCTCGCGACGCTGCGCGACCGCGCGAAACGCAAGTTCTTCCAGATCCTGTACGGAATGGGCGCGCTCGGGTGGCGCGGCTCCGCGGCGCACTGGCACCGTTACGAGACGGCGTACCTCCTGCTCGCCGGCCTCGCGACGCCTCTCGTCATCTCCGTCCACACGGTCGTCAGCTTCGATTTCACGATCGGGATCATCCCGGGCTGGCACTCGACGATCTTTCCTCCTTATTTCGTGGCGGGCGCGATCTACGACGGATTCGCGATGGTGTTGACGCTGGCGATTCCGCTGCGGGCGGTCTACGGCCTCGAAGGGTTCATCACCCTGCGCCATCTCCAGAACATGGCGAAGATCATGCTGGCCACGGGCCTGATCGTGGCTTACGGCTACATGATCGAAGACTTCATGGGCTGGTACAGCGGTAACGCGTTCGAGGCGTACACCGTGCACAACCGCCTGACCGGCCCGTATGGGCACTACTACTGGGCGTTGATGTTGTGCAACATCCTGACGCCCCAGCTCCTCTGGTTCAGACGGATCCGGTCGACGCCCTGGATCCTCTGGTGCATCGCGATGGTCGTCAACGCGGGAATGTGGCTCGAGCGCTTCGTCATCGTCGTCACGAGCCTCCACCGGGACTTTCTGCCCTCCTCGTGGGGCATGTACCAGGGCACGGTGTGGGACTGGTCGATCTTCATCGGCACGATTGGCTTCTTCATCGCGCTGATCTTCCTCTTCATCCGGTTCCTGCCGATGATCTCGATTTTCGAGATGCGGACGATGGTTCCCACCGCGGAAGTGGCCGGGGAGCCCGTCCCGGCGCCCGGCCGAATCGAGGGCGAGGTATGAGTCCGCTTCCCGCCGCGACCGAGCCGCCGGCCGCGCTCGTCGCGCCGCCCCTCTACGGCCTGATGGCCGAGTTCGACACACCCGGCGACCTCGTTGCCGCCGCCCGCAGGACGCGAGACGAAGGCTATCGCCGCGTGGACGCCTACAGTCCCTTTCCGATCCACGAGCTGACGGCGGCACTCGGAATGAAGCGGACTAAGCTTCCGATCGTGGTCTTGATCGGCGGTCTCCTCGGATGCGCGACCGCCCTTCTCATGCAGTGGTTCGCGTCGGCGGTGCACTACCCGATCAACGTGGGCGGGCGACCGCTCGCGAGCTGGCCGATGTTCGTCCCGATCACCTTCGAGCTCACGATCCTCTTCGCGTCCTTCGCGGCCGTCTTCGGGATGCTCGGAATGAACGGCCTTCCGATGCCGTATCACCCGGTGTTCAATGCTCCCCGGTTCGCCCTCGCCTCGCGCGACCGGTTCTTTCTGTGCATCGAGGCGAAGGATCCGAAGTTCGATCTCGAATCCACCCGCCGCTTCCTCGAGAGCCTCGGGGCGCACGACATCGCGGAAGTGGAGGAATGAAACCCGTGTCCCCTGTCGGCGGGCGGTCGTCGCGGAGCCAGGCCGTGTTCGAGCAGCCCCTGTGACCCGGCTCCTTCGTCCGCGAACCGTCGCCCTTCTCGCGGCCGTGCTGGCGATCGCGCCGTCCGGCTGCCGGCAGGAGATGTACGACCAGCCCAAGTACAAGGACCTGCGGCACAGCGATTTCTTCGCGGATGGGCGTCAGGCGCGGCCGCTTCCGGACGGAACCGTGGCGCGCGGGTTTCTGCGCGCGGATTCGCGGGTCTATTCCGGCAAGGTCGGAAACGCCCTCGTGACGGAATTCCCCGTGCCGCTCGGCGCCGCCGTTCTCGCGCGAGGAAGGCAGCGATTCGACATCTTTTGCTCGCCCTGTCACGACCGGACGGGGAGTGGCGCGGGTATGGTCGTCCTGCGCGGCTACCGGCCGCCGCCCTCCTTCCACATCGATCGGCTCCGAAACGCGCCCGTCGGCCACTTCTACGACGTGATCACGAACGGGTTCGGCGCGATGCCCGATTACTCCTCGCAGATCGACGTCGCGGACCGTTGGGCGATCGTCGCTTACGTGCGCGCGCTCCAGCTATCGCAGAACGCGCCTGTCGCCGCCATCGGGCCGGAGGACCGCGTCCGCGTCGAGTCCGTCCAGTCCGCGCCACAGGTGCCGTCGCCGACCCCCGCGCCCGCTCCGTTCCCGATCTCGGGCTCGGCGCCGGAAGCCCGATGACCGGGCAAGCGAGCCTCTCCGCTGCCGTCCTTCGAGCGAGGAGACCTCTTCTTCTGGTGGGGATCGTCGGAGCGATCGCCTGCGCGGTCGGGGCGTTCGCCACTCCCATCCAATTCTTCCGTTCCTACCTCTTTGCCTGCGTTTTCTGGTCCGGAATCGCTCTCGGGTCGCTCGCCGTCCTGATGCTGCGTTACGTGACCGGGGGAGCATGGGGGGTTCCGATTCGCCGGCCGCTCGAATCGGCGACTCGCACCCTGCCCCTGGTCGCGCTCTGCTTCGTTCCGCTGCTCTTCGGGTTGAAGAGCCTCTATGCGTGGGCGCGGCCGGAGGACGTCGCGCGCGATCCGCTGCTCCAGCACAAGAGCGCCTACTTGAACGTTCCGTTCTTCCTCGGCCGGGGCGCCGTCTACGTGGCTGCCTGGCTGCTTCTCGCGTTTTTCCTGAACCGCTGGTCGAAGACGCAGGACCTCTCTCCGAGCCCGGCGTTGAACCGGCGGCTTCAGCTCATCAGCTCGGGCGGCCTCGTCCTCTACGGATTGACGATCACCTTCTGGTCGATCGACTGGCTGATGTCGCTCGAGCCCCGCTGGTACTCGACGATGTACGGCGTTCTTCTCATCGCGGGCCAAGCGCTCTCCGCGCTCGCCTTCGTGATCGCTCTGACGATCCTTCTCGCTCGCTACGAGCCGCTCGCGGACGTGCTCTCCCCGGAACACCTCCACGACCTCGGCAAGCTGCTCCTCGCATTCGTGATGTTCTGGGCGTACGTCTCGTTGTCCCAGTACCTGATCATCTGGTCCGGCAATCTTCCCGAAGAGATCCCCTGGTACTTGAAACGGTTGCAGGGCGGTTGGGGCTGGTTCGGAATCGCCCTCATCGTTCTTCATTTCGCTCTGCCTTTTCTGCTGTTGCTCTCCGCCGACGCCAACCGCAATCCGAGGATCCTTGCGACCGTCGCCGTCCTGGTCGTCGGCATGCGCGTGGTCGACCTCTTCTGGCTCGTTCGGCCGGTCTTTTCCCCCCGTCGCTTCGAGGTCCACTGGCTCGACCTCGCGGCGTTCGTCGGCCTGGGAGGGCTGTGGCTCTCCGTCTTTCTATGGCAGCTTCTCGAACGGCCGCTTCTGCCTCGCAACGATCCGGAATTCACGGAGGCTCTCGAGCATGCGGCCCACTGATCCGCGTCCGGCGGAGCACGCGGACGTTGCTTACGAGAAGAGGGACACCCGAGTCTCGGCCGTTCTCGGCTTCGGGTTCGGGCTCCTGGTGCTGGGTGGCGTCGTTCAGCTGGGAATGTGGGGTCTTTTCCGGCTCTTCGCGTCGGCGGCCCACAAGGAACAGACCGTGCTGCAACCGAACGTCGCGGCGAGCCTGAAGCGAACGCCTTCGCAGCCGAGACTGGAGCCGCTGCCGCTCGCCCCGCGGCAGGCGCTGCGCGCCTCCGAGGACGCCCGGCTGTCGACTTATGGCTGGGTCGACCGATCCGGCGGGATCGCGCGCATTCCGATCGATCGCGCCATGCAGCTGATCCTCGAGCGCGGCGTGCCGGGCGGCAAACCATTCCCGCCGGCCCAGGCCGGGGCTCCTCTCGCCGCCTCGCCGGGAGCCCCGGCTCGATGAAGCTCTTGCCGCGGCGCTCCTGCGTTCGAGCCTGGCTCTTCCTGCCGGCGTCCGCTCTCGCGACCATGGCGCTCGCGCAGGCTCCTGAAGCGACGGCCCGCGACGCGCGTCCGGCGATTCTGCGGGCGGTCGGAATCGAGCAGCGGCTCGGTCAACCGCTTCCGCTCGACGCGATCTTCCAGGACGAGTCCGGGCGGGCCGTCCGCCTCGGCCAGTACTTCGGAAAGCGGCCCGTGATCCTGGTCCTCGCCTATTACGACTGCCCCATGCTCTGCACCGAAGTCTTGAACGGCCTGCTGTCGTCGCTCAAGACCCTTTCGTTCGACGTCGGCAAAGAATTCGAGATCGTCACCGTCAGCTTCGACCCCCGGGAGAAGCCCGCCGACGCGGCGGCGAAGAAGAAGCCCTACGTCGACGCCTACCATCGCAGCGGCGCCGCGAGCGGATGGCACTTTCTGACCGGCGGACCGGACTCGATCGAACGCGTCACGACCGCCGTGGGCTTTCGCTACAAGTTCGACGAGAGCGCGGGACAGTTCGCGCACGCCGCCGCGATCTACATCGCCACTCCGGACGGAAAGCTCTCCCGTTACTTCTACGGCATCGACTACGCGCCGCGGGACCTGCGCCTCGGGCTGATCGAGGCCTCGGAGAAGCGGATCGGCACGCCCGTCGACCAGATCCTTCTCTACTGCTACCACTACGACCCGAAGGTCGGCCGGTACGGCGCCGTCGTCATGAACATGGTGCGGGCGGGCGGGGTGGCGGCCGTCCTGATCATGACGACCTTCCTCCTGGTCATGTGGAGACGGGAAAGGCGCGGCGCGAACCGGGTCGCTCGAGAATCCGGGACCCGAGGGCGGCCCGCATGAGAACGGACCTGCCGCTCTTTCCCGACCGCGCTTCGACGATCGCGTCTCAGGTCGACGCGCTGTACTTCTACCTGATCACGGTCAGCGCGTTCTTCGCCCTCCTGATCGCGGTCCTCCTGATCGTCTTCGCGATCAAGTTCCGACGCCGTTCCGAGAACGAAATCCCGCCCGCGATCGAGGGCGGGCTGGCCCTCGAGATCGCGTGGAGCGTGATCCCTCTCTGCATCGCGATGACGTTTTTCTTCTGGGGCGCGAAGATTTACTTCCGAATGAACCGCCCGCCGGACGACGCGCTTCAGGTCTTCGTGGTCGGGAAGCAGTGGATGTGGAAGCTCCAGCACGCCGACGGAATGCGCGAGATCAACGAGCTTCACGTCCCCGTCGGCCGGCCCGTCCAGCTCACCATGACCTCGGAGGACGTGATCCACAGCTTCTTCGTCCCCGCGTTCCGGATGAAGCGCGACGTCGTACCGGGCCGTTATGCGACCGTGTGGTTTGAGGCCACCCGGCCCGGGCGATACCACATATTCTGTTCGCAATACTGTGGAACCAATCACGCGAAGATGATCGGCTGGGTGGAAGTTCTGGAGCCGAACGCCTACCAGAACTGGATTTCGGGCGGAGGCGGCTCGGAGTCTCTGGCGTCGGCGGGAGCCAAGCTCTTCCAGCAGCACGCCTGCAACAGCTGCCATCGCCCGGATTCGCTCGCCCGGGGGCCGAATCTCGAGGGCCTCTTCGGCCGGCAGGTCAAGCTCGCGGACGGGCGCACGCTCGTGGCCGACGAAACCTACATCCGCGAATCGATCGTGAACCCGACGGCGAAGATGGTCGAGGGGTTCCAACCCATCATGCCGACGTTCCAGGGTCTGATCAGCGAGGAGGGCATCCTCCAGCTCGTCGCCTATATCAAGTCCCTGTCCAAACCGAGTCCCGGGTCCGGCACCGAGATGCTCCCGCCGGGCAACACGATGCCCGCGCCGAACCGGCCCGGCACGGAGCCGGGTTCCGGCAAGGAAAGGAAACCCTGACGATGTCCGCCGAACTCATTCCCCGAGCAGAGCCATCGCCGCCCCGAGCGTCGTATCTGAATGCCGGATACGGCGTGAAGTCCTGGCTCCTGACGCGCGACCACAAGCGGATCGCGCTCCTGTACATGATCTCGATCACGTTCTTCTTCTTCCTGGGCGGGCTCTTCGCCCTTCTGATCCGCCTGGAGCTCTTGACGCCCGAAGGGGATCTCCTCCAGGCGGAGACCTACAACAAGCTCTTCACCATGCACGGGATCGTCATGGTTTTCTTCTTCCTGATCCCCTCCATTCCCGCCGTGCTCGGGAACTTCTTCATCCCGATGATGATCGGCGCCAAGGACCTCGCGTTCCCGAGGTTGAACCTCCTCTCCTGGTACATCTTCGTGGTGGGAGGGCTCTTCACGCTCTGGGCGATCGTGCACGGCGGCGTCGACACCGGCTGGACCTTCTACACCCCGTACAGCACCGCTTTCTCGAGCTCGCGCGTCATTCCCGCTGCGGTTGGGATCTTCATCACCGGGTTCTCGTCGATCCTGACCGGGTTGAACTTCATCGTGACCATCCACACGATGCGCGCGCCGGGGATGACCTGGTTCCGGCTGCCGCTCTTCGTGTGGTCGCACTATGCGACGAGCATGATCTTCGTGCTCGGCACGCCGGTCATCGCCGTGACCATCCTGCTCGTGGCGCTCGAGCGGATCCTCCATCTGGGGTTCTTCGACCCGGCCCTCGGCGGAGATCCGGTGCTCTTCCAGCATCTCTTCTGGTTCTACTCCCACCCGGCCGTCTACATCATGGTCCTGCCGGCAATGGGCGTCGTCTCGGAGATCGTGCCGACCTTCTCGCGCAAACGCGTCTTCGGTTACGAATTCGTCGCCTTCGCTTCGATTGCGATCGCGGTTCTGGGGTTCCTCGTCTGGGGGCACCACCTGTTCGTGTCCGGCCAGTCGGTCTACGCGGGGCTGATCTTCTCGTTTCTCTCTTTTCTCGTCGCCATCCCGTCGGCCGTGAAGGTCTTCAACTGGACCGCCACGATGTACAAGGGCTCGATCTCCTACCGCACGCCGATGCTCTACGCGTTCGGGTTCATCGGCCTCTTCACGATCGGCGGGCTGACAGGACTCTTCGTCGCGTCGCTCGGAATTGACGTGCATGTCCACGACACCTATTTCGTCATCGCGCACTTTCACTACATCATGGTGGGCGGCGCGATCATGGGATACCTCGGAGGGATCCACTACTGGTGGCCCAAGATCTCCGGAAAGATGTATCCCGAGGGGCTCGCGAAGTTCGCCGCTTTCGTCGTGTTCGTCGGATTCAACCTCACCTTCTTCCCGCAGTTCATCGTGGGATACCTCGGGATGCCGCGGCGATATCACGCGTATCCGCCGGAGTTCCAGGTCTTGAACGTCATGTCCACGGCGGGCGCCTCGATCCTCGGCCTCGGATACGTGCTACCCCTCGCGTATCTGATCTGGTCGATGCGGTACGGGAAGGACGCGGTGGACAACCCGTGGCGCGCGACCGGCCTCGAATGGCAGACCCCGTCGCCGCCACCGACTGAGAACTTTCCGGTCACGCCGGTGGTCACGTGGGAAGCCTACGAGTATCGTCCGCGAGAGGAGGCGCAGGTCATTGGCTGAGCCGGAACCGCTCCCCGCCGCCGAACACGCCCCGGGGAGGCTGCAGCACCACTTCCGGTCGATGGAGCAGCAGCGGGACGCGTCGTCTCTCGGGATGTGGGTGTTCCTCGTCACGGAGATCCTGTTCTTCGGCGGATTCTTCCTGACTTACACGATCTACCGCTGGCAGTTTCCCCGCGGGTTCGCTCACGCGAGCGTTCACATGGACATCGTGCTCGGGACGATCAATACCGCGGTGCTCATCGTCAGCAGTCTGACCATGGCGATGGCGGTACACAGCGCCGCGACGGGCCGCAGAAAGCCTCTTCTCGGATTCCTCTCGGCGACGATCGTCCTGGGGTTCGTATTCCTGGGAATCAAGGCCGTCGAGTACACCGACCACATCCGGCACCACCTCCTTCCCGGCCCGGGGTTCCAATATCCGGGAGGCGACGGGCCTGCCGCTCAATTGT
This sequence comes from Thermoanaerobaculia bacterium, assembly GCA_038329555.1. Classification (GTDB taxonomy): domain Bacteria; phylum Acidobacteriota; class Thermoanaerobaculia; order UBA5066; family Gp7-AA6; genus JALYUA01. The sequence continues at coordinate 12,661 of JBBQNC010000066.1, forward strand.
TCTTTTCACTGTACTTCGGCATGACGGGCCTGCACGCGCTCCACATGATCATCGGGATCGGGATCGTGACGATGCTTCTCTACATGGCGTACCGCGGCCGCTTCTCGCCCGGGTACTACAGCCCCGTCGAGGTCTCCGGCCTCTACTGGCACTTCGTTGACATCGTGTGGATCTTCCTGTTCCCGCTGCTCTACTTGATCGGCAGGCACCTCAAGTGACGGAGAGACCCGACACCACGGCGTCACATGAGCACATCGTGCCGCCGAAGGTCTATCTGGCCGTCTTCGGGATCCTGATCCTGATGACCGCGATTACGACCGTCGTCTCGTTCGCCGACCTCGGTCCCTGGAACACCGTCGTCGCTCTTACGATCGCCGTGTTCAAGGCGACCCTGGTCGTCCTTTTCTTCATGCACGTCAAGTACAGCACGCGCCTGACACAACTGGTGATCGTCGGGGGCTTCTTCTGGCTCGGCATCCTGCTCGTCCTGACGCTCTCGGACTTCATGACGCGGGGATGGCT
>JBBQNC010000067.1:0-13040 GCA_038329555.1 Thermoanaerobaculia bacterium
GACCCGGACCTACGTCGACTTTCCTTCGGTCGTCCGGCACACCATCCGAGAGATCGGCTATACCCGCGCGAAGTTCGGTTTCGACTACGAGACCTGCGCGGTCATCTCTTCGATCGACCCCCAGTCCCCGGACATCGCCCAGGGCGTCGACACGGGCGGGGCCGGTGACCAGGGGCTGATGTTCGGCTACGCCGTTCGGGAGACCGAAGAGCTGATGCCGCTCCCCCTGACGCTCGCGCACCGGCTCGTCCAGCGGCTCTCCGAGTCGCGGCGCAAGGGCGAGCTCGACTTCCTCCGTCCGGACGGCAAGTCGCAGGTGACGGTCGAGTACGAGGGAAGCCGGCCCATCTCCGTCGAGACCGTCGTCGTTTCGACGCAGCACGCGGAGGCGATGAAGCACCCCGCGCTCAAGGAAGCGGTCATCGAGGAGATCATCAAGCCCGTCATTCCCGCGGGCCTCCTGACGAAGCAGACGAAGTTCCACGTCAACCCGACCGGCCGCTTCGTCATCGGGGGCCCGCAGGGCGACGCCGGTCTGACCGGCCGAAAGATCATCGTCGACACGTACGGCGGAAGCGCTCCCCAAGGCGGCGGAGCCTTCTCGGGGAAGGACCCGACGAAGGTCGACCGCTCCGCGGCCTACATGGCCCGCTACATCGCCAAGAACATCGTCGCGGCCGGCATCGCCGAGCGCGCGCTGATCCAGCTCGCGTACGCCATCGGTGTCGCGGACCCGGTCTCGGTTCACGTCGAGACGTACAGCACGGGGAGGATTCCCGAGGAGCGCATCGTCGCGCTCGTGCGGGAGCACTTCCGCCTGACGCCGAAGGGGATCATCGAAAGCCTGAACCTGCGCCGCCCCATCTACAAGCAGACGGCCGCGTTCGGCCACTTCGGCCGCAACCTTCCCGATTTCACGTGGGAGCGGACGGACCTCGCCGAGACGCTGTCGCGCGCGGCGGGAGTCGAACCGGCGACGGCCGCTCCGGTGACACGATGAGCACGGCGGTGCAGACGACCGTTCCGTCGGACATCCGCGACGCCTCGCTCGCCGAGCGCGGCCGCCTCCGGATCGCCTGGGCGGAGGCCAGCATGCCCGTGCTCCGCCAGATCCGGGAGCGATTCGAGAAGGAGAAGCCCTTCCGCGGGATCCGGATGTCCGCCTGCCTGCACGTCACGACCGAGACCGCCAATCTCGCGATCACGCTCGCGGCGGGCGGGGCCGATCTCGTCCTGTGCGCGTCGAACCCCCTGTCGACCCAGGACGACGTCGCGGCGTCCCTCGTCGTCGACTCGGGGATCTCGACGTACGCGATCAAGGGCGAGGACCACAAGACGTACTACAACCACATCCGCGCAGCGCTCGCCCACCGGCCGAACATCACGATGGACGACGGCGCGGATCTCGTCTCGTCGCTACTCTTCCTCGCCCTCGGCAAGGACGCGGACGTCGATCCCGTGCTGCGCGAGTGGGCCAGGTCGCTGTCGCCAAAGGAGCGTCAGGACCTCCTCTCCGGCATCGTCGGAGGCACGGAGGAGACCACGACGGGCGTGATCCGGCTGAAGGCGATGGAGAAGGACGGAGTCCTGAAGTTCCCCGTCGTGGCGGTGAACGAGGCCCGGACGAAGCACCTCTTCGACAATCGCTACGGCACCGGCCAGTCGACGATCGACGGGGTCATCCGGGCCACGAACCTGCTGGTCGCCGGCTTGAACGTCGTCGTCGCCGGGTACGGATGGTGCGGGCGCGGGGTCGCCATGCGGGCTCGCGGGCTCGGAGGCCAGGTGATCGTGACCGAGATCGATCCCACGAAGGCGATCGAGGCGGTGCTCGACGGGTACCGCGTGATGACGATGGAAGAGGCGGCGGGCGTCGGCGACATCTTCGTCACCGTGACGGGGAACAAGGGCGTTCTTCGCGAGGAGCATTTCCGCGCGATGAAAGACGGCGCCGTGATCTGCAACTCCGGCCACTTCAACGTCGAGATCGACATTCCCGCGCTCGCGGTCCTTTCGCGCGAGCGGCGCATGATCCGCGAGTTCGTCGAGGAGTTTTCCTTCGCGGACGGACGGCGCGTGAACCTGCTCGCGGACGGGCGCCTGATCAACCTGTCGGCGGCCGAGGGGCATCCCGCGTCGGTCATGGACATGTCGTTCGCCAACCAGGCCCTGGGCGCCGAGTTCATGGTCAAGAACCACGCGACGCTCGAGAAGAAGGTCTACACGGTTCCCGACGAGATCGACCGGGAGATCGCCCGGTTGAAGCTCGCGGCCATGGGGATCGCGATCGACGTTCCGAGCGCGGAGCAGGTTCGGTACATGAGCTCCTGGCAGGAAGGCACCTAGCAGAGAGGGTGATCGGGCGGAGCCCGGTCACCCGTCGCGCGTCCTTCCGGCGGCGCCCGATCCCGTGATCGCCCTCCTTCCGGTGCCCGTTCGCCGTTTCGCCGCGCGCGGGGTCCCGCAAAGCGACGAGGGGAGGAGACCAGCGCCGGCGCGGCGGGAACGCTGCCGTTGTCCGCCCCGGAGCGCCTGGATCTTCGGCCTCGGCCTCGTGCTCGCTGCGCTCGCGGCCGGCTCCGCGCGGGCCGACGAGGGACGGCCGCGCGTCGGGGCGATCCGGGTGCGGGCGCTCGACGTCTTTTCCCCCGAGGAGGCCTCGCGCGGCTGGCTCTACCGGACGGCCAACGCCGTGCGTTTCCAGACTCGCGAAGCGGTCATCCGCCGTTTCCTCCTCTTCCGCGAGGGGGAGCCCTTCGACCCGGCCCGGCTCGAGGAGACCGAGCGGAACCTCCGGGCCCTCCCGTTCCTGAAGGCGGCGACGGTGACGGCAGGGCCTCCCAACGACGGCGTCGTGGACGTCGAGGTCGTCACCCAGGACGCCTGGACCACGGAGCCGGGGATCTCCTTCGGAGGCAAAGGCGGGGCGACCACCTACGGGTTCGTTCTCAAGGAGAAGGACTTCCTGGGTTCGGGCCGCCAGATCGCCATCTCCTACGACAAGGACATCGAGCGCACCAACCGGTCCGTTCGATACGTCGACCCGTACCTCTTCGGTCCCTACTGGCTCGGAGACTTCGCCTACTCCGACAACTCGGACGGCAGCGAGACCCGGGCCGCCGTGGTGAGACCCTTCGTCTCCTTCGTCGATCGGCGATCGAGTCAGGCTCTCTACGACCACCTGTCTTTGAACGACCGCATTTTCGCAAACGGCGAGACGTTCTCGCGTTACCGCCTGCGCCACGACGAGGTGACGCTCCGGCAGGCGTGGGCGGTCGACGCGAGCAACACCCGCGCGCGGCGGATCTCCGTCGGATTCGAGGCGCTCGACGACCGCTTCTCGCTGCTCGAGACGAGCCCCTCGCCCGTGATCCCCGATGACCGCCGGTTCCGGTACGTCACGGTTGGTTACCAGGACGTGAGCAACGATTTTCTGAAGCTGAACTACGTCAACCGCGACGCGCGATTCGAGGACTTCAACCTCGGGCGGAACATCGTCGTGGATGTGGGCGTTTCGCCGGCCGCGTTCGGCGTGGACCGCACGACCGAGCGCCTCCGCGTCGCCCTCGAGAAGGGGTGGCGCCTCGGCGTCGGAAGCTTCCTCTCCGCCGCGGTCTCGTACCGGACGCGGTGGGACGGCTCGCCGCAAAACGAGATCCTCTCGGGGAGGGTCCTCTTCGTCCGGAAGTTCGAACAGGTCCGCCCGCTCCAGACGTTCGTGTCCCGCCTCACGTTCGACCGGGGCTGGAACCTCGACCGGGACATCCAGTTCTTCGCGGACGGCGACAACGGCCTTCGCGGCTACCGCCTGTATGCGTTCGAGGGGGACAAGCGAGTGATCTTCAACGCCGAACAGCGGTTCTTCGTGGCCCGGGAGTTTCTCCAGCTCTTCTCGCCGGGCGCCGCCATCTTCTTCGACACGGGGGCCGCGACCCCGCCCGGGCGGCCCCTGCGGTTCAGCGACTTCAAGAGCGACTTCGGCGTCGGAATCCGCATCGCGATCTCGCGCGCCGCGACGAACAGCGTCCTGCGCTTCGACGTGTCCTACGCGCTGGATCCGGATCCCCGGGGACGGCGGGGGTTTCTAGTCTCGTTCTCGAGCGGCCAGGTCTTCTAAGCAGGCGCTGAAAAAGGGTGTGAGGCGGCGTTGCGAGAACTTTCGAAAAGACGTCCTACGTTAAGCCCTCTTGATCAACTCTATCGGCCGCCGTTCGAAGCGAATGCCCGCGGCCGAAAGTCAGACACGGCGCACCATCCATTTTCAGCAGCTTGCTATCCCGGCCGCCCGCCTACGTCCTCAGCCGCAGGAGCATCCAGGCCGCCGCGGTGAGAGCGAGCACGTCCGGGGACCACGCCGCGAGAAGCGGCGGCAGGGCGCCGACCTCGCCGACTTTCGTGAAGAACGCCGACGCGATCAGAAAGGCCATGCCGAGGGCGAGACCGACCCCAATTCCCGCGAGCGTCCCCCGCCTTCCGACGCGGAAGGCGAAGGGGATCGCGAGGAGCGCCATCAGGGGAACCAGCAGGGGAGTGGCGAGCTTCGAGTACAGGGCCGTCTCGAGGGCCCCCGTCGGATAGCCGCTCGCCTTCAGGCGGCGGGCGGAGCGCTGGAGCTCGCGAAACCGCATTTCCTCCGCGCCGCGCCGGTCGCGGGTGAACGCGCGGGGCGGATCGCCGGGCACGCGCTCCTCGAGAAACGTCCGGTAGTCTGCCTCGGCCGCGCCTCCGAACACGCGCGTCCAGCCCTGCCGGAAGATCCACTCCCGTCCGTCCCACCAGGCCTCCCGGGCGGCGTCCCGCCGGACGAGGGCGAACGCGTCGTCGAACTCGAAGAGGGAGGGGGAGAGGAGGAGTCCTTTCTCGGGGTCGCTCGCCTCCTGATGCCAGATGCGCCGGCCCGGGCCGTAGTGCCAGCGGCGCTCCGCGGCCGAGGCGAGCCCGTAGTCGGGCGGGCGGGCGTAGATCAGGTTCTTGAAGCGGGCCTGCTCGCGCTGGGCCAGCGGGAGGACGTACTCGCCCGCCGAGAACGCGAGGACGGCCGCCGCGAACGAAAACGCGACGATCGGAGTGCCCAGGCGGAAGCGGGAGACGCCGCTCGCGAGCAGCGCCGTGTCCTCGTTGTTCTTCGAGAAGATCCCGAGAGCGATCAGCGTCGAAAGGAGAAACGCGAACGGCGCGACCTGCAGCGAGATCGTCAGGAGGAAGTTGCGGTAGTAGCCGATCAGCACGTCCGCGGTCGGACGGTTCTTCGAGATCTTGTCGATGTGGTCGGCGTAGTCCACGATGACCGCCAGGAGGAGGACGGAGGCGAAGACCATCGCGAGGATGTAAAGGAAGCGGCCGAGCACGTAGCGGTCGAGGATGGTGGGAAACCGGACCAGGGTGGTCCAGCCCGCTCGGGGCGCGGGCTCCGCCGCCTCGCTCGAGGCCGGCGTTCCCCCCCGGAGGGAGAAGCGGGGAAGCCGCAGGCGGGCGCGCTCCCGTCCCCCCCGCGCCATCGCGGCGGCCCCGATTGCGACGAGAACGATGTTGGGAAGCCAGATCGCGAGCCCCGGGGAAAGCCGGCCTTGTTCCGCCCAGGTCTCGCCGCTCGAGAGCAGGACGTAGTACAGGACGATAATGGCCAGGGAGAGCGCGAAACCGCTCCCGCGGCCGCCCCGGCGAGAGGTCTCCGCGAGAGGGATTCCCACGACGGCGAAGGCCAGACACGCGAGCGGGATCGAGAACTTCTTGTGGATCTCGACCCAGGCGAGCCGGTAGTTCTCGGCCGACTTGCCGCGGGTCGCCCGCGCCGTCTGCAGGAGCTCCCGGACCGACTGCGAGCGCAGTGCTTTCTGGTACGAGACGGACGCCGACGCCGGGTTCCCGATGTCGCCGGCGATCAGGATGCGCTGCGTCTCGTTGCGGTTCGTCCTGTACCGGGACGGGTCCGCCGGGTCGTAGTCGTGGAGCGTCGACGAGAACAGGTCGAGCCAGAGCCGCTCGCCCTCCAGGGTCAGGACGCCGCGGCGGGCGACGATGACCTGGCTCTTCTTCTCGTCGTACTCGCCGAGCTTCACGAAGACACCCTCGAGCGAGCGCCCGTCGGAGGCGGTGTGATCGAAGAACAGCGTGATCCCGTTGCGCACCTCGCGGAACGTCCGGGGCTGGACGACGTTGACGACGGACGTCGAGGCGACGCGGGCGAGCTCCCGCGAAAGGGTCTCGTTCGCCCTGGGCAGGGCGACGTCGTAAAACAGGTAGACGACCGCGGCGAGCGCCGCCGCGAAGCCGAGGACGGGGCGCGACAGAGCCGCCGGCCCGACGCCACACGACCGCAGCGCCACGATCTCGGAGTCTCCGGCCATCCGGCCGATGCCGATCAGGACCCCGAGCAGGAACGCCATGGGAAGGGTCAGGACGACAATCCACGGAAGAGACAGAACGACCAGCCAGACCACCTCGAGAAGCGTCGCGCTCCGCCGGACGAAGAAGTCCGCCAGGAAGTAGATCGTCCGGACGAGCAGGATGAACGTGTAGGCGGAGAACCCGAGCAGGAAGGGCGGCCAGATCTCGCGCAGGACCGACCGGGAGATGATCTTCATCCGCGGCCCCATAGTAGCCGGTGGACACCGAGGTTTGCGCCGGGTGAGCCTTCTCGCGCCGTCCCTGGGCGGGGCCCGCGTTATGTCTACTCCCGCAAGCTCCCGCATCGGCGGCGCAGACTCTTTTTGCCCACGCGCGCCGACCGCCTCGCGCGAATCGGAGTAGACATAACGCGGGCGATATTATGCAAAATCGCCCGATTGAGCTGGCGGTTTAGCCCTTCGCAGGCATCCGAGGACCGACGTCGCTTCGAGCCTCTTGATCTCTGGGCGATTTTACATAATATATCTTATCGGACGCTGCGAGCAGGCTGGGGCGCGGCTCGAAACGCCTCTCCCTGTCCTTCCCCTTTGTCGGCGGGAGTTGGTCCGGGCCGTCTCTGACCAGACTGGATGCCGCAAGCCTCTTCCTCGCCGTCGAGCCGCACGGCGCCGGCTGGGCCTCCGGCGGAGGCACGCGGCGGCCCTGCCTCAGACGACACCACCGGGCCGCCGCTCGGCTTCGTCACAGCGCGGCGAGACGCGAGTCAAGGGATCGGCGTGCTCCCTCACCCGTCTAAGTTTGCACCCGGAGACGAGCCCGAGGCCGTTCGGCACAGATTTCGTGCCTCCCTGGAGTCCGGCGACGGCGGACCCCCCCGCGGAGGCCATCACCGGGCACCTTTCGGTCGCGGCTCGCTGTGCAAGCAGGCGGCCGAGGGCGCACTTCTCTTGGAACAAGGCGGGCTAGCCCGTCTCCGTGCGTTTCGGCCATTCGCCATTCGAACAAGGCCGATTTGCACGACTGACCCCCAGGTCGCTCCTTCGCGGAGGTCTCCGACGTCCTCGGCTCCGGAGGCATGAGCCCGAACGAACTCGGTTTCACGTGGCGGGCACTTCCACCCCTCTTCCCACTCCGCGAAGAGAGTCGCCGTGAGTTGTTGCCCTTCGCGACGATCCCGAGCTCGCTCGGAAAGCTTCGTGGCGAGCAAGGCTTCTGCCGGCCGCGGAGGCTCCCCTCATCGCTCTTCAGAGGTTGAAGTCTCAGTGGCAGCCCGGGGCCGGTGCGCTCCCGGAGGAGACCCTCGAAATCGGCGCACACCGGGAGCGGGACTCGGCTATCTATCGCTGCGCCGATTTCGCGGAGGCGCGACGCCACCCGGTCTTTCGCTTCGCGGGTCGCGCCAGGTCTCCGCAGGGAGTGCAGCCGGCGCCGGCCGGCTCTTCCGCCTTCTCTCTCGCTCGAGCGCGCACCAGGAGCCGACCCCGGCGAGTCCCGACCTATCGTTTCGGGAGCTTGATCTCGTCGGACTCGAGTCGCTTGATGATTCCTCGCAGCGCCTCGATGAGCTCGCTTTTTTCGACGCGCGATTTCAGGAAGGAGAGGTTCAGTTTGAAGGGGCCGCCCTTCGGTCCGTAGACGAAGGAGAAGTGACGGCGCTTCTTCGACGAGTCGCTGTCCTTCTTGCGCGCGCGGAGATCTTCGCGGGTCGAGCCAGAGGCGACCGCCTCGATCGCGTCGCGCATTTTCGACGGATCGCCGAGTCTCGCGATCTGCAGCAGCACGGATCGCGCGTCGATGTCGGCGCGCCGACATGCGTCGCGAAGCTCCTCGGGAATCTCGAGAAGCGACATCGCCTCCGTCACCGTCACGCGAGATTTTCCGATCGCGTCGGCGATCTGCTGTTGCGTGTACCCGTGCCGCGCGGCGAGCGACGCGTAGCCTTCCGCTTCCTCGAACGCGTGGAGGTCGCGGCGATGGAGGTTCTCGATGAGGGCGATTTCGACGACCTCGTTCTCAGGCACGTCGAGCTCGATGCAGGGGACCTCGGTCAGCCCGGCTTCCATGGCCGCGCGGAAGCGGCGCTCCCCCGCGATGATGCGAAATCGGCCGTCGGAGACCGGTTTAACGAGAAGGGGCTCGAGCACCCCGCGGGCCTCGATCGAGCGGCGCAGCTCGCTCAGGTCCCCGACGTTCGTGCGCGGCTGATCGGGGTTCGTTTCGATCTCCTCCATCGAGATCCAGCGCCCGAGGGACGCCCCGAACCGAGCGGACAGGGACTCGACGAAGTGGGAGTCGTGCTGCATGCGAGCCTCGACGGGAAGACCTCTTCTCTTAGACACGGGACAGCACCTCCTCCGAGAGCGAGTAGTACTCCGACGCTCCGCTCGAGCGGGGCGCGAACGTGAAGATCGATTCGCGATGCGCGGGGCTCTCCTCGAGCCGAACGCTCTTGGAGATCGTCGTCTTGAAGACCTTGTCGCCGAAGACCGTCGCGATCTGGTCGTAGACGTCTTTCCCGATGACGGTGCGCCGGTCGTGGAGGGTGATCACGACGCCCAGGATTCGGAGCGTCGGATTGGGGCGAGCCTTGATCTTCTCGATCGTCTCGAGCAGGTCGTCGGTCCCCTCGAGCGCGAAGTACGAGGACTGGATCGGGATCAGGATGTGGGAGGACGCGACCATGGCGTTGACGGTGATCATTCCGAGGGTCGGCGGGGTGTCGATCAAGATCGCGTCGTACTTGCGCCGGACCGCGTCGATCTTGTCACGAAGCCGGAAGTGCCCGTCGATCTCCCCGAGCAGCTTCGACTCGATCTTCGCGAGCGAGATGCGCGCCGGGGCGACGTCCAGCTTGGGGAGTTCGGACTTGCGGATGACGTCCGACAAAGCCACGTCCGGCTCCGTCAGGACGTCGAACATGGACTTCTCGACCGTCCGCCGGTCGAGGTAGGACATCGTGCTGTTGGCCTGGGGATCGAGGTCTACGAGAAGGGTCCGCATGCCCTTGGTCGCGAGCGCCGCCGCGAGGTTGATGGCGGTGGTCGTCTTCCCGACGCCCCCTTTTTGATTCGTGATGGAGATGATCACTGGGGAAAAGTTATCAGTTATGAGTCGTGAGTATTGGGTTTCTTTTTGTGGAACTAAACAGCGGGTCCGCGGCGAAACTCAAAACTCAGAACTCAAAACTCAACACTCCTACATCCTGTATTTGCCCAGGTCCTCCGGGTTGACTTCTTCGAGCCACTTCCTCAACCGCTCCGGGTCGGGCTCGGTGCCCTCGGCGCGGAGCGTCTTGCTCTTCTCGAGCACTTCTTCCTCGACGAAGATCTCCGCCTGCGCCCGCAGCGCCAGCGCGATGGCGTCGCTCGGCCGGCTGTCGACCGTCCAGTGGTCTTCGCCGCGGACCAGGTGGATGCGGGCGTAGAACGTGTTCTCCTTGAGCTCGCTGACCACGACGCGCTCCACGCGGACGCCGAGCTCGGAGAGCACATTCCTCAGCAGGTCATGCGTCATCGGGCGCGGAGCCGCGACCTTCTCCATCTCGATCGCGATCGCGTTCGCCTCGAAGATGCCGACCCAGATCGGCAGAAAGACCCCGTCTTCTTCGTCGCGGAGGATCACGACGGGCATGTTGCTGACCGGGTCCATGAGGAGCCCCTTGATCTCCATCTTCACCATGGCGGGAGTCCCCCCGGTTGCACACCCATAGGCGGCCGGGCGACCGCCCGGGCCATCAGCGAGTTGGGCAGGCCGCGCACGATGCGGGCGCGCGCGTATTGCCCCGACGTCAATTCCGTCGCATCCCCCTCGATGTGGACGACCCGGTTGCACGCGGTGCGGCCCCGGCTCTGGCCCCGCCGATCGAGGTTCTCGATCAGGACCTCGAATTCCCGGCCGACCAGCGAGCGGTTGATCTCGGTCTGGATCTCCTCCTGGAGGGCCAGGAGCCTCCCGAGCCTCTCCGCGGCGACGGCGTCTGCGACTTCCGTCTCCCTCCCCCACCGCGCGGACGCGGTCCCGGGGCGCGGCGAGTAGCGGAAGGCGAAGACGTTGGCGAACCGCACTTCCCGGACGAGCTCCAGGGTCTGCACGAAATCTTCCTCGGTCTCCCCGGGGAACCCGACGATGAAGTCGGACGAGATCGCGATCTCGGGGACCCTGGCCCGGATGCGCGCGACGGTCTCGACGTAGCGGGCCCGGTTGTAGCGGCGTTTCATCCGATAGAGGACCCGATCGGAGCCGGACTGGGCCGGCAGGTGCAGGTAGGGCGCGATGTTCCCCCCCGAGGCGAGGGCGTCGATCAAGGCGTCGTCGACGAACGCCGGATGGGACGTGATGAAGCGCAGTCGCCGGAGCCCCGCCACGTCCGAGACGCGCCGCAGCAGCTCCCCCAGGCCGAACCCCTCGGCCGGCTCCCGGTAGGCGTTGACGGTCTGCCCGAGCAGCATCACCTCGGAGTAACCGCGGTCGACGAGCTCGACGACCTCGTCGCGGATCTCCTCGAACCGCCGGCTGCGCTCCCGCCCCCGGGTGAACGGCACGATGCAGAACGTGCAGAACTGATCGCATCCTTCGATCACCGTGACGAAGGCCTGGAAAGGCGACTCGCGGCTGATCTGGCGGAACTGGTAGACCGGAGAGTCCTTCGGCAGGTCGATGGCGAGGACACGGCGACGCTCCCGCCGGATCTCCTCGACGATCTCCCCCGCTCTCTCGACCTGCCCCGTGCCGAGGACGAAGTCGACGAACGGCGCGCGCTCCAGGATCTCGTCCGCCTCGACCTGCGCCACGCAGCCGGTGACCCCGATCACCATGCCCGGGTGCTCCCGTTTGCGGCGGCCGAGCACTCCGAGCGCGCTGTAGACCTTGGCCTCCGCTTTCTCCCGGACGGCGCACGTGTTCAGCAGCACGACGTCGGCCTCCTGGCCTGCGTCCGCGCGCTGGTAGCCGCGGGTCTCGAGCTGTCCCGCCATGCGCTCGCCGTCGAGGACGTTCATCTGGCAGCCCCACGTCTCGACTCGGTAGAAGCCGTAACTCTCCTGTTTGAAGTGAGTTGGAGCGCCAGGGCGTCCCGTCATTCGCGGAGCCATCCGGGAAGTGCCCCCGCCTTCCGAGCCGCCTCGGGGAGGTCCGCGAGCGCCTTCTCCGCGTCGGCGAGCTGCCTCCGCTGGGTCTCCAGCTCTTCTCTCTTCTTGTCCCAGGAGGGCTTGATCACCCGGTCGCGGTATTGCCCGTCGTCCCAGCGGTAGAAGTCGGTCTCGAGCTGCTTCACGTCGGCTTCGAGCTGTGCGACCTCGGCGCGGAGCTCCTCGACGCGCTGACGCGCGGCATGCGCGCGCTCGCGCCAGGCGACCTCGTCCGCGCCGGGGGAAACCGGCGCCGCGGGCGCCGTCTCGGGAGGCGACGGTTCGGGAGCCCGTGCGGCGGCGGCGGCCGGCGCGGCCGCCGCGGTGACGCGCGCCGCCGGCGCGATCTGCGAGGTCGTGACGCGGCCCTTCTTCGGATCCTTGACCAGGCTGTCGTTGGTGATGGCCACCGGCTTCTGGTCCTTGTGGCCCCTGGTGGCTCCCGCGGCGCGAACGACGTCAGCGAGCGACTGGCCTTCGCCCTCCGGAGGGGCGACCGGAGTCCGGCCGAAACCTCCCGAGAGCTTGGGACGCGGAGTCGGCGTCGGCGGCGGCTTCGGGGGCGACGCGAGCGCGACGCTCGCGAGGAGCAACAGCGCGGCGGCCCCGCGAGCGGGGCTCATGGCGCCGTCGTCCCGGCGCGGCCGTACGCGTCTTCGAGCCGGACGACGTCGTCGAGCTCCGGCGACGACACTTCCACGAGATCGCACGCCGCGTCGGCGCGGAGGCGATGCCGCTGCCCCGGCCGGATGCGGAACGCCTCGCCGACCGCGAGCCGTCTCTCCGTCATTGTGCCCTCGATATCCACCAGCAGCGTCACCTCTCCGGAGAGAACGTAAAGCGTCTCGTCCTTTCTTTCATGGTACTGCAGCGAAAGGCTGTGTCCGGCGTCGAGGTGCAGGATCTTTCCCGCGTACCGCTCGTTCTCGGCGAACACGATTTCGTGGCCCCACGGCTTGGCGACTCTCCTCAAGCGCTTCCCTCCCGGTTTTCGCTCGCCGCTCGGGCGGGCGCCACCCTCCGCGCCTCCGCCTCGTCGCGGCTGCGGAAGATCCGCTCGACCTCGGCGGGATCGTCGCATTCGAGCGCCCGGCCGATCTGGCTGGCGGCGCGGGCCGCATCGACCGCGCTGATGTTCTGCTTGATGCCGGGAATTGCGACCGGCGTCACCGAGATCTCCCGGATTCCGAGACCGACCAGGGCCGCGATGCCGATCGGCTCCGAAGCCATCTCTCCGCACACCGCCACCGGACGGCCCCTCGCGGCGCCCGCGGCGACGACGATTTTTATCATGCGAAGGATCGCGGGATGGAGCGCCCGGAAGAGCGACGAGACCTCCGGGTTCGCGCGGTCGACGGCGAGCGCGTACTGGGTCAGGTCGTTCGTTCCGATCGAGAAGAATTCCACCTCTTCCGCGAACCGATCCGCGAGCAGGGCGGCGGACGGGACTTCGATCATGACGCCGAGCGGAGGCGGCGTTCGGATGCCGAGCCGCGCCGCCACGGCGGTCAGATGCGTACGGGCCGCGCGAAACTCGCCGACGGAGGTCACCATCGGCAGGAGGAT
>JBBQNC010000068.1:0-13018 GCA_038329555.1 Thermoanaerobaculia bacterium
AACGGGCCGGGGCGCTACCAGCTCTTCGCGCAGGGCGAAAATCTCTATCTTCTCGACAGTCGGCGCGGTCTGGTCTGGGGGTTTTCGTCCGGCAACGGTAAGGGCATGGGAGTCTTTGCCGTGATACCGAGAATCGACAAATACATCGGCGACCTCGGGCCGATGGAGCGGTTCTCACCGAAAACGCCGCTGCACGAGTTCGAGCATCCGGCTCCAACGCCCGCGCCCACTCCGTAAGGGCGGTCGTTCAAATCGACCCCGAGATCGAAGCTGAGACCTCTCAGCAAGTAAAAGTATGCCGTGGAGTCGCCGGGATGACCCCGGATCGGCGGTGATGGTCGGGCGACTCCGTCTTGGCCCGCTGATCTGGCGAAGGACGCCGGCCGGGTTAGGGCCTGCTTAGCGAGCGAGGTATCATTTCTTAGTGAGGAAACTGTTCTTTTTGCTCTTGGTGTTCGAATCGGTGAACGTGCTCGCGGTAGCCGTCACGGTGTACCGGGTTGAGCTCGTCGGTGGAGGAGTTGTCTTCGCACAAGACAAGCCGAGGGTTTCGGCAGGTCGTCTCGTGTTTCTGTCGTCGCCACAGGGAACGCTTGTCTCGATGAAGCAAGCGGAAGTGGCGCGGATCGAAGCCATCGAAACAGCGAACAGACCCTCGCCCGATTTTGGGAACGCGAAGTTACGCCAGGCATTCGTCACCATCCGTCCCGATTCGCCTCGAGACAAACCTTCCCTGGGTATAGCGTGGGATTCGGGCTGTAAACCACCGCGCTCGAAATGGGCTTCGATAAAGACGGGGAGAGAACCGGGTAAGACGATCCCCTTTCCAGTCTCCGCTGACGACCTGAAGCCGGGTAACTACGAGCCCTTCCCCGTTGCGCCAGGAGGACAAAGTGGTCCGCCGCCGGCTTATCGCGAAGGCCAGACGATTCCGAAGGCAGGGAGCCTGCGGGAACCTCCGCGAGTGATTCATCTCGGCGATATGCCCAAGCGGGCAAACGAAAAAGGGCAGGCACCCGGGCTCGTTTTCTCCGAGGTCCCTAGCGTTGAACGCCCACCGCTGCCAGTGCCCCCTCCAACGCCTATCGTTACCCCGAAAAATCCGGACGATCTGCCGCAGCCTTGACCTAGCCTCGGCGTCGATCACGTCCGCTCAGGGAACAAACGCGCTGGTGTCCACGCCGCCGCAGAGCTGGCCGGGGCTCCCGGAAGCCTTCGCGTACGTCTTCACACGCCCATTCGTAAGATCCGTAACCGTGATCGTGTATTGGACGTCGGTAAGCGGCGCGTGAAAGAACCAGAAGGTGCCTCCGAGGCTTGGTGTCCGGGTCGCATCGACCATCTTGACCATGATCTCGGGGAATGTGGGATCGCCCGTGAAGTCCGGGAGGCTGAAGTATCCCGTGGAACCAGTGAGAGTGAGGAGGATCGGCGAGCCAGCAGTCTGGCGGCCAGTACGCGGATCGACGGCGACGAGACCAACGCGGAATCTTCCAAGCAACTCTAGAGTGGGGCCGGTTCCGAAGGCGGTAACAAACACAGGGCGGTCATAGGGGGCGTTGGGCAGAAGAAGGCTAGAGACCACGTCTCCGGGAACAGCGACGGAAAAGGGAGGAGGGAGTGGGTTGGGACTGGGAATATAGCGGGCGAACGTGGGGCCGCCGCAGGACGTGAGGTTGGTGATTGCAATGATATCCCCTACACGAAGCGGCACGGGCGGATTGAAGATCACGGTCTGGGTCACCGGGGGACCGACACCAGAAGACATCAACGGCTGAGTGACGTCGAACGGCCCGCGTTCGGTCAGGAATAAGGCCCCACTGGGATTCACTCCCACTACGGGCACGGGTCGGAAAAACTTGATTTTCACGGCGGCTGGACAGGGTGAGTTCGACCATCCGAAGACAGCCGTGGTCACGACACCATCGATGTCAGCCGCCTGCCAGAGCTGGAAAACGGTTTCGACCCCAGACGGGTTGAGATTCCCCGCGTAAGCGTCCGCGTACCCGACCAAGAGACTCTGTCCGAGGCCAGCGGAAGAGGCGGCGAGAAAGAGACCTACGGGCACGAAGCGACGAAGGTATCCGATGGGAAACATGCGAGTGGCCCTCCGGTTTGTTCGTGTCTTCATCGACGCTCAGGGAACGAATGCGCTCGTGTCTACGCCGCCACAAAGCTGTCCGGGACTCCCTGAGCTGTTCGAGTAGGTCTTTACGGCGCCGGTGAACTGATCCGTGACGGTGATCGTGTACAGAACGTCTGTCAGCGGGGCGTGAAAGAACCAGAAATCTCCCCCCAGCGCCGGCGAGCCGGTGGCATCCACCATCTTCACCGTGACCTCGGGAAACGTCGGATCCCCCGTAAATTCGGGCAGGCTGAAATAGCCGGACGCTGGCCCCAGAAGGGTGGGCACGCCCTTTGCCGTTACCCCGGTTCGAGGGTTCCTCGCATCGAGCGTAATCGCGAAACGGTCGCTCAATAATCCCAGAGACGAGCTACTCCCGGAAGCCGTCAAGAATATGAAGAGGTCTAACTGATTGGTGGGAGGAACAAACGAGGAGCTCACGTCTCCAGGCAGAGTCAGGGATCCGCCGGGAGGCGGGGGCATACCCCCATAGCGATCTACGTGGGTCGGCCCGCCACACGAAGTCACATTTGTGATTGCGACCACGTCACCAGCTTGCACCTCGACCGCGGGATTGAGTACTACCGTCTGAGTTGCCAGCATGCCGAAGCCCGACTGGGTCACCGGCGCAGTGACATCGAACGGGCCTCGTTCCGTCAAAAAAGTGAATGAGGGAAGAACTGCAACGCCAAGCGGCGAGAAGGCCGGGCGAAAGAATTTGATCTTGGCTGCCGCGGCGCATGGTGAGGCCGACCAGCCAAAGGTAGCCGTCGTGATCCGGCCGTCGATGTTCGCCGGGAAGGTCAGCTCCAAGATCGTTTCAACCCCTGGCGGGTTGACATTTCCCACGTTGAAGAGAGCAAGTCCCATCTTCACAGACTGAGCCACCGCCGCTGCCGGCGAAACGAGAATGAGGGAGAGCGCCGTCACCCCGATGATGCGCGAGAGGTACGAAGAGAAAAGGTTGGACATGGAGGCCCCTTGTGTTAATCGCAGACTATCCCCTTCAGCGGCCTCGGGGCGAAATGCCCGATCATGGCGGTTCCACGCCCGCCTATCAGGCCGCTTCGCCGTCTCTAGGTAGGGCGTCCGGGGGTGCGCAACTCGTGAAAGGGCGTCGCGGCCTTCGGCGCTTCGCGCTCGTAGAGCTCGCGTGCCCGGCGCTCGAGGAGGGAGTCGCGCAGCGGGGGAGTCATCGAGCCCCCCGACGCTGAGTGTCACGTGTCCGTGTTTGTGTCCGTGTCCCCGCCCAAAAGAACCCCCATTTCCGCAACATCCCGAAAGGCGGAGGGATGCAGAAATGGCCGTATTCGCAAGGGTGGAGTGAGGATTCGCGAGGAAGAGGTTGGTGGGCCGTCTGGGACTCGAACCCAGGACCACCGGCTTAAAAGGCCGATGCTCTAACCGACTGAGCTAACGGCCCGCTCAGAGCGGGCGAGTTTACCTCGCCGGGACCTCGGCTCAGGCGACCGGGAGCGCCTGCAGGAACGGGGATTCCACGCGCCAGACGGTCTCCTCGCGGCGCGGTCCCGTGGAGATGAAGACCGCGGGACAGCCGATCCGCGACTCGAGGAAGCGCACGTAGTCGAGCGCCGCCGGGGGCAGGTCCTCCTCGCGCGTCACGCCGGTCGTCTTCGCCTTCCAGCCGGGACGCGTCTCGTAGACGGGCTCCACCGCCTCGATGTCCTCCGCGAGCGCGGGGACGTCGGAGATCTCGCGGCCGCGGAGGCGGTAGGCGACGCAGACGGGGATCTCCGCGAGATCGTCCAGGATGTCGAGTTTCGTGATCGCGACGGCGCCGCAGCCCGAGAGCTCGACAGCAGTGCGCGCGACGACCGCGTCGAACCAGCCGGTCCTCCGCGGACGGCCCGTGGACGTGCCGTATTCGTTGCCCCTCTCGCGCAGGAAGTCGCCCGTGGCGTCGTGCAGCTCGGTCGGGAACGGGCCGGCGCCCACGCGACTCGAGTAGGCCTTCAGCACGACGAGGCAGCCCTCGAGCGCCTTCGGAGGGATGTGCAGGCCGGCGGCGAACCCGGCGGACGTGCAGGTCGAAGACGTGACGAAGGGATAGTTGCCGGCGGAGAGGTCGAGCATCGCCGCGTGCGCCCCCTCGCCGAGAAGCGTGCCGCCTCCCGCGAGATGGTCCCGCAGGTAGCGCCCCGTGTCCCGCACGTGCGGCGCGAGCTTCACCGCGCACTGCGCCAGGTGGTCGAGGACCTCGGAGACGGCCGGGAGCTCCGTGACTCCCAGCGCCTTCAGCAGGTAGCCCGTCTCGGTCGCGAGGGCAGTCACGCGGGTGGCGAGGGTCGCCGGGCGATAGAGCTCGGCCACGCGGATCCCGCGGCGCGCCGCCGCCGCCTCGTACGCCGGGCCGATACCGCGCAGCGTGGTCCCGATCTTTGCGTCTCCCGCGGCCTGTTCCCGCGCGGCGTCGAGCAACCGGTGCCAGGGGAGGATCACCTGGGCGCGGTCGGAGAGCAGGAGGTTGTCGCCGACCTCGATGCCCTGCGCCCGGACGGTCTCGATCTCCGCGAGCAGTGCGTCGGGGTCAACGACGACTCCCGGGCCGATGACGCCGATCCGTCCGCGGACGATCCCGGAAGGAAGGAGATGGAGGGCGAAGTGACTCTCGCCGAACTTCACGGTGTGCCCGGCGTTGTGGCCGCCGTGGTACCGGGCGACGACGTCGAACCGGTCGGAGAGAAGGTCGATGATCTTCCCCTTGCCCTCGTCCCCCCACTGCCCGCCGAGGATGGCGACGACCTTCAATCGTTCTCCTTTCCCCGTTGCCGGAGCCCGCAATTCGTTCCTGTTTCCGACAAACGGCACAGCGTAACATCCGCGCGCCGTGTCGCCGCCCCCCGGCGGCGTGGGCTCGATCCGCGGGTAGAATCCCGCCCTCTCGATGAAGCTACTCGCCCTGACGGGAAATCGCCTCACCCTGGCCGACCTGCGCGCGATCGCGGACCGGCGGGTTCGTCCCGTCCTCGCCCCTTCGGCCCGGCGGGCGATCGCCGCTTCCCGGAAGGTGGTCGACCGGGCCGTCTCGCGCAACGAGCGCGTCTACGGGCTGACGACCGGCTTCGGGAAGTTCGCAGACGTCGCCGTCGCGCCCGCGGACTTGGAGAAGCTCCAGCGGAATCTCGTGCGCAGCCACGCGGCCGGCGTCGGCGAGCCCCTTCCGGACGAGGAGGTCCGCGCGATGATCGCGCTGCGGGCGAACGCGCTCGCGAAGGGCTTCTCCGGGATCCGCGTGGCGACCGTCGAGGCGCTCCTCGCGCTCCTCGCCGCCGACGTCCTGCCCGTCATTCCGAGCCAGGGTTCCGTCGGGGCGTCGGGCGACCTCGCCCCGCTCGCCCATCTCGCGCTCGGCCTGATGGGGGAGGGGCGCGTCCGCCGGCGCGGAAGGATCCACCCCGCGGCGCGGGCGCTGAAGGCCGCGGGGCTCGAGCCGGTCACGCTCGCGGCCCGTGAGGGCCTCGCGCTCGTCAACGGCGTGCAGATGTCCGTCGCGGTGGGTGGCCTCGCCCTCCACCGCGCCATCGAGCTGGCCCGGGTCGCCGATCTTGCGGGCGCGGCGTCGCTCGACGCGGCCCGCGGCTCCGACGCGGCGTTCGACCGGCGGATCGTCGAGGCTCGCCCGCACCCGGGCGCGATCGCGGCCGCGAAGAACCTCCGGGGCCTCCTCGCCGGAAGCCGGATCCGCGAATCCCATCGGGGCTGCGGCCGCGTCCAGGACAACTACGCGCTGCGCTGCATGCCCCAGGTTCACGGCGCGGCGCGCGACGCGTTCGCCCACGCCCTCGCGGTTGTCGAGCGGGAGATGAACAGCGCGACCGACAATCCGCTCGTGTTCGCGCGCTCCGGCGACATCCTCTCGGGAGGCAACTTCCACGGCGCCCCGGTCGGGCTCGTCTTCGACTACGCGACCGTCGCCGCGACGGATCTGGCGTCGATCTCCGAGAGACGCATCGAAAAGCTCATGAACCCGGCGCTCTCCGACCTGCCCGCCTTCCTGGTGGCGGACGGAGGCCTGAACTCGGGCCTGATGATGGCGCAGGTGACGGCGGCGGCGCTGGTGTCCGAGTGCAAGGCGCTGTCGTATCCCGCTTCCGTCGACTCGATCCCGACGTCCGCCGACAAGGAGGACCACGTCTCGATGTCGCCGATCGCCGCGCGCAAGCTCGCGTCGGTCGTGCGGAACCTCGAGACCGTCCTCGCGATCGAGTTGCTCACGGCGTTCCAGGCGATGGAGTTTCTGCGGCCGCTGACGTCCTCGAAGACGCTGGAGTCGGTGCGCCGCGCGTTCCGCCGCGTGGTCAAGCCGTGGGACGAGGATCGCGAGCTCGCGCCGGACCTCGAAGCGGCGCGACGCTTCCTGTCCGGAGACGCGGTTGAGAAGGCGACCGAGGCGCTGGAGTAACGCGAGCCCCGCACCGCCCGGCGAACCGACCGCTCCTCCAGTACAATTTCGCCGTGCCCGCTGTGCCCGCCTCCCGAACGGTCCGCGCCGCGCGCGGTTCCCGGATTCGGTGCCTCGGGTGGGCCCAGGAGGCCGCGCTCCGGATGCTCGAGAACAACCTCGACCCGGAGGTGGCGGAGAAGCCCGCCGAGCTGATCGTCTACGGAGGCACGGGGAAGGCCGCCCGCAACTGGGAGGCGTACGACCGGATCGTCGAGACCCTGCTGCGGCTGAAGGACGACCAGACCCTCCTCATCCAGTCGGGAAAGCCCGTCGGGGTCTTCGAGACGCATGCCGACGCCCCGCGCGTCCTGATCGCGAACTCCCTGCTCGTGCCCGCCTGGGCCACGGGGGAGGAGTTCCGACGCCTCGAGGGAATGGGCCTGACGATGTACGGGCAGATGACGGCGGGATCGTGGATCTACATCGGGACGCAGGGCATCCTCCAGGGCACCTTCGAGACGTTCGCCGCCGCGGCCGCGAAGGAGTTTGGCGGCACGCTCGAGGGCCGGCTGGTCGTCACGGCCGGTCTCGGCGGAATGGGCGGCGCGCAGCCGCTCGCCGCCACGCTGAACGGGGGAGTCGCGCTCGTCGCCGAGGTCGACACGGACCGCATCGAGCGCCGGCTCCGCACGCGCTACCTGGACGTCCGCGAGGCGACCATCGACGCGGCGATCGACCGGGCCCTGGACGCCCGGCAGAAGCGGCAGGCGATCTCGATCGGAGTCCGGGCCAATGCCGTCGAGCTCCTCGAGCGGCTCATCGCCCGCTCGATCGTTCCCGATCTCGTCACGGACCAGACCTCGGCGCACGACGAGCTCACCGGTTACGTTCCCGCCGGCCTTCCGGACGAGGATGTCGGGCTGCTGCGGGAAAACGATCCGGAGGAGTACGTCCGCCGCTCGTACGAGACCATGGCGCGGCACGTGCGCGCGCTCCTCGCGCTGCAGGACCGGGGCTCGGTCGTGTTCGACTACGGAAACAACCTTCGCGGCCAGGCCCGCAAGGCGGGCGTGCTGGACGCGTTCCGCATCGGCGGGTTCGTCCCGCTCTACATCCGCCCGCTCTTCTGCGAGGGAAAGGGGCCCTTCCGGTGGGCGGCCCTTTCGGGGGACCCGGAGGACATCCGGACGACCGACCGCGCGTTGATCGAGCTCTTCCCCGAGAACGAGGAGCTGGCGCGGTGGCTGCGGCTCGCGGACGAGCGCGTGGCGTTCCAGGGCCTTCCCGCGAGGATCTGCTGGCTCGGCTACGGCGAGCGCGACCGCGCCGGACTGCTCTTCAACGACCTCGTCCGCGACGGGAAGGTCGGCGCGCCGATCGTGATCGGACGGGACCACCTCGACGCCGGCTCCGTCGCCTCCCCGAACCGCGAGACCGAGGCGATGCTCGACGGGTCCGACGCCATCGCCGACTGGCCGATCCTGAACGCCCTTCTCAACACCGCCTGCGGGGCGAGCTGGGTCTCCGTGCACCACGGCGGGGGAGTGGGGATCGGATTCTCGATCCACGCGGGGATGGTCGTCGTCGCGGATGGAACGCCCGAAGCGGCGAGACGGCTGGCGCGAGTCCTTCGGGCCGACCCCGGGACCGGCGTGATGCGGCACGCGGACGCGGGCTATCCCGATGCGATCCAGGCCGCGCGCGAACGGGGAGTCGATCTGCCGTCGCTCGAGCCGCGAGGCCGGTGAACCGGCCGTGATCCGGTGACGGGGTGAAACGCATCCGGCGGGCGCCTCTCGCGGCCGCCGTGGCCGGCGCTTTCGCGCTCCTCTTCGCCGACGGCTGGATCCCGATCCCGACGGACGCGGGGCGCACGCCTCCGGCGAAGCTCTCCCGCGCGCTCCAGCGCGAGGCCGCGGCCCTCGCGGAACGGGCCCGGTCTTTCGGGGACCGGCCGGACGTCGCGAAATCGCTCCAGGGCGGCGGCGTCGCCATCAACCGACTGACTCTCTTTTCCGCCGCCCGGCAGGCTCTCGAGGGCGCGCCGGCCGGCAGCTGGATCGCGCTGACCGACCCCGCCGGAACCGCGCACGCGTGGTGGGGCGATGCGCCCGCTTCTCTCGCCGCGTTCCCGGACTCGGACGGCCTCCGCGTCCGCTGGGCCACGACGACCATGACGCTCATCGTCCGGCGCTCGCTCGGAGGGCATCCGCAGTCCGGCATCGTGTACGTCGCCCGGGCGTTTCCGCTCGAGCCTCAGGACTTTCGCCGGGCCCTGGGCCTCGAGGGCGACGTCGGAGGATGGGAGCCCGCCGCGGCCGCCGGCGGGCGGGTCCCGGCCGTCGTCGGCGACGAGGCCGGCCGTCCCCTCGTCGGACTCCGGCGGGCGGCGAGCTCGGACTCTCCACTTCCGCCGGCGCGCGCGCGCGCAACGGCGATCACGATCGCCATCCTCGCCGCGCTCTTTCTCATCGGACGGGCGGACCGCCCGTGGCGGGTGGGCGGAGCGCTGCTGATCCTCTTCTTCGCCGCCGAATCGGGCCTCTCCGACGGCGGCTGGACGCTCGCGTCGGGGCGCGCCTGGCTCTTCGCGGCGGGCGTGGCGCTCCTCCCGATCGTCTTCGGCGCCGTCCGCACCCCCGACCCGCGCTTCTCCCCGAGTGCCCGGATCGCCGCCGCCTTCTTCGTCTTCGCTCTCACGATGCTCGCCGCGGCGGTCGTGCAGCCGCCCGACCTGGGCTCGGGTCTGGGCGGCTCGCCCTCCGCCCTGTTGCGGCTGGCCGGGCTGACCGCCCTCGCCGCGGACGCCCTCGCCCTGGGGGCGTCGGTCTCGCGGAGACGGGCGGCCCGCGGGCTCGGCGTCGCCATCGCCGTGACGGTCCTCGCCTTCGCGGGCGGCCTGGCGTTCGTGGCGCCGTCGCCACTCTTCGTCGTCGCGGTCCTCGCGGCGGCGGCGATCGTGTTCGATCTCTGGGCGCGGGCGATCGGCGAGGCTCTTCCCCACGGGGTCTTCATCAGCCCGCGTCTCGTGGCGGGGGCCGCGTTGCTCGCCGTGTTCGCCGCGTCGGCGCTGTCCGAGCACGCCCGCTCGGTCCGGGCCGTCCGCCGCGCGGCGACGAGTCAGATCCCGGATCCGTCGCACGCCTCGGCGGACGCGGCGTTCGCCGCGCAGCGCGCCGTGGATCGCGTCCGCGCCTTCGACCTCGAGCGGGTGCTTCCCGCGAGCATCGCCGAGACCGACGTCTCCGACCTCGCCTATCGCATCTGGCGAAACGGCGAGCGCGCCAACGCGCAGCCGACGGTGAGCTCGTACGAGGTCTACGACGCGGCGGGACGGTCCCGGAGCAAGTTCTCCCTGATTCCGGAGCCCGAATTCAGCCGGACGAGACCGGGCGCCGTGCGCATCGACCGGTACGACCTCGCGGTGGTCCGCCGGACGGTCGAGCTCGCCGCGGGTGGCCGCCGGTGGGGAAACGTCGCGATCCGCGTGGCCGACTGGCCTCAGTGGGACCCCCTGCCGCCGCGCATCGAGTTCTACCGGCGTCTCGTTCTCGGTGAGGGCGAAGACTCCCGCGCCGACCCCGAGCCGGTGCCGCGCGCCCTCCTCGCGAACTACGCGCGCGACGGCGAGAAGCGGGACGAGGGGCCGTCTCTCCCGGCGCCGCTGCGCGAGACGTTGCGCCGCGCGGAACGCCCGGTTCCCGTTCACCTGCCGTTCCGCGGGAGCGAGCTGTGGGGCGAGATCCGTCCGATCACGGACGGTTACCGCCTCGTGGCGATTCCCGTCCCGAACTTCCTCGGGAGGCTCCTGACGGCGGCGCTGCTCCTTCCCGGCATCGCGCTCCTCTCGGCCGTCGGCGCGATCCTCGTTCTCTGGCGCGCGGCGGTCGCGAGGCGGTCGGGCTCCGAACGCTACTGGCTCGGGGGCGTCCGGACGTTCCGCGGCCGCCTGATCGGACTCTTCGTTTTCGTCGTGATGATCCCGCTCCTCGCCGTGACCTTCTTCCTGCGGACGACGATCGTGAACCGATCCGTGCAGGACACCCTCGAGAACGCGAGGACCGGGCTGGAGACCGCCCGGAAGGTGCTGGACGACTACCTGCCCTCGGCGTCGGGGGGCCGGGGCAGCCTCTTCGCGCTCGACGACGACATCCTCGCCTGGCTGGCGAACGCCATCGGATACGACCTGTCGGTCTACGCTCCCGATTCGACGCTCATCGCCACGTCGCGGCGGGATCTCTATTCGGCGGGACTGGTGCCCGACCGCGTCCCCGCGCCGGCGTACATCGCGATCGGCCTCTCGGGCTCGGGCCAGCAGATCGGATCGCGTCCGGTTTTCGGCAGCCAGCTCGAGGAGATCACCACGGACCTCGCCTCCGTGCCCGGCGCGCCGGGCGTCCGGAGTCCCGCGCTGCTCTCCCTTCTCCTGCTGCCGCAGCAGCGGGTGGCGGAAGCGGAGGCCGCGCAGCTGACCGCCGCCGTGTCCGCCTTCAGCCTTCTCGCCTTCCTCTTCTCGGCGTTGATCGCCGGACGGCTCGCCGTGCGCGTTGCGAAGCCGGTCGCCGACCTCGTCGAAGGCACGCGAGCGGTTGCGGCCGGCGACTTCTCGCCCCGGCTGGCGGAGCCGCCCGACGAGGAGCTGCGGGAGCTCGTCCGCGCGTTCCTGTCGATGTCCCGCAGCCTCAAGGAGCAGACGGAGGCCCTCTCGACCGAGAAGGAACGCCTGGCGACGCTTCTCGCCCACATGACCGCCGGGGTGGTCGCCTACCGGGAGGACGGCGCGGTTTTCCTCGCCAACCCCGCGGCCGCGGAACTCGGAGGCGGGCGCGAGAGCGCCAGAACGCTGGAGGACGTGTTCCCCGGCGCGGCAATGGCCCCCGTGCGGGCCGCCCTCGCGGTCGATTCGGTATCGTTCTCTTCGGTGGAGATCGAGCCGCGTCCCGGCGAGCGGTGGCGTGTCGTCACCGTGGCTCTGCCGCTCGGCGGCGAGGGCACGCGGATGGCCGTCATCGAGGACGTCTCGGACGTCGTGCGATCGAATCGCCTCGCGGCGTGGGCAGAGATGGCGCGCATCATTGCGCACGAAATCAAGAATCCCCTGACGCCGATCCGACTGTCCGTCGAGCACCTCCGCGCGGTCTGGAAGCGCGGAGAGCCGGACTTCGACGCGGTCCTCGAGGAGTGCGTCACGAACGTGCTCCGGCAGACGGAGGAGCTGCGCCGGTCGGCGTCGGAGTTCTCCGACTACGCACGGCTGCCCGCGCCCGAGGTCCAGCCGACCGACGTGTCGCGGCTCTCCCAGGACGCCGCCTCCGGATACGCCGGTGCGCCCGGAGTCGACTGGGATCTCCGCGTCGAGCCCGGGCTCATGGCCGAGGCCGATCCCCGCCTCCTCGGGCGCGTGTTCTCGAATCTCCTGGGCAACGCGGTGGAGGCGCTCGGGGCGGCGGGCGGACGGATCCGGCTGACCGCCCGGCGGGACGGCGAGCGCCTGCACGTCGCGATCGAGGACGACGGACCGGGCGTCGTGCCGGAGATCCTTCCGAGGCTCTTCGATCCGTACTTTTCCGCCAAGAGCGGCGGCACCGGGCTCGGCCTCGCCATTGCCAAGAAGATCATCGAGGAGCACGGCGGCCGCATCGCGGCGCAGAATCGGGCGGAAGGGGGTTTTCGCGTGACGTTCGATCTCCCGCTCATGGAACCGGCCGGAGTGCCCGCTTGAGGCCGAGGCCGCGTCGGAGGGGCTTTCGCCCGAAGCCCCTGCCCGCGCGCGCCGCGCTGGCCGCTCTGGCGGCGCTGGCGCTCGCCGCGCTCGCGTCGGTGTCGCCCCTCGGCTGCACCCGGCAGAAGACCGCGGTCTCGACGCGTCTGCCGGCCGGGGACGCCGTCTGGTTCGAAGAGGGCTCGGCCGACGGCGCGGGAGAGGTCGAGGCGGGGGTCACGCGCGGCGGCTTCGTCTCCGTGTTCCTTCCCGCGACGACCCTGGTTCGGGACGGAGAACGGTGGACCGCCGTCCCGTCGGAGCCTCCCGCCCATCCCTTCGAAAAGGTCCGCGTGACGCTCGTCATCTCGGCAGGCGAGGCCGCGAGAACCGCGATCGCGGACCCGATGGCCGCGGTGGCGCTCGGCGACGCCGCCGGCCTCGCCGCGAAGACGGCGCTGAGGGATGCCCCGCGATTCGGGAAGGTGCGGGGGGTGCATCTCGACCTCCCGTTCTCTCCCGCGAACGCCGAAGCCTACGGCGTGCTCCTTCGAAACGTGCGCGGCAAGACCCCGCCGGAGCTGCTTCTCACGGCCACCCTCCGGTCCGCCCCGGCGGAGCCGGAGCGGGAGGCGTTCGAAAAGGCCATGGCGCCGATCGACGGAGCGGTCGCCGTGGTCTTCGGGGAAGGGGCCATGGCGGATCCGGCGGCCACCGACCGTCTCGGCCGTCCCTGGCTCGCCGCGTACGCCCCGGGCGCCCGGGGGCTCTGGCGTTCCGCGAAGGG
>JBBQNC010000069.1:0-12870 GCA_038329555.1 Thermoanaerobaculia bacterium
GTTCAACTCTCTCGGCCGCCGTTCGCGAAGCGAATGCCTGCGGCCGAAAGTCCGCATCGATTTTTCAGCAGCCTGCTGGACTCCGTCAGGCGCCGCCGACGACTCCGTAAGTCTCCTCCGGCGAGACCGCTTCGATCACCTTGTACATGGGCACCTGCGTCGACAGCCCCTTCAGGGAGAAGTGCCCCATCTGGGCGACGCGGAACAGGCTTCGGGTCGCCTCGTAGGTGGCGGGGCCGATACAGATCTCGCCGGCCCCCGCGACGAACTCCTCCATCCGCGCCGCGACGTTCACCGCGTTGCCGAGAACGGTGTAGTCCACCCGGCGCTCGGATCCGATCTCGCCGACGATCGCCTCGCCCGTGTTCAGCGCGATGCGGACCTGGATCTCGGCCTCTCCTTTCGCCGCGCGCTCCTCGTTCCATTCCTTAACGCCCTGCCGGATCTTGAGCGCCGCGGTGATTGCGCGGGCCGCGTGGTCCGGCTGGTCGATGGGAGCTCCGAAGAAGGCCATCACGGCGTCGCCGATGAACTTGTCGATCGTCCCGTCCTGGGAGAACACGGCGTCCGAGGAGAGCGTGAAGAACTTCGTCAAAAGAGCTGAAAGCTGGTCGGGACCCATCTTTTCCGACCACGACGTGAATCCGACGAGGTCCGCGAAGAGGATCGTGACGGTCTTGGTCTTCGCCGACTTGAACGAGCCCGTGGCGGTCGCGTCGCCGATGATCTCCTCGACGACCTGGGGCGAGTGATAGCGCTCGAGCCGGCCGCGGATGCGCTTCTCGTCGGCGACGCGCTCGTGCAAGCGGGCGCGCTCGATGGCGACGGCGGCGAAATTGGCGAGCGCCGTCAGAAGATCGAGATCCTTCTCGGTGAACGTCCCGACGTGGATCGGCGAATCCACGTGGATCACCCCGATCACGGAGTCGCGATTCCAGAGCGGAGCGCACATCGCGGAACGGATCTGCTGCATCCGGATCGACATCCCCGCATCGAATCGCTCGTCGGCCTGCGCGTCCGAAGTCAGAACGGCGACTTTCTGGTTGAGCACCATGTCGACGATCGTGCGGGAGTAAGGCGCGGAACCGTCCGTCGTCTGCCTCGTCGTCGACTTCATCCGCGTCACGCGGAGCTGAAGCGTCCCGGACTCTTCCAGAAGTAGAAAGCCCCGGTCGACCGGAAGGTACTCGAAGATCAGATCCATGACCTTGTCGAGCACCGTCTCGACGTCGTCGGCGGAGATGAGCGTCTTGGCGACCTGAACGAGGATCTCGAACACCTTGTTCTTGTAGGCGACGTCGAGGACCGCCCGCTTGCGGTGGTCCGTCGACTCGGGCGGAGCGATCTCGTCGCTCTTTTCCAGGCCGAAGTCGCGGTTGAACTCGGCGATCGGGCGAATACACGTCGACGTCGAGTCGAGCGAGCGCTTGGCCCGCTGGACGGTCTCGCGCTTCTCCTCGCGAAACCGCAGGACGAAGGTGCCGATCGAAGCCTGGTCGCCATCGACCACGGGCGCGCGCGGCACGGGCCGGTCGTTGACCTTCACCCCGTTGGTGGACTGATTGTCGTAGATGATCCAGGCTTCCCCCTCGCGGCGCAGTACGGCGTGGCGCCGGGAGACGGAGAAATCGTTCAGCACGATGTCGTTCTCGTTCGAGCGGCCGATCGACGCCTCGGGCTTCGCGAGGTTGAAGACCTGCGGCCGACCGTCGGTTTCGTAGAGAACCTGGAGCATCAGAGCCGCAAATTATAGGCGCTCGCGCACGGCAGCGGTGGCTTCCCGGGGGCAGCGGCCGGCGGGCTCGACGCCTACCGGGCCTATTGCCCAAGCGTGAAAACGATCCGCACCGTCTTGTGGGACGCGACGGGACCGGAGCGGCCTCGCGCCGGGCGATAGTGCCAGCGCCGGACGGCCTCGGCGGCGGACTCGGAGAGCCCGAGCGGGAGCCCGCGAAGGATCTGGACGTCCTCGACCTGTCCGTCCGGGCCGACGAGCGCGTCGAGGACGACGGTTCCCTCGATCCCCGACCGCCTCGCCGCCTCGGGATAGGACGGGTCCACCTTGGAAAGCAGCGAAGCCGGCTCGAGGGCTTCGTCCGAGGTCTCCGCCGGCTCGGCCGGCAGCCCCCCCGCGGAGAGCTCCGGAGTCGGCGCCTCCGCCGGCGCGACGTCCGTGACCGTGACGTCCTTCAGCTCCTTCGTCGCCACGGGAACGATCGGCGGCTGTTTCGGGTCCCGCGGGACGAGGTCGACGGCGGACGAGTCGACGAAGGCGAGGCTCCCGTCCGCGGCGCGGAAGGCGTAATACGCGTGGTCGACGGCATGGATCGAGATCGCCGTCCCGCGAGGAAGCCGCCCCGTCCGGGCCGCGAGCGGAAACGCCGCGAGGCGGACGTCGGAGTCCTCCGCGACGACCCCGAAGACGGGCGCGAAGGAGAGGATCTTCGAGGCCCTCTTCTGGCGCGCATCGCGATCCGAGTCCGGCTCGACGGTGTCCGCGGGGAGGAACCCCCTGGCGTCCCGCGCGGAGCGAACCTCGATCCACGGTCCCCGGTCGGCGACGACGGAGACGCGGGCGCCGCGCGGCAGGACGCCCTCGACCGGGGCGCGGGCCGACGGCTGGCGCCGCAGCTCGATGCTTTCGACGGTCACGGTCGCCGGGTCGGGTTCCCCGCCGGCGCCCCCCGCCGCCCTCCGATGAGGCCGCGCGAGCACGATGAGCGCGAACAACGCGACCACGGCCGCGACCGCGGCGAACGCGATTCCCGCGGGGCGCGACCACCGCGCGGCCACCCGCGACGGCCGGTCGCTCAGACCCCGCTCCCGAGGAGCTCGACGAGAAGCGCTTTTTGGGCGTGCAGCCGGTTCTCCGCCTGATCGAAGACCACCGAAGCCGGCGAGTCGATGACGGCGGCATCCACTTCTTCGCCGCGGTGAGCCGGCAGACAGTGGAGGAAGATCGCGTCGGGAGCCGCCTTCGCGAACACCTCCCGCGTCACACGGTACGCCTCGAACCGCCGGGCCCGCTCGGCCGCTTCCCCCTCCTGTCCCATCGAGGCCCAGACGTCCGTGTACACGGCGCGGGCTCCGCGAAGGCCCTCGTCGAGCGAATGCGTCACGAGGATCGAGGCGCCCGTCTGCGCCGCCGTCTTTCGCGCCTCGCTCACGATGGGCTCGGCGGGCTCGAATCCTTCCGGCGTGACGACCGCGACGCGCGCGCCGAGCTTGGCGCCGGTCAACATCAGGCTGTGGGCGACGTTGTTGCCGTCCCCCACGTAGCAGAGCGGAAATCCCTTCGCGGAACCGAAGTGCTCGCGGATCGTGAGGAAATCCGCGAGAGCCTGGCACGGGTGGAGCAGGTCGGAAAGGCCGTTGATGACGGGCACCGAGGCGTTCTCCGCGAGGCCTTCGACCGTCGCCTGGGCATAGGTCCGGGCCATGATCCCGTCGGTGTAGCGCGAGAGCACGCGCGCCGTATCGGCGATCGGCTCGCCCCGGCCGAGCTGAAGGTCCCGCGACGAGAGAAACATGCCGAGGCCGCCCAGCTGGAACATCCCCGCTTCGAAGGAGACCCGCGTGCGCGTCGAGGATTTCTCGAAGATCATCGCGAGCGACTTGCCGGCGAGGACCTTCGAGTAGGTTCCGGGGGACGCCTTGATCTTGATCGCCAGGTCGAGGATTCTCTCGATCTCCGCGGGGGCCCAGGCGTTCTCGTTGATGTAGTCGCGTTTCATGCTGGTCTCTTTTCTCGAATGAGAGTTCCGGTCTTGCCCGCGAGGGCGTCCGTCAGGCTCTCGGCGCGCGCGATCAGCACCTCGCGGCCGCCGGCCTCGATGTACCGGATCGCCGCGTCGATCTTGGGACCCATGCTGCCGGGTGGGAATTGTCCCTCGGAGAGCAGGCGCCGCGCCAGCTCGACGTCCATTTCGGCGATCTCCGTCTGGGTGGGCTTGCCGAAGTCGCGCGCCACGCGATCGACGCCCGTGAGGATGATGAAGAGATCGGCGGAGAGGTCGGCCGCGAGGAGCGCCGCGGAGTAGTCCTTGTCGATCACCGCCTCGACGCCGCGAACCTCGCCCGCCTCCGTCACGACCACCGGGATCCCGCCGCCGCCGGCGGCGACGACGATGTATCCGCGGTTGACGAGAGAGGCGGCGACGTCGACGCCGCGGATCGTCCTCGGCTTCGGCGACGGGACGACCTTTCGCCATCCGCGGCCTGCGTCCTCGACCATCTTCCACCCAAGGGTCTCCTCGAGAGCGGCGGCCCGCTCGCGGGTGAAGAAGGGTCCGACGGGCTTCGACGGCGCGAGAAAGGCCGCGTCTGCGGCATCCACCTCGACCTGCGTGACGAACGTCACGACCTCCTTGCGGAAGCCCGCGCGGGGCAGCTCGTTGTCGAACGCGAGCTCCAGCAGGAATCCGAGCGAGCCCTGGGTCTGCGCGACGCAGAAATCGAGAGGCTGGGGGGGGATCCGGTCCGAGGCGCAGTCCGACTGGATGAGCAGGTTGCCGACCTGCGGGCCGTTGCCGTGCACGACGATGAGCTCGTAGCCGCGCGCGAGAATCGGCAGGAGATGCCGGACGGCCTCGCGGGCGCGCAGGAGCTGCTCGCTCGTGGTCCCGGAGTCGTCGGGCCGCAGCAGCGCGTTGCCGCCGAAGGCCACCACGGCGAGGGGCCGGACGAAGGAGAAGAATCGGGACGAGGTCACGCGGCCGACCTCGACGCGCGGGACCGGCGATCCCATGGCGCCCGCCGGCGCGCGTCCGTCGCCGGGCCCCCGGTCATGGCAGGTCCTCCCGGACGAGCGGCATCGCCATGCAGCGGGGGCCGCCGCGGGCCCGGGACAGCTCGTGCGCGGCGAGGCGGACCACCGTCTTGTGCTTCAGGTCGAGCTCGGTCCGGCCCAGAAGGAGGTCCGCCTCCTCGACGATCGAATATCCGGCGCGAGCGAGCTCGTCGGCGGTCTTCACGTTCCGGTCGTAGAGGAGGATCACGCCGGGCGCCACCGCGAAGGCGTTCGCGCCGTCGGTCCACTGCTCCCGCCGCTCCGCGATCGGGTCTTCCCCGCCGCACCGGACCGGCGCGAGATCGATCTTCTGTCTCTTGAGCGCCGAGAGCAGATCCGTCTCAGACCTCCACGTGACCTCGCGCTTCGTCAGGTCGACCTCGTACACGTCGGCCTCCTCGACGCCGCCCGGGAGAATCATGGGTCCATACACCAGGCACTCTTCGCGCGAGATCATGGTGAACACGGTGTCCAGGTGCATGAAGGAGCGCGCCGGCGGAACTGCGACGACGAAAATCCGCCGGATGGGTGACTTCATCGCCTTGAGACTCTCCGTCAGCCGTTCGATCGTCGTCTTCTCCGTGCGCTCGGAATACCCGATGGCGAGAACGTCCTCGCGGAGCACCAGCACGTCTCCGCCTTCCAGGGTCGGGCGCATCCGCGCGTAGGAAGCGGCCGGGCCGTAGTCGGCCGAGAACTCCTGAAACCAGAACACGCCGTCCGTCCGGGCGAAGCGCGGGTGATACTGAAAGACGTATCCGGACAGGAGCGGTTCGCGCAGCCTCGCCGCCGTCGCCATCGATCCGCGGATCGCGCGATCCCCCACGACGACCAGGGGGTCGCGTTGAAAGAAGTAGTTGGGGATCGGCGGCAGCCAGTACAGATCCGAGCTCGAGACGGACGTCTCCTGCGCGGGCTTCTCGATTCCCGTGATGAGGCTCGCGGCGAGGGCCGGCGCGGAGAGGTCCCGGAGACGGTAGTCCATGTCCGGTCCCCACCCGAGCGTCGCACCCAGATCCGCGAGGACCGCTTCCCGGTGGGTCTCCAACACCTCGCCGAGCAGAGTCTGCGCGTCGAGCACTTCGTCGGCGACGAACCCCAGAACCTGCTGGAAGCGCCGGTGCTCCTCCCTCGCCCGCGCCCCGTAGAGGATGTCGTCGAAGAGGAGCTCCTCCATCATCGCCGGGATCATGCGGTCGATCTCCGCGCCCGGCAGATGGACGAGGACGGAGGAAAGCCTTCCGATTTCTGAGGTGACTCTGAGGGTCATGGCGCGCCCGGCGGGGCGGGGGATTGTACGTCAGTCCGTCCGCTCCACGGAACGCCCCAAAGGCACCGGTGCGGCGGCGAACCGGCGGCCCGGCGCCGGTCAGGCCTGCGGGAAGAGCGAGACGGGCGCGGAGGCGACCGCGGCAGCAGCCGGCTCGAGCTTGGCCGCCGGCCCGTCGGGGTCGGCGATCCCCGAGAGCTTCTCGGCGAAACGGTCCAGCGCCTTGGAGGTCTCGTCGTACTGCTTCTGCGTGTTCGTGAGGTGCACCCGGACCTTCTTGAACGGATCCTCCACGCGATCCCAGAGCCGGGAGAGCTCGGCAAGCCGTTCCTGGATCTCGTGCGCGCTGCGCTGGAGCTCGACTCCGCGCATTCCCATGGCCGCCGTCGCGAGGTACGCGTAAAGAAGCCTCGGTGAGACCGGTATGACGTGCCGCTCCATCGCGTACTCGACGAGCCCGGTCTCCTCGCCTTCGCCGACGATCTCGCAATAGACCGCCTCGGCGGGGATGTACATGAGCGCGAAGTCGCACGTGCCACTCTCCGGCCGGATGTAGCGCGCGCGGATCGCGTCGACGTGCCTGCGGACGTCGGACGCGAAGTCCCGCAACGCGCGCCGGCGGTCCGTCTCCTCGGGCGCCTCGCGGGCGCGGCGGTAGTTCTCGAGGGGAAACGTGCTGTCGACGGGAACGATGCGGTCGCCCAGGAAGATCGCCGCGTCGACGACGACGTTGTCGGGAAAGCGATATTGCATCTCGAATCCCTGCGCCGGGAGCACCTGGCGCAGCGTCTGCTCCAGAAACGCCTCGCCCAGGGCGCCGCGCAGCTTCGGCGGCTTCAGGAGGTCCTCCAGCCGGGTGACGTTGCCGGCGAGCTTCTCGATCTTCTGGGAAGCCTCGTAGATCTGACCCATGCGCTGGCCCACGTCCTGAAGGATCCGGCCCGAGGCGCCGAGATGATCCGTCAGGTTCTTCTGCCCGTCGACGAGCCGCTGCTCGACTCCCTGGACGCGCTCCTCGACGGAACGGCGGAGCTCGTCGAACCGCCGGTCGAGGGACTCCGACGCGCCGCGCGCCGCGGCGGAATCCGCCAGGAGCCGGTCGAGGCGGCTCGTCGCCTCGCGCGAGCGCCCGCGCGACGCCCACGTCGCGGCGAGGGCCGCCGCGGCGACCAGGACGAGCAGCGCGACGGTGAAGGAGGACATCGATTTCTAGGATAGCAGCCCGACGGACAAATGACGTCCGAGCGAGGGGCCGGCGGGCCTCTCTCCTCCCCGATCACCCGATCACCCGATCATCCGATCATCCGATTGATCACCGGATCACCCGATCACCCGATCCGAGTTAGTCGGAGGGAGAGGGACACGGGGAGGATGACGCCGAGAGGGGGGATGCTGAACCGAGATCGCCTTCTCCGTGCGACAATGGAAAGGCCGTGGCCGAGCCGACGAAGCCGAAGCGCCCGCTCCAGGAAGATCGCGAGATCGACTACCTGCTCTGCAAGCAGTGCAGCACGCCGTGCTACGTGTTCGAGATGGACGGCGGACGGATTGTCGACGCCCAGTGCCTGGTCTGCGGCAACGACAGCATCACCGAATTCAACCTGGGAGAAGACGCGGGCAGTGAGCAGGACTGACCGCTACGAGAGCCCTCTCTCCGAGCGCTACGCCTCGGCGGAGATGTCCGCCATCTTCTCCCCCCGATTCAAGTTCGAGACCTGGCGCAGACTCTGGCTCTGGCTCGCCGAGGAGGAGAAGCGCCTCGGGCTGCCCATCCCGGAGGAGGCCATCTCCCAGATGGCGGAGCGGATCTCGCCGGTCGACTTCGAGGCGGCCGCCCGCGAGGAGGAAAAGACCCGCCACGACGTGATGGCGCACGTGCGCGTGTTCGGGGAAGCCGCGCCGGCCGCCCGGGGGATCATCCACTGGGGCGCCACCTCGGCCTATGTGGCCGACAACGGGGATCTGATCCAGATGCGCGAGGCGCTCGGACTGGTCGAGCGCCGCCTCGCGGCGCTCCTCCGGCGGATGAGGGACTTCGCGCTCGCGCACCGGTCCGTCCCCGCTCTCGCCTGGACGCACTACCAGCCGGCGCAGCCGACCACCGTCGGAAAGCGCGCGGCTCTCTGGGCGAGCGACCTCCTGATGGATCTCGAGGCCGTGCGGGCCGCACGAACCGACCTGCGTTTTCTCGGCGCGAAGGGCGCCACGGGCACGCAGGCGTCGTTTCTCCTCCTCTTTAGCGGGGACGGCCGACGCGTCGAGGAGCTCGACCGGGCCCTCGCCGCGCGCGCCGGGTTCGCGCGCCGACAGATGGTCTCGGGGCAGACGTATTCGCGCAAGCAGGACGACCGAGTGGTGCACGCGCTCTCCGGCCTCGCGCAGTCCGCCCACAAGATCGGCACGGACCTTCGCCTGCTGCAGCACGACGGCGAGATCGAAGAGCCCTTCGAGACCGCGCAGGTCGGCTCCTCCGCCATGCCCTACAAGCGCAACCCGATGCGCGCCGAGCGCATCTGCTCGCTCGCGCGCCACGTGATCGCGCTCTCCTTCGACACCGCGATGACGGCGTCCACGCAGTGGCTCGAGAGGAGCCTGGACGATTCCGCCAACAAGCGCATCGCGATCCCCGAGGCATTCCTGACGGCCGACGCCGTGCTCGTGCTGCTCGACAACGTCTTTCGCGGCCTCGTGGTGCATCCCGAGGTCTCCGCCCGGCGACTCGCGGCCGAGCTGCCCTTCCTGGCCGCCGAGGACGTTCTCATGGAGGCGGTTCGGCGGGGCGGCGACCGGCAGGAGCTGCACGAGAAGCTGCGCGTCCACGCGCGAACGTCCGCCGAAAAGCGCACGCGCGACGGCTCCCCGGCCGATCTCCTGGACCGCATTGCCGCCGACCCGGCGTTCGGGCTCGACGCCGCCAAAGTCGCCGCGGCGGCGTCTCCGGCGCGTCTGATCGGGCGGTCGGCCGAGCAGGTCGAGGCGTTCGTCCACGAGGAGCTCGATCCGGCGCTCGAGGGCGCGGCGGAGGCCGAGCCCGCGGCGGTCCGCGTCTGACGGGAATCGTGCGGACATCCACACGGCTCGGCGTCCTCGCCGCCCTCGGCGCGGCGCTCATGGTCTTCGCGTCGGGGTGCGCCTCGCGCGCTCCCTCGCCGCCGAAGGTCCCCGCCTCCGACCGGCCGCGTTCGAGCGACCGGCCGGCTTCCGCGGAGAAGCCGGGCTGGATCGAGGAGGGCGTGGCGTCCTGGTACGGCGGCAACGACGGCTTCGAGGGGAAGCCCACCGCCTCCGGGGAGATCTACGATTCCTCCCGGCTGACCGCAGCGCACCGGATCCTTCCGCTCGGAACGATTCTGGACGTCACCAGCGTCGAGAACGACCGCACGGTCCGGGTCCGCATCAACGACCGCGGCCCGTTCGTGAAGGGGCGCATCATCGATCTCTCGCGGGCTGCGGCCCGCGAGCTCGGCATCCTCGGCGCCGGAACCGGCACGGTCCGTCTCTCGATCGTGCGGGCGGGCGTCGAGCGCGCTCCGGCCTCGCCTTCCGGGACGTGGACCGTCCAGGTGGGCTCCTTTGCGGAGCGCTCGCGGGCGGAGCGCCATGCGGAGAGAGTGCGCGCTACAGGGCGCACGGTCTACCTCGAGCCGTACCAGGGCCTCTCCCGGGTGAAGGTGGGTTCCTTCGCGACTCGCCGGCAAGCCGAGGACGCGCTCGCCTCGCTCGAGCAGCAGGGCTTCGAAGGGATCGTGGCGCCGGGCGCCGACGTGAGGGTTTCGGGCTCCCGAGACTGACGCCTGACGCCGGTCCCTCAGGGCTGGGAGGCCGGGTTGGTCTGGCTCTCCGACTGCACGCTGAAGCGGCGGTAGTCGCCGTACTCGTAGGTCGTCTGGATCAGGGCGCGCTGGCTGGACGCGAGCCGCCGCTTCGCCACGTATCTCAGGGGTCGCGGGAGCGACGCCGGAGGTTCTCGCGGCGTGAACTCGAGGGACACGGAGGTGACGAACTTGTCGGCCGGCCACTCGAGGTCCAGGCGCGAAAGCGCTCCTCCAGCGAAGGAGATCGAGCCGCGGGGATAGTGGCGGGGCGAGCGCGGGTCGAAGAGGTCCTGGGGGATCCCGAATCCCCGCACCTGCTCGAAGCTCCAGGTGATCGCCCCGCGGCGGGTCCATTCGAAATTCTCCACGTTCGAACCCTCGAACGCCCGCAGGATCAGGGAGAGGTTGTGCCAGTAGCAGCCGGGCAGGGATTTCGAGAGCCCGAGGTTCGTGATCCGGATGCGCTCTTCCTTCGAATCGCGGTGGCGGAGCCGGAGGAAGTCCTGCATCTCCCGGTCCGCCTCGGCGACCGGCTTGCCGTCCACCTCGCGGACGAACCGAAACTCCCACAGGACACTCGGATCCTCGTCCAGCGGAGCGATCTGGTAATCGGACACGATCACGCGGCGCCGGGAGGGGCGGTCGGCGACGGTGTCGAAGAGGACCTGCGTCATGCGCTCGCGCGCGACGAGGTTCTCGAACTCTGCCAGGACGCTCGGAATCTCGAGGGCCAGAGCGCGCACGGGCTCGGGAGTCGCCTGCGCGGCCCGCGCACCGGAAGGCGCCACCCAGAGAACGGCGGCGAGCGCGGCGGCCGCGAACCGGCGCGCCCGCATGCGGTCCCCGCCGGGAGTCGTGGGCACGAAGGGCATCTTCCCTCCATACGGATCTTCCCGGCGAAAGATTCCGGATATGGGACGGACGAACAGCCGGCCGGGCCGGCCGGACGAGGGCCCGGTCGAGCGCCCGCCCGCGGCCGGCTGCCCGCGGTCGCCGGCCGCCACCCGCGTTAGGATCCGGCGGCGAGGACCCGCCATTTCCACCCTGATCGTCGGCCATCGAGACGTCGTCCGCCTGCTCCCGATGGACGAGTGCATCGGGGTGATGGAGCGCGCCCTCGCGGCGCTCGCCCGGGGCGAGGCGATCCTGCCGCTGCGGTCGATTCTCTGGCTGCCGGAGCGCTCCGGGGCGCTGGGTCTCATGCCGGGCTTCCTCTCGCGCGAGAAAGCGCTGGGGGTCAAGGCGGTGTCCTTCTTTCCTCGCAACGAAGGGACGGAGCTCGACTCCCACCAGGGGACCGTCCTCCTCTTCGACAGCGAAAGGGGCCGGCTCGAGGCGGTTCTGGACGCCACGACGATCACCGCCATCCGCACGGCGGCGGTCTCCGGCGCCGCGACCCGTCTTCTCGCCCGGAAAGACGCCGGCGACCTGGCCCTGGTGGGTTCCGGAGTGCAGGCGCGCACGCATCTCGCCGCCATGCTCCACGTGCGCCGGCTCCGCCGGGTCCGGGTCGCCGGGCAGGATCTCTCCCGGGCCCGGACGTTCGCGGAGCGCGAGTCGCGTCGGCACGGCATCGAGGTGGAGCCGGTCGCGTCGGTCCGGGAGGCCGTGCTCGGCGCCGACATCGTCTGCACGATCACGTCGGCGCGCGAGCCCGTCGTTTCCGGGGAGTGGCTGGCGGAGGGATGTCACGTCAACGCGGTGGGCTCGAGCGTCGCGGGCGCGCGGGAGCTCGATACAGCGGCCGTCGCCCTCTCGCGGCTCTGGGTCGACCGCCGGGAATCGGCGCTCGCGGAAGCGGGCGACTTCCTCATGGCGAAGGCCGAGGGCGCGGTCGGGGACGACCACATCGTCGGCGAGATCGGCGAAGTCCTGATCGGCGCGGTGCCCGGCCGCGCTTCCGACGCCGAGCGGACCCTCTTCAAGTCCGTGGGCCTCGCGGTCGAGGACGTCGCCTGCGCGCGATGGATCGTGGACAAGGCGGAGGTGGACCCGGCCGTGCTCCGCGTCGACCTGGGCGGCGGGCGCGATGAAGGCGATTGAGCCGATTCCGATCGAGGACATCCGCGCGGCGCGCGTGCGGATCGGCGACGCGGTCCTTCGGACTCCCCTCGTCCGGCTCGCCGTCCCCTTCGGCGACCGAGGCGGCGACGGCGGCGGCGAGATCTGGCTGAAGCTCGAGTGCCTGCAGCCGATCGGCTCGTTCAAGCTGCGAGGGTCGGCCAACGCGATGAGGCTGGCGCCGCCGGCCGAGCTCGCGCGCGGCGTCGTCACGGCCTCCGCGGGCAACATGGCGCAGGGCGTGGCGTGGAACGCTCAGCGCATGGGCGTGCCGTGCACCGTGATCGTGCCGGAGCACGCGCCGGCGACGAAGCTCGAGGCGATCGAGCGGCTCGGCGGGCGCATCGTGAAGCTCCCCTTCGACCGCTGGTGGCAGGCGCTCGTCGACCACGGGCATCCCGACGTCCCCGGTTTCTTCATCCACCCGGTGAGCGATCCCGCCGTGATCGCCGGCAACGGTACGATCGGCCTCGAGATCCTAGAGGTGCTCCCGGACGCGGACGCCGTCCTGGTCCCCTACGGAGGCGGCGGCCTCTCGTGCGGGATCGCCTGCGCCGCGCGCGGGTCCGGTTCGAAGGTTCCGGTGTGGGCGTGCGAGGTCGAGACGGCGGCGCCGCTCTCGCAGTCGCTCGCGGCGGGAAAGCCGGTTCCGGCCGACTACCAGGCGAGCTTCGTCGACGGGATCGGCGCCCGGGCGGTGCTCGAGGAGATGTGGCCGCTCGCGCGCTCGATCCTCGCGGGCTCGCTCGTCGTCTCGATCGAGCGGGTCGCGGCCGCGGTGCGGACGCTCGTGGAGCGGGCCCGCGTGGTCGCCGAGGGGGCGGGTGCGGTTCCCGTCGCGGCGGCGCTCGCGGGGAAGGCGGGCGGAGGCAAGATCGTCTGCGTCGTCTCGGGCGGAAACATCGACGCGTCGAAGCTCGCGCAGATCCTCGCCT
>JBBQNC010000070.1:0-12844 GCA_038329555.1 Thermoanaerobaculia bacterium
TCCGCTTCGGCGAGCCCGAAGAACCTCAGGTAGGCCTGGTAGTTGATGATCCCGGCGGCGTCGATGTCCTCCCAGCGCACGTACTCTTCGATGCGGTATCGGGACAAGTTGGTGTCTTTGCGGATGAGTCGTCGGTTATCCGGTCGTCCGGTCGTCGTTCTCGATGGTATGTTGAAACCCCTGCCGCCCGTCTCCGTATCGAGACCCCATGAACACACCGACGACGAGCTCGGGCCGGATCGCCGCGTCCGTTCTCGTGGCGGCGCTCGCGGCGGTGGGCCTCCCGGGAGCCGAGCCCGACCGGGCGAAAGTCCTCGAGCTCCAGAAGCGGGTGGCGGAATGCCACGAGAAGAAGGACTGAGCCTGCTTCCTCGCGGCGGCGCGCGAGGCGGCGGCGCTGTCTCCCGGAAGCCTGCGCGCCGTCTACAACCTCGCCTGCGCCGAGGCGAGAAACGGCGACGCGGCGGGCGCCGCCAGGCACCTCGTCGCGATCCTCGACCGGAAGCTCGACCCCGGCATGGAGAGCGACGAGGACCTCGCCGCGGTCTGGCGGTCGAGCGAGTTCGAGGGCGTCGTGAAGAAGCTCGCGGCGCTTCGCGCGCCGGTGGCGTCGAGCTCGGTCGCCTTCCGCCTGCCCGAGAAGGACCTCGTCACGGAGGGCATCGCCCACGACCCGCGGACGGGCGCCTTCTTCGTGAGCAGCGTGCACCATCGGAAGATCGTGCGCCGCGCGCCGGATGGCAAGGTCTCGGATTTCGTCGCGGAGGGACGGGACGGCATCGAGGCGGTGCTGGCGCTCCGGGTCGATCCCGACCGGCGGCTTCTGTGGGCGTGCAGCGCGGCCGTCCCGGAGATCACCGGATGGACAAGAGCCTCGAAGGCTCGACCGCGCTCTTCGCGTTCGACCTCGACTCCGGAAAAGCTCGTCCGGCGGGCCGAGCTGCCGCGGGACACCGCCAGGGGCAAGCGCGCCTTGAACGACCTCACGGTGCTCGCGAACGGGGACGTCTACGCGACGGACAGCCAGAGCTCCGGTGTCTACCGCCTGCGCTCGAAGGGCGGCCCGCCGGAGGTCTTCGTCGCGCCGGGCGTTTTTCGTTCGCCCCAGGGGATCGCGCCGTCTCGAGACGGCAAGCGGCTGTGGATCGCCGACTACGGTCTCGGGATCTGGGCGGTCGATCTCGCGACCGGAGCCCGGACGCCTCTGTCGGCTCCGGACGACGTACCCCTCATCGGAGTCGACGCCCTTCTGGCGCGGGACAACGAGCTCGTCGTCACGCAGAACGGCATCCGCCCGAAACGCGTCGTCCGGGCGGACATCCTCGAGATGAACACGCCCGAGCTGGAGGAGCCCACTCTCGGGGTCCTCGTGGGAAAAGACTTCTATTACGTCGCCAACGCCCAGTGGGACGCGTTCGGCGCGGACGGCCGGATTTTCCCTCCGGAGAAGCTCCACGAGCCCACGATTCTGAAGGTCTTCCTGACGGCGAAGTAGGCGCCGCTCCGCCGGCGGCGTCCCGATCCTTCTTCTTCGAGCTTCCCCGGCTCGTCCTGCGAACGGCGCGGTGCGGGCGCCGGCTGGAACCCCTCCGTGCGAGGCGTCCAGCGAAGGCCTCCGCGGAGGATCACCCCGACGACGAAGGTGGCGACGGCCAGGAGAAGCGCGAGAGCACCGCGTCGAACGGCGATGACGGTTCCGTTCGGCGGGTCGACGCCGTGCCGGGTTGAGGCGGCGGAGCCCGAAAGTGACCGGGGTCGATAAGGCCGCCGCCGAGTGCAACTTCCGTTCCGCCCGAAAGGGGGATGGGAGCCGCGAACCGTCGAGTCCGCGGCGCGGGAGCTCCCGCGCCGCAGACGGCAAGCTCAGCCGTGCAGGCGATCGGAGCCGGCGACCTTCACGATCTTGTTGTATACACCGAAGATGAGCAGGGTCGGCGCCCACTGGCCGATGAAGTTGCTCACCTTCTTTTCGCCGGCGATCTGCAGGCCGAGCGAGGTCACCATCGAGGCCACCGCTGCCCAGAGCCACACGTCGGAGGGGAGCTTCGCGGTCTGCTCTTCGATCGTCCGGGCGACCGGGCCTTCCGTCTGCTGATAAGCCTTGTCGTCGAGATTCGTTTTCGGTTTCATGGCGGTATCCATGGAGAAAGATCCTCCTGCTCAAAGGAAAGAATGTTTTTCACGGGGCGCGAACGCTCGAACCCCGTGACGAAGATCAGCGCATCCCGCCCTGCAGCCCTCATGCCACGCGGCGATGAGCGATCCGCGGCTCACGCGCGGGCGGGAGGTTTCCGCCGGCATCGTCGCGGATCTACCGGGGGATCTCCGCGGGCCAGTTGATGACCACGAACAGGGGCAGCTCGTCCACGACGACCTGGGGAACCACCGCGAGGAACCGCTGGCCGTCGGCGGAGACGTCGAATCGGGACGACATCCCCCGCTCGAGGGCGACGCGGCGTCCCATTTCTCCCTTCCAGACGAAGAGGGGCACGGGCTTGCCGAGGTTTAACTGATCCGGGAGCGGGCGGACCGGCCGCGATCCGCCGGCGTCCTGCCGCCCGGAGCCGGGCTCGCCGCGCTCCGTGTCCGGTCTTTCGCGCGCCACACCTCTCCCATCCCGCCCGCACCGATGGGCGCGAGGATCTCGTAGGGACCCAGGCGGCTGCCGGCGCTGATTGCCATGGTCACTTCACCCGCTCATCCTGCAGCCTCATCGCGCCCCGTTCACCAGGAAGAGGTGCGAGATCGACCGAAAGCAGGAGTACGCGTGCCACTTCGCGTCCTCGGAGAGAGTGACGCTTCCGATCTGCAGTACGCCGGTCAGGTCCGTCGGGCCGAGCGTCTTGACCAGCTCGCGCGTTCCGGTGGCGAGGTCGAGCCGTTCGACGCGGACCGGAATCTCGGAGATGCGCCGGACCAGCAGAGAGCGGCCGTTTCCCGCCCAACCGATCACCTCGTCGCGCGCCAGAGCGCCCCGGACTGGCCGCGGCTCACCGGCTTCGATCGGACAGAGGAGAATGTCTCCGCCGCTGTTGTCGACGACGACCGATCGGCCGTCGGGCGAGACGAAGCCGTGACTGGTGCCTTCGGGAGTCAGGGGCCGCGGCTTGCCGCCCGCGACCTCCTGAACGTAGCAGCGCACGGCGTGGCCCTCCTCGTGGCCGCAGACGAGGAGCCGCCGGCCATCCGGAAAGAATCTCGCCGATTCGTAGCTGACGATGCCGCCCCGATCGAGGCGGATCTCCGAGCCGGCGCCCGTGGGATAGAGGACGAGCTGCTGGGGCGCCGTCGGCACGGAGGCGACCGCCCACTTGCCGTCGCGCGAGAGGTCGCCGGCGAAACCCTCGCCCAGTCGAACGACCGGCGAGCCGTCGGTCTGCCGCACGCACACGGCATAGTTCGCTCCGACGGTGCCGCTGTCCTCCCGGAAGAGAAGGGTTCGGCCGTCCGGCGAAAGCACCGTCGCGTCGGACAGGTCGAGCCACGAGAGGTCGCGCTCGCGCTCCTGGCCGGGCCCGAGAACCGGCATCTCGCGGAAGAAGTCATCCCGTGTGGCGATCCATCGACCGTCGCGGGCGACGTCGTGGATCGTCAAGCCGCCGGCGCTCCGGACCGCGATCCTCCGGCGGCCTGCCAGCGTCACGGCATAGACGCTGAAGTCGTTGTAAGCGGTTCCGGCGGAATACATCACCTCGTCGCCCGCGGCCGACCAAGCCAGCCCCTCTTCTCCCCAGTACCCCTCCGAGAGGACGCTTTTCTTTCCCGACAGGTCCACGGCCGCCACGAGACCGCGATCGTCATACTTGACGGGGTGCTCGAAGAAGGCGATGTGCTTGCCGTCGGGCGAAAAACGGGGATTGGAAAGGTAGCCTCCGACCTCGTAGAGGACCTTCCCGGCGGGAAACTCCAGCCGGTCTTTTCCGTTCACGTCGCGGATCAAAGCCAGATCCGTTCCGTCGGGAGACCAGTCGGCTTCTCGCACACCGCCGAGGATCTCGCGCGGAGCTCCTCCTTCGAGAGGCATCCGTGAAAGCGTTCCGACGAACAGGGCGTGACCGAGGTACTGGGGGCGCGTCAGAACCGCGAGCTCTCCCTTCGACGAGATGGACAGCAGATGGACGCCCGAGAATCCTCGGGTCGCGCCCGGATAATCCGGGCGAAGCGAGAAGATCTGGGGCGTGTTTCCCGAAGGCGCCGCGCTGTAAACGACCGTCTTTCCGTCCGGAGCGAAGCGCGCGTTGAAGACCGGCTCCTGCCGGAACGAGAGCTGCGAGAAGGACAGGGCAGTTTCCGGCTTCTTCTCCGCGCGCCGCCCGATGGCGTAGCTCGCGGCGAGGGCCGCGGCGAGGATCGCGACGCCGGCAGCGCGAAGAAGCCACCGCGGGACGGCGCGCCCGGCCCGTCCGGGGATTGCTGCGGCGGCCGCTGTGCCCGAAGCGGTGAAGCCCGAGAGCGCTTCGAGCGCGAAGGCGACGTCGTGGGCGGAGTGGAAGCGCTGCTCGGGGTTCTTCTCGATGCAATGCCGCACGATCCGCTCGAGGCCGGGCGAGATGTTCTGGTTGGTCACGGAAAGATCCGGCGGATCCTCCCGCAGGATCGCCGACATCGTCTCCGCCGCCGAGTCGCCGTGGAACGCGCGCTTCCCCGACAGCATCTCGTAGAGGATCGCGCCGAAGGAGAAGATGTCGGAGCGAGCGTCGGCGTTCCTGCCCTTGACCTGCTCCGGCGACATGTACCCGAGCGTGCCCAGCACCACCCCGGGCTCGGTGCCGGCCGTGGCCGTCGGAAGGTTCGTGGCGCCGCCCGTCTCCTCCGTGTGCGTCAGCTTGGCCAGCCCGAAGTCCAGGATCTTGACCCGGCCGTCTCTCGTCACGAACAGGTTCTCGGGCTTCAAGTCCCGGTGGACGATTCCTTTCTCGTGCGCCGCCGAGAGGCCCCCCGCGATCTGCAGCGCGTAGTCGATCGCCTTTCTCTGCGAAAGACGGCCGCCGGCCAGAGCCGCCCGCAGCGTCTCGCCCTCGAGGAGCTCGGACACGACATACGGAGCGCCGTCGGCCTGACCGATGTCGTAGACGATCGTGATGTTGGGATGGTTCAGAAGCCCGGCCGCCTTCGCCTCCTGCTCGAACCGGCGCAGCCGGTCGGCGTCCGCCGAGAACGACGCCGGGAGGACCTTGATGGCGACGTCCCTCCCGAGCCTCGGGTCCTTCGCCCGCCACACCTCGCCCATCCCGCCCGCGCCGATCGGCGCGAGGATCTCGTAGGGACCGAGGCGGGTGCCCGCGGCGAGGCT
This sequence comes from Thermoanaerobaculia bacterium, assembly GCA_038329555.1. Taxonomy (GTDB): domain Bacteria; phylum Acidobacteriota; class Thermoanaerobaculia; order UBA5066; family Gp7-AA6; genus JALYUA01. The sequence goes on from JBBQNC010000070.1 coordinate 5,294, forward strand.
CACCTACTTCCTTCCTTCGGCTGACCAGTTGAGAACGACGTCGAGAGACGGGATGTTCGTCTCCGCGACCTCGTTGTTCATGAGGAAGCGCTGGCCATCGGCGGAGACGTCGTAGTTGAAGAGATCGCCGGCATAGGTCGGCTCCCTCGGTCGAGTCTGGAACAGTGGCCTGGCTGTTTCCGCCTCGAAGGTCGGGCCGCTCTTCACGCCGACCGTCATCAGCTTCCCGTCGGGAGCTATGTAGAAGAGCTCGCTGCCGTCTCGCCGCCATCTCGGCTGGGCGCCGCCTCCGCTCGAGACTCGCCAGTTGCCGCCCGGTCCCGGGAAAGGCGCCACGTAGATCTCTCCCTTTCCCGACTCGTTCGAGGCGTACGCGATCCATCGCCCGTCGGGAGAGAACTGCCCGTGGCTCACGCCGAAGGCCGCTTGTATGAAGGGAACGGCTTTTCGATCGCCGCCGCCGACCGGCACGACCCAGAGCTCGATGTTCGATTTCGCGTCGTGGAGACGGAAGAGGATGAATCGTCCGTCCGGCGACCAATCGGTGGGGTACTTGGCTTTGTCGGACAGAAAGATCGCTTCTGCTTTTCCCGCTCCGGTCTGGCTCTGCTGATAGAGGTCCGCATGCCCGCCCCGGAACGACATGAACGCGATGCGGTCACCGTTCGGCGCCCAGACCGGAACCGCGTCAATGGCCGAATGCGAGGTGAACCTCGTGGCGATGCCGCCGGAGGTTTCGTAGATCCAGACGTCGAGGTTCCCCGACCGGACATCGGCAATGTCCAGGGCGACTCTCTTCCCGTCGGGAGAAATCCGCGGATTGGCCTGATACGCCAGCGCACCCAACGTGCCCAGTGCCTTGCCGCTCCGGTCGAACCAGACGAGCTGCGAAAGGCCCGGCGCGGCGGATCGGGCCTGGTGGACGAGGACTTGATTCTCCGACACGGAGAAGAAGGCCCAGTAGATTTGCGGAAGGTACTGGATCTGTTCGGCGACGGGGAAGGGATCACCTGAGACTTGAAGCGCCTTTGCGTCGAAGCGCTGAGCGAACAGATTCCCCTCGCGGTAGAAGAGCAGGAAGCCGGGAGGCGCGTATACCATGCTGCTGTTCGCTCGCACGAGGAACTTCTCTTCCCTGGAATCGAGTGACCCGGCGTAGACGCCCATCTTGTCCCGCTCGCCGCTCGAGGCGAAGGTCGCGACCAGGTAGAGGAAATGACGTCCATCCGGGAGGAAAAACGGCCACCGGTGACTCGTCTCGCCGCGCGACGGGTCGAGCTTCGTCACGGGCGTCGCGGGACCGCCCGAAGAGGAAACGCGATAGATGGCGCCATCGGTGATCGGCGTGAAGAGGATCGTTCCATCCCGGTTCCAGGTTCCGCCTCGGCTGACCGGCGAGTCACAGAGTGTTTGCGGCGGCCCGCCGAAAGCGTCGACCTTCTTGAGCTTTCCGTCGGCGAAGAAACCGATGGAGCGGCTGTCAGGTGACCAGAAGGGAAAGGAAGGACCCTCCGTGCCCGGCAGCGGCTGCACCGACGTGGAACCCAGAGGCCGGACGAACAGAAGATTCCGGCCGGAAGAATCCCTGGCGGCGATGACGAGTCTCGCCCCGTCGGGCGAGAGCACGGCCGCGCGCACCGCCGACAGGTCCGGCAGGGCGATCGAGGAGCGCAGGGCGCCCGCGAACTCCACGGGCCGATGCTCGCGCCTCAGGCCGGCCCACAACGCCAGAAGCACCGCCGCACCGGCCACCGCCCACGAGAGCCGCTCGCGATGGCCGCGCTGAGCCATGACCTTCCCCGGAGATCCGGCCGACGGTTGCTCCAGAATCGACTTCAGCTGCAATTTGACGTCGTGCGGGGTCTGCCACCGGCTCTCGGGATCCTTGGCGAGACAGGCCTTGACCAGCGAGTCGAGCGCCGGCGGGGAGATCTTCTGCGTGGCAGAGACCGGCGGCGGATCCGTCTGCATGATCGACGAGATGAGCGACGCCTGGCTCGCTCCCGCGAATGCCTTGCGGCCCGTCATCATCTCGTAGAGGACCGCGCCGAAGGCGAAGATGTCCGTCCGCGCGTCGGCCTCCTTCCCCTCGAGCTGTTCCGGCGCCATGTACTGGAACGTGCCCATGACCGCACCCGCTTGCGTCACCGGAGAGGCCTCCGTCGGAAAGGAAGTGAGACGCTCGCCCCTGACGCCGCGCCCGTCGGAAGAGAGGAGTGCCTTGGCGAGGCCGAAGTCCAGCAACTTGACGCCCGACTTCGTCAGCATGACGTTGCCCGGCTTCAAGTCGCGATGGACGATCCCCTGGCGGTGCGCAGCGTCGAGCGCGTCGGCGATCTCGACGCCGTACCGCAGCGACTGCTCGAAGGGCATCGCTCCCCGGCCGAGCCGATCCGACAAGGTCTCTCCCTCCAGGAGTTCCATGACCAGGTAGTCGGTCTCGCCTTCCCGGCCGACGTCGTAGAGGGCGCAGATGTGGGGATGGGAGAGCTGCGAGATCGTCTTCGCCTCCCTCTCGAAGCGTTGACGGCCGTCGAGCGAGCTCGAGAGCTCGTCTCCCAGCACCTTGACCGCCACTGTGCGGTTCAGTCGCGTGTCCCGCGCCCGATAGACCTCCCCCATCCCGCCCGCGCCGATCGGCGCGACGATCTCGTAGGGACCGAGGCGAGTGCCGCTCTTCAGGGTCACGATCGACTACCGCTACGCTATCTGAAAAACACTTCTCGACGCGGCGGCCGCGGGACCCACGGGGCCACCACGGTGAGGGGCAGCGACGCGTCCTCCGACCGCCGCGAGTTGACGAGAAAGCGCTGTCCGTCGGCCGTCACATCGTAGTTGATGCGCGCCTCCACGAGGGGCCGGATCCGCGCCGCGAACAGGACACCCGGGGCGAGGGTCATTGCGGGTCCTTGCCCCGGAACTCGGCGAACCAGTTCTGAACGATGGCGATCGTCCGGTCGCGGCCCGGATCGCCGGCGCCGGCGTTCTTCAGGACCAGAAAACGAGTCGCGTCTTCCGACGCCTCGAAGCCGTCCATGGAGAGACCAAACCAGACGACCTTCGCTCCGCTCGGCTCGCGCGTGAAAAGCTTTCGCGGGGGTCCCAGCGACAGCGCCGGCGACGTCTTCACCTCCACCGCCATGATGTCGTTGTCACGGGCGTAGAAGAGCTCGTTGCCCCGCCGGCTCCAGCGAGGGGATCGTCCGCCATCCGATGACACCTGCCATTTCCCTTCGCCCGACGGGAAGGGCCGGATCTCGACTTCGCTTCGGCCCGCCGTCAGTGAGGAATAGGCGACATACCGGCCGTCGGGAGAGACTGCGGGTTCCGCCTGAGTGCCCGGCGACGTCGCGAGCACAACGGGCCTTCCGTCGCCGCCCGAGGGAACGTACGCGAGGTCGAACTCCGTTGTGCCGGAGAGGACGGAGTACACAAAGGTTTTTCCATCCGGCGTGAAGCAGCCTCCCATTCCCTTCGCGACGAGCCTGGGCTCTCCGGCGCCATCCGCGGGCCTCACCCAGATCGCCAGAGCATCCTGATCCAAGCCGGTCTGATAGGCGATGCGGTCGCCCGACGGCGACCAGATGGGCGACACCGGCGCGACTCCTTCGGTGGTCAGGCGCCGGCGGGTGCCGCGTTCGAGATCGAGAATCCAGATCTCCGCTCTCTCCTCCTCGGTCACCGCGATCGCGAGCCGGCGGCCATCCGGCGACAGCGCCGGCAGGGGCGTGAAGAATCCCGGGTCACCGATCGCCCCCGCTTCGCGGCCGTTCCGATCCTTCCATACGAGCCGGGTAGCGGTCTCGAAAGGTCCGCGGGAGAACGCGAGGGCGCCGTTGGAAGCGGCGGCCGGGAATCGCGCGTCCTGGGCCACGAGAAACGGTTTTCCCAGTACCTCGAGCCGCGACAGGGAAAAGGGGATCGCCCACAAACCGCCGTATGGCGCGTCACGGCGAAAGAGCAGGTGGCCGGACGACGAATAAATGGGATGCCAGAGGCGCTCTCCTGGAAGCTGCAGCAACGTCTTGCGAGTCGCCCCCGCGAAAACCGCAATGGTATCGGGGCCCTGCGGGGTGCGGTGCACCACGAAGAGGATGCCTCTCCCCCCGGGGAGGCTCCCCGGCGTGTGGAAGTCGGCGTCGATCTTCACATCCGGATCGAGAAGCGACGCCGATTTCCCGCCTTCCGCGGGAACCTGTAGCAGCCCGGTGAAGCCCATCGAGAACACGATCCGGTTTCCCGATTCCCATACCGCGCCGCCGGCGCGGCCCACGGCGCCGGGCAATTCCCCGATGGCCGTCCGATCTCCGCCTTCGCTGGACACTTTCCACAGTTTTTTTTCCGAGGCGAACCCGATGAACGATCCGTCGGGCGACCAGAACGGGCTGGCGGCTCCGGAGCTGCCGGGGACCTCGCGAGCCTCGAGTTGGCGGAGGTCTCGAATCCAGAGCCGCCCGTTGGCTACGTAGGCGATTCGAGTCCCGTCCGGCGAGAAGCTCAGGGGATTGGCCCCTTCGACATCGAGGAGAGGCACGGCGATCTCGAGCTTGCGCAGAGGCGGCTCCGCGTTCGGCCCCGTGCGCCGCAGCGCGAATGCCGAGATCCCTGCGGCCGCCAGGGCGACTGCGGCGAGCGCCCACCACGGGACTCCTGCGCGCGGAGCGGCGGCAGTAGATTCCTCGCTCCGCTCCTGCAGATCGATGCGCGCGTCGGCGATGTCGTGAAAGCGAAGGTCCCGGTCCCGACTCAGACAGCGTTTGAGTACGCGTCGGATCGAGCCCGGTGTCGCAACGGGGAGTGCGGCCCAGTCCGGCTCCTTCGTCAGGATCGCCGCGAGCGTGTCGGAGTCGCTATCGCCGGCAAACGCCTTCTTTCCGGTCAGGGTCTCGTACAAGACCGCCCCGAATGCCCAGACGTCGGCGCGCTTGTCCACGGTCTTCCCGCGAGCCTGCTCCGGGGACATGTACGCGGCCGTCCCGAGCACGACGCCGGCCTGGGTCGCTTCCGTGATCGTCGGCGAATGAGTGGCGTCGATCGGACGAGGCTCGTCGACGAGCAGCTTCGCCAGACCGAAGTCCAGCACCTTGACGTCTCCGTCGGGAGACAACTTGACGTTGGCCGGTTTCAGGTCCCGATGGATGATCCCCTTTTCATGGGCCGCCGCAAGCGCCTCCGCGATCTGGCAAGCGATCTTCAAGGCGTCTTCGACCGGGACCGCGTCCCGCGCGATTCGCTCGGCCAGCGTTTCGCCCTCGACCATTTCCAGCACCAGCGCCTCGACGCCGCCCGACTCCTCGAGCCCGTAGATGGCCGCGATGTGCGGATGATTGAGCGACGCCAGAACCTGTGCCTCTCGCCGGAAACGTGCGAGCCGCTCGGCGTCCCTCGCGAACGCCTCCGGCAGCACCTTGATCGCCACCTCGCGATGGAGCTTGCCGTCTCGCGCCCGGTAAACCTCTCCCATACCTCCGGCACCGAGGGGCGACAGGACTTCGTAGACACCGAGTTTCGTTCCGGCGGCGAGCGTCATGAAAGACACCTGCGGCGGCGCGACGACTGGCGGAAGGACCGGGTCCGGCGTCCGGAAGTCCGCAGGGACCCGGAACCGGTGCCCGCTGCGACCGTCACGAGATCACTTCGGAATCTCCGCCGGCCAGTTGAGGACCACGGACAGGGGAAGCTCGTCCACGACGACCTCGGGGACGACAGCGAGAAACCGCTGGCCATCGGCGGAGACGTCGAATCGGGACGACGTCCCCCGCTCGAGCGCGCCCCTGCGTCCCATCTCGCCCTTCCAGACGAACAGCGGCAAGGGCCGTCCGAGATGCAGGGACGGGGTGGTCTCGACGGGCACCGACATCAGGTGCCGGTCGGCGGAGAGGTAGAAGATCTCGCGCCCGTCCCGGCTCCAGCGCAGGTGCAGGGCGCCCCCCGTGGAGACGCGCACGCGTTCGCCCGGCCCGGGAAACGGGGTCACGTAGGCCTCGGTGGTGCCCGACTCGTCGGAGATGAACGCCACGAAACGGACATCCGGGGAGAACCGGGCTTCGCTCTTGTTGTAGGGAGACTTCACGAACGCGTACGGCTGGCCGCCGCCGGAGAGGGGATACACCCACGTGTCCATGGTCCCCGTCTCGCCCTGCTCGCCGAACAGAAGAAACTTCCCGTCCTGCGAGACGTCGTGGGCGATCTGGAAGCGGCCGTTGTCGGGCCGCAGCGCCTCGTCGGTGAGACTCGCCAGGTCGCGTCGAAAAAGGCGAGGCGTTCGTCCCCGGGTCATCGAGCAGGCGATGCTCTTTCCGTCCGGAAGCAGCACGGCTCCGAACTCGGTTCCGGGGTCCGTCGTGATGGCCGTCTCCGTCCCTCGCTCGAGGTCGATCGACCAGACGTCGAAGGTGCCGATCCCGTCACGGATCCGATCGACGAGCGCACGCTTCCCGTCGGGTGTGATGCGAACGTTGCCGTAGCGGCCGACGCCGACCGTCGAGACTTCGCGTCCGGACCGGTCGAACCAGACCAGGCGATTGACGTCTTCCTGGGACTGAAGCGCCAGCACTCCGTTGCGGGACGTCGCGAATGAGGCCGCTCCCGTGGCCCGGAACGTCCTTATCTTCGGGGCGATCGAGAACGGCTCGCCCGAGATTCGCCCCGCTTCCGGGTCGAAACGCTGCGCGAGCAACCCTCCGTCGCGCGCGAAGACGAGAAAGCCCGGATCCACGTAGCGCGCCACCGACTGAATCGGCATGAGCTCGCGTGGAGCCTTGCCCGGCTCGGCGAGCATGAGCGTGGCGGAGCTGTCCTCGCGCCGCGAGAGATAGAGGAATCGCCGGCCGTCGGGGAGGTACCAGGGCCAGTGCACGCGGAATTCCCCCCGGTCGCGATCGGGCTTCACGGCGACGGCCGGTGATCCTCCCGCCGCGGCGATCCGATAGATGGCATCTCCCTGGATGTTGGCGAACAGGATGTCGCCCGCGGTTCCCCAGCTGCCCGTCACGCCGAAGCCTGGCGGGATGTCGCAGATCGCGACGGGGCCGGAGGATCCGGCGACGTCGGTCCTCTTCAATTTGTCCTCGGCCGCAAAGGCGACGGAACGGCTGTCCGGCGACCAGAAAAGGGACCGCGCTCCCTCCGTGCCCGGCACGGCCTTCGCGTCGAAAGACGAGAGAGGCCGGACGAAGATGCGCCGGTCACCTGCGTGGTCCCGCGCCATGTAGGCGAGCTGCGAGCCGTCCGGTGACGGAGAGAAGAAGTCGCTTTCCGCCGAGTAGGAGAAGCTGTCGCCCGCCGGGGGAGAAACCGTGAACCGGATGGGCAAGGGCGTCGTGACTGGGGCGGACCGTGGCCGGACGAGAGCGGCCACCGCAACCAGGCCCGCCAGCGCCGCTAGCAGCCATGGGAGCCAGCGGCGCGAACGGGAGCGGCCCGCGAGCGGGCTTCCCGCCGGCACCGCATCGCCTTCCGGGATCGCGCCGAGCTGAAGGCCGACATCCCGGGCCGACTGCCAGCGGTCGGCCGGATCCTTCGCGAGGCAGACGCGGACGATGCGGTCGA
>JBBQNC010000071.1:0-12801 GCA_038329555.1 Thermoanaerobaculia bacterium
CCTCCCACCCTCTCCCGCCGGGAGCGGGGGAAAACTGGGAGGAACCGCTCACCCAAGAAATCCCCTCTCCCCCGCGCTCGGGGCGCCCGGATTGGGGGTCAGTCGTGCGTTTCGGCCGTTTCGTCCTTCGTCTTCCGCCGCCGAATAAAGCCGATTTGCACGACGGACCCCGACTGCCTCCCACCCTCTCCCGCCAGGAGCGGGGAAAACTGGGAGGAACCGCTCACCCAAGAAATCCCCTCTCCCCCGCGCTCGGGGGAGAGGGCCAGGGTGAGGGGGTCGCCTCGTCAATCCCTTCGTCCGTCGATGAATCGACTGAGGGCGCCCCGCACCCTTCTCTCTGCCGCCGGAGAGGAGGTAGGAGATGCGGCCTCATTTCCGTCAATCCCTTCCATCGGCTCGCGACGCGAGGAGTCTCCCGACCGAAGGGAAGGGAGGAGCCTCGTCGCGGGAGGCGGAGCGGAGCGCAGCGCAGCTCCGCCGACGTGTTACTTCAGCCCGGTCGCCAGGTAGAGCTCGTCGAGCGTGCGGCGGTACGAGTACACGTAGGTCGCTTCGTCCGGCGCGATCTGGATCGGGCCCACCTGCTCGACGCCCGACGGGTCGGGGGGCCGGATTTCCTTCCAGAGCGTGCGGCGTCCCGTCTTCACGTCCACTTTGTCGACGCGGAGCGGAGGGGCGGAGGGACGATAGACGAAGATCGAATTGCCGTCCGGCGTCCACCGCAAGGTGACGTCGGCGGGCTCGAGGCCCGGCACGGCGTGGGGCTCGCCGGGCTCGATCGGGTAAATGTCGATCTTCTGGTCGGTCCCCGTCGCCACGACCGACTTCCCGTCCGGCGACACGACGTCGAAGCGAACGGTGACCCCGTCGGGGGTAATGGGGCGGGGCTTTCCGTCCGGAACGTCCTGCACGAAGAGGCGGGAACCGTGTCCCGGCTCGTTGCCCGAGTAGAGGATCCGGCGCCCGTCCGGGAACCAGGTCGCCGCCCCGGCGAGGATGTTGGTCTTCGGAAGCGGCCTCGGCTCGCCGGCTCCGGTCGGCAGGAGCACGATCTGAGAGGCCTGCCCACCCCGCCGGATCGACAGGACCCACCGTCCATCCGGCGAGAAGCCCCACGCGCCGCCGTCGCCGATCCGGACAGCAGGGGTGCCGTCGAGCTTGCGCAGGTATATGCCTCCCGGCTGGATGTTCTGTTCCTCGAAGAGAACCGTCTTGCCGTCGGAGGAGATGCCTTTGGGAAAGGACCAATTGAGCCAGGTCAGGTTGCGCTCGACCCCGTCGGCGGCGGAGACGCCGATGATCTCCCGGCGGGAGCTGTTCACGCCGCAGAGCACGCGCCCGTCGCGAGCGATGTCCTGAAGGAAGCCTCCGGGGACGCTCCAGACGACCCGCGCCTTTCCGGACATCGAAGTCGCCGAGACGCCGTAGCGATCGCTAAACCAGACTTCGTCCCCCTTCGGCGACCAGGCGAGCCCGTTGAAGGCGAACGGCCCGTTCAACCGCACCTTTCCTTCCGTATCGACGACTTTCACGTTGCCGACGTTGTCTCCGCGCAACTGGTGGTCGATGAAGGCGACGAGACGCCCGTCGGGCGAGACGCGGACGTCGCTCAACCAGCCGGGCGCGTCATACAGGACTTTTCCGATGGGGTAGTCGAGCCGGTTGCGGTTTCCAACCTGGCGGGCGACGGCGAGGCTCTTTCCGTCCGGGGACCAGTCCGCGTCCTGGACGTTCTCGAGGACCTCGCGCGGCGCGCCGCCCGCCAGCGGAACTCGCGCCAGCGTACCGGTGGCCTCGAAACCGAACCGGAAGTGCCGGTTGAGAGAGACCGCCAGTTCGCCGCTGGAGGAGATGGCGAGAAGGCCCGCCTTCGCGAGCCCGAGGGACCGCGACTCCGCGCTTTCGGCGCGCGTGGTGAAAAGGTCGAGTGGAAGGCCTTCCCACGAGGCCGCGTAGACGATCGTTTGCGCATCGGGGGCGAAGCGCGCCGCCTGGATGGAGCCGCGGTTGTACGTCAGTCGATTGACCTCGATGAGCTCGCCGGAATCCCTGCTCGTGACCGCCCGCAGAAGGAAGCCCCCCGCGACTCCGACGGCGAGCGCGGCGGCCGCCGGGAGGACCCATCCGCGCCGGCGCCGCTTCGCCGGCTGGGCCGCTTCGAGTCCGCCCGACGCCGAGGTCTCCGAGAGGTGATCGCGGACGCTCTTCAGGTCTCGCGCGAGATCCTTGGTCGAGGCGTAACGCTCCTCGGGATCCTTGGCGAGCAGGCGGTCGATGATCCACCGCGCCGGGGCCGGTGCGTGCGGCGCGAGCTGTCCGAGCGGCTCGGGCTCCTCACGGATGACCGCGACGAGAGTCTCGGCTCCCGTTTTTCGCTGGAACGCGCGTTTGCCCGTCGCCATCTCGTAGAGAATGGTGCCGAGCGTGAACTGGTCCGATCGGAAATCGACGGCTTGGCCGCTCGCCTGCTCGGGCGACATGTAACCGGCGGTGCCCATGACCGTGCCGGGCTGTGTGGCCGTCGCGACCACCGTCGGCAACCCTGTCGAATCCTGCGAAACCGTCTCGGTCAGTTTCGCGAGACCGAAGTCGAGGATCTTGACGTACCCGTCCTTCGAGAGCATCAGGTTCTCGGGCTTCAGGTCCCGGTGCACGATCCCGACGGAATGCGCCTTCGCGAGCCCGTCGGCGGTCTGCACGGCAATGTCCAGGAACCTCTTCGTCGGGACCGGCCCTCCCGCGGCGAGGAGCTCGCGAAGGGTCCTCCCCTCGACCAGCTCCATCGCGATGTAGGTCGTCCCGTCGGCTTCGCCGATGTCGTAGACGGTCAGGATGTTCGGGTGATTCAACGCCGAGGCCGCGCGGGCCTCCTGCTCGAAGCGCTTCCGGCGCTCGGGATCGGCAGCCGTGGCGGCCGGCAGCACCTTGATCGCCACGTCCCGGCCGAGCCGGGTGTCGGTCGCGCGATAGACCTCGCCCATACCGCCGGCTCCGATCGCGGCGGTGATGCGGTACTGGGAGAGGCTGCGGCCGATCACGGTGAAGTTCCCGCCTTCTGGCACGGCCGTCGACCGGCCGTCGATGTCGAGACGCGATGGAAGTGCGGATTCTACAGCCCGAAGGGGCGCCAGAATGCGGCGCGGGAGTGAGGTCGCTGCCGGCGTTGCGGAATTCTCCGGCGAGGGCTCGGCCCCGCAGACGGGTCGAAATGCGCGACGGCTCGGGATAGAGTTCCCGCTCAAACCCTCGGAAACCGAAACGAATTCGCAACAGGAGGCGAGATGAAGAGGAAGACTGCTCTGGTAGCCCTGGTGGTTCTTTTCGCGGGCGTCGGGATCTGCATGGCGGCGGACATGAACATGGGCACGTGGAAGCTGAACGAGGCCAAGTCGAAGTTGAACCCCCTGGGGACCAAGAACAGCACCGTCGTGTACGAAGTCGCGGGCGACGCCATCAAGGTGATCGTGGATGGCACGACCAACGACGGCAAGCCGTTCCATTCGGAGTGGACGGGAAAGTTCGACGGTAAGGACTACCCCGTCACAGGCGATCCCATGTCGGATGCGCGTTCGTACAAAGTCGTCGACACCAAGACGATGGACCTGACGACCAAGACGGCAGGCAAGGTGATGGCGACCGGCCGCATCGTCGTCGCCCCCGACGGCAAGAGCCGCACGCTCACGTTGACGGCCACCGACCCCGCCGGCAAGAAGGTCACGGGCAGCGCGGTCTACGACAAGCAGTAGGGGTCGCCAGCGCCCGCCACTCCTCGAGCGGGGGGCGGGCCTTTTTCATTTCGGATCGGCGTCTTTCTTGCGAGAGCTCCCGCGATGCTTCGCGTCGGCCTCTGCGGGTTCACGATGTCCATGGAGGACTACCCGCTCACCTTCCCCGTGGTCGAAGTTCAGCAGACTTTCTACGAGCCCCCGCGGGACCTGACCCTCCAGCGCTGGATCGACGGCACGCCCGCCGGCTTCGAGTTCACGCTGAAGGCCTGGCAGCTCCTGACGCATCCCGGGACGAGCCCGACGTACCGGCGCATCAAGCGGCCGATGACGGCCGGTGAGCGCGCGGAAGCCGGGTTCTTCCAGGACACCGCCATCGTCCACGAGGGCTACCGGCGTTCGATCGCGAGCGCGCGCATTCTGAATGCGACGGCGATGCTCTTTCAGTGCCCCTCGAGCTTTACCTCCGAGCCGGCGAACTTTGCTCGCATGCGCGCGTTCTTCTCGCGTGCCGAGCGGCCGGCGGGCCTCCGATTCCTCTGGGAGCCGCGGGGATCGCGATGGGTGGCGGCGCGGGACGAGGCGCGAACGCTCGCGCAGGAGCTCGACCTCGTCCACGTGATCGATCCCTTCGTCACGCCGCCTCCCGAAGCTCCCGCCCCGTTGTACTGGCGCCTTCACGGTATCGGCGGCGCGCGCCACTCCTACACGGACGCGGAGCTCGGGCGGTTGAAGGAGATGGCGGACGGGGCGGCAGGCGGAGCGCCCGGATATGTGATGTTCAATAACCTGCCGCGGGTCGGGGATGCCCGCCGGTTCCTACGTCTGACCGGGCCCGGTCGCTTAGAGCCGACCGGCAGGCATTAGAAATCCCCGTCCCCCGCGCTCGGGGGAGAGGGTCAGGGTGAGGGAGACCCCGAGAAAGAAAGGGCGCGCGGAAGGGATTCCGCCTCACTTCACCATCCGCTCGCACCGGAAGGAGTCTCCCGAGCGTCGCGAAGGGAGCAGCCTCCCGGTGCGGGAGCGGAGCGCAGCGCAGGCGACGGTTACGTCGTGAGCACCACTCGAAAGCGGGCCTTGCCGCTCATCATCCGGGCGTAGGCCTCGTGGGCGCGGTCCATCGGAAAGAGCTCGTTTCTCGAGCGCACGCCGGTCAAGGCGGCGAACTTCAAGGTGTCTTCGGATTCGATGGACGTCCCGGACGGCCAGCCGGCGACCGACCGGCGGCCGCCGATCAGCACTCCCGCCGGGACCTGCAGCGAGTCCGCGGGGGCTCCGACCACCAGAAGCTTGCCGTCGATCCCGAGGCCGCCGAGAACGGCGGCCATCGCCTGGCCGCTCGTCGTCGTGGCGAGGATGACTTTCGCGCCGCCCAGACGCGTGAGCTCTGCGGCGGGATCCTTCGAGTCGCTGTCGATCGAGTGGTGCGCTCCGAGCTCGCGCGACAGCGCTTCCTTGTCCTTGCCCCGCGCGATCGCGACGGTCTCGAATCCCATCTTCGACGCGAACTGGACGCCGAGGTGGCCGAGGCCGCCGACGCCGAGCACGGCGATGAGATCGCCGGCGCGAGCCCCACTGTTTCGAAGCGAGTTGTAGGTCGTGATTCCGGCGCAAAGGAGCGGCGCCGCCTCGATGGCGGAGAGCGCGGCGGGAATTCGCGCGAGCGCACCCGCCGGGGCGATCAGAAAATCGGCGTAACCGCCGTCGTAGGAAATCCCGGGGATCTTCGGCGCGATGCGGCACGTGACGAAGTCACCCCGCCGGCAGGAATCGCAGTAACCGCAGTGGCCGCCATGCCAGCCGACGCCGACGCGGTCACCCACCGCCCATCCGGGGACATCGGGGCCGAACGCGTCGATCAATCCGGCGATCTCGTGGCCGGGGACGCGGGGATAGGAGATGCCCGGAAACACTCCCTCGACGGTCAGGTAATCGCTGTGGCAGACGCCGCAGGCCTCGATGCGGACGCGGACTTCGCCGCGCCCGGGGGTCGGGACCTCCCGCTCGACCAGCTCGAGAGGTTTCTTCGGACCTGCAACCTGGACGGCGCGCATTTTCGGCATGGGTCTCCCGGTGAGGAAAGGTCGAGACTCACCGGGATCTATGCAAGCGCAGGCGCGGGCGATTCAGACGTCGGCGGGGCCCTCTCCTTTCCTCACCAGCACACTCGTAGCGTATCGGGAGCCCCCCTCACCCTGGCCCTCTCCCCCGAGCGCGGGGGAGAGGGGATTCCAGGAGGCGCGGGAGCTTTTCCGCGGAACTCGTCCATCCGACGGTCAAAACGCGCTCGTGTCCGCCCGGCTCGCCACCGTCCCTCCGGTGTTCACGTAGGTCTTAGTAACGGCCGTCGTCGTGTCGGTGACTGTCACCGTGTAGTCGACGTCCGACAGCGCTCCGTAGAAGACCCAGAAGTGGCCGTTGACGGCGCGGCCGTCGACGACCTTGATCATGAGCTCGAGGTTCTGACTCGTGAAGAACCAGAACGCGCCGGTGTCGTCCGTCAGCTCCACCCTCGTTCCGACGCCGCTCCTGCCCTGCGACGGAACCTGCCACGTCACACGGACCGCGAACCGCCCGCGGTTCAGGCAGAGGGCCATCAGGTCACCGCAGGGCTCGAGGCCGGACAGGTCCAGCGACAAGATCCCGTCGGCCGTGCCCGCGTACAGGCGTGTTCCCGAAGGATCGAACGTGAGGGACGAGACGTCGGTGTTCAAGAGGCCCGACTGGACGGGCGTCCACGTCCTTCCTCCATCGATGCTGCGAAACACACCGCCGCCGTTGGACGCGGCGTAGACCGTCGTCGCCTCGAAGGGCTTCACGGCGAGAGCGCTGATGTGCAGGCTCGTGAGACCCGCGTTCGCCGGCAGCCAGGCGGGCGCGGGCGACGAGGTCGACCGGCGGATGCCTGTCGATGACGACCCGACTACGACCTCGTTCTCCCCCGGAGGAGCCCCGATCGCCGTGATGCCGTCGCGGATCGTGTCCGGATACGGCATCGTCCAGCCGAACCCGGGCCGATTGCGGAAGAGGACGTTGGTCCAACCGGCGAACACGTCCGTTCCGCGCACCGCGAGCGCCGCCACAGTCATGCTCGGCACCGGTAGCGGTACGGCGGTCCACGTCGCTCCCCAGTCGTCGGAGCGGTGTACGCCTCCTCCGGATCCGTTCACCGACACCCACAGCGGCGATGCGCTCGACGGATCGGCGGCCAAGGCCCGCGCGATCTGACCCGAGAGCCCCGTGTTGGAAGCGGACCACGTCGCGCCGGAATTCGTCGATCGGAAGATGCCGCCGTTGGAGGCGACCACGATTCGCGTGGGGTTCGCTCTGTCGACGGCGATGCCGACGGCGGCGTCTCCGGTATAGCCCGTGTCGGATCTCGTCCAGACACCTCCTCCGTCGACCGACTTCCAAATCCTCTGGAAGCTGGCGGCGTAGAGGATCGAGCCGTTCGAGGGATCGACGGCGATGGCGCCGATCGCCTGGCCGTCGAGACCGGCGCGACGCCATTGCGCGGACGCGGTTCGGGCCAGTGCGATCGAGGCAAGCAGGACCAGTGCGATTCGTCTCATGGGACCTCCCGTCGCATCGCGCGACCTCGTGAATGGCGCCAGATCAAAGCCTTTCGAAACGCTAGCAAGTCCGCTTCGAGGAAGCTGTCATCATCTTGCGAGAGGTGAACCCATCGATTTCGGAAACCGAATCGGAGGGCGATCGAAGGGTTTCGTCACCCTGGACAGGGCTCTCGTCCCGACCGGCCTCCTGAAAAGCGGCGCCGCGCAACATCGTGGCGAGGTCTTCGTATACTCACCTCTAATCCGGCAGGACCGCCGGCCTTCCACAGCTCGAAGGAGGCCTCGATGCGCAGGAACTCATCTCTCGTCGTTCTGATGACCGTTGGCTCTCTTGCCGCCGCGACGATCGGCGGCTGCGCGAAGAAGGAGACGGCGGCGCCCGCCGCCGCGGCGGCCACGACGCCCGCGCCGGCTGGCGACGGGAAGATTCCCGTCACGACCGCGTCCGCCGAGGCGAAGGCCGAGTTTCTGCAGGGCCGCGAGCTGGCCGAGAAGTTCCAGATCACGGATGCGGTCCAGCACTACCAGAAGGCGGCGTCGCTCGATCCCAACTTCGCGTTGGCCGAGCTCAATGTCGCGACGTCCGCTCCGACGGCCAAGGAGTTCTTCGAGCACCTCAACAAGGCGGTCGCGCTTTCAGACAAGGCGTCGAACGGGGAGCGGCTTCTCATCCTCGCCACGCAGTCCGGCGCGAACAACGACGCCGTCAAGCAGAAGGAGCACCTCGAGGCACTCGTCGCGGCCTACCCGAACGACGAGCGGGCGCACTTCAACCTCGGCAACTACTACTTCGGCCAGCAGGACTACCCCAACGCAATCGAGCACTATCGGAAGGCGACGGAGCTCGCGCCGGGCTATTCGGCCGCCTTCAACATCCTGGGCTACGCCTACCGACAGAACGCGGACTACGCCAACGCGGAGAAGGCGTTCCAGAAGTACATCGAGCTGATCCCGAAGGATCCCAACCCGTACGACTCCTACGCGGAGCTGCTCCTGAAGATGGGCCGGTACGACGACTCGATCGCTCAGTACCGCAAGGCTCTGGAGATCGAGCCGAACTTCGTCAATGCGCACCAGGGCGTCGCGATGGACCTCCTGTATTCCGGCAAGCCAGACCAGGCGGTCGCGGAGCTCCAGCAGTTCACGAAGAAGGCGAGGAGCGACGCCGAGAAGCGGACGGCCCTCTTTGCCCGGACGATCGTGCACCTGGACGCCGGCCAAACGGCGAAAGCGATCGCGGACATGGAGGAGCAGTACACGCTGGGAGAGAAGACCAACGACGTGCCGGCGATGGCATTCGACCGCGGGTTGAAAGGATTGATCCTCATCGAGGGCGGAAAGGCCGATCAGGCGAAAGCGGAGTTCGACGGCCAGCTGAAGATGATCGAGGGCTCGACGCTCTCGCAGGAGATCAAGGAGAACGCGAAGCGCATCCATCACTACAACATGGCGCGCGTGGCGCTCGCGAAGAAGGATCTCGCCGGCGCAAAGGCGGAGGCGGAGGAGTTCCGCAAGTCGGCTGCGGCATCGAAGAATCCGTTCACGGCCAAGAACGTCCACGAGCTCGACGGAATCATCGCGCTCGCCGAAAAGGATTACGACAAGGCCATCGCCGAGCTGCAGCAGGCAAACCAGCAGAATCCCCAGGACCTGTATCGCATGTGCCAGGCCTACGCGGCAAAGGGGGACAGGGACAAGGCCGCGGAGCTCTGCAAGCAGGCGGCGGATTTCAACTCGCTTCCCGACCCGAATTACTCGTTCGTCCGGACGAAAGCGAAGGCCGGAGCGAAGAAAGCCTGATCCACACGTCGGCCGAGAGGGGAAAAGCCCGGGAAACCCTCATTCGGCGAACCCTTCCATCCGCTCGCGGAGCGAGAAGTATCCCGACCGGAGGCAGGGAGGAGCCTTGCGTCGCGGGAGGCAGAGCGGAGCAAAGCGCAGCTCTGCCGACGTGCGAGCAGCCTCCCGCAGCGGGAGGCAGAGCGGAGTGCAGCGCACCTCGCGACCGCCAGCGGGGCGGGAATAGCCGTTCCGCTGACCGGCGATACGGGCTACTTCTGGTTCTTCACGAGCGGGAACGTCGAGGTCGTCGTCAAGTCGTCGTCAAGGTCGTCGACGGACGGACGTTCAACAATCACTTCTGGGTTTTCGCCGGCGGCCTCACGAACGTGGACACCACGATCACCGTGACCGACACGGCGACCGGGACGACACGGACGTATCGAAACCCGGAGAACACGGCGTTCCAGCCGATTCAGGACACCGCCGCTTTCTAGAGTCCGGCGATCAGGCTCCCTCGGTCGAGAGGAGCCTAGGAAATCCCCTCTCCCCCGCGCTCGGGGGAGAGGGTCAGGGTGAGGGGGTCGCTCCGTCGATCCTCTTCGCCAGCCAGAAATCCAGAGCCCGCCCCTCACTCCAGCCCTCTCCCGCCGGAGAGGGAAAACAGAGGGCGTCGCTCACCGAGGAAATCCCCTCTCCGCCGCGCTCGGGGGAGAGGGTCAGGGTGAGGGGGATCCCCGAAGAAGTAGGAGTCGCTGAGACGATCTCCGTCTGACTCCAACATCTGCTCGCACCGGGAGGATTCTCCCGAGCGTCGCGAAGGTCAGGAGCCTGCCGGTGCGGGAGCCGGAGCGAGGCGAAGGCGACGTGCAGGCGTCGGTTACTTTAGCCCCTCGACGACGAACAGGTCTGACAGCAGCCGCGCGTAGCAGTAGGCGTACGACTTCGCGTTGGGTGCGATCAGGACGTTGGAGATCCGCTCGACGCCGGCGGGATCGACGGGAAGCAGGTCCTTCCAGAGCTCCCGCTTCCCCGTGGCCACTTCGAGGCGCGTCACGCGGGCCGGTACGTCTCCGCGCTTCCAGAGATAGAGGAACTTGTCGTCGGGCGAGAAACGCAGAGGGAACTCGCCGGGCGCTACGCCGGACACCGCCCGGACCGCGCCGCCGTCAACGGCCAGCGGGAACATCGAACACCTCCGGTCCGGGCCGATGGCAGCCACCCATTTTCCGTCGCTCGTGGCCGCGAATCCCGGCAGCGCGACCGTAACCCCCGCCGGAGTAACCGCGCGTGGCTTTCCGCCTTCCAGGTCCTGCACGTAGATCCGCACGGAGTGGCCCGGTTCGCTGCCGGCGAACAGAATGTTCTTGCCGTCGGGCAGCCAGGCGGCGCATTGTTCTGCGCTGATTCCCGCGACCGGAATCTGTTTGTGCTCCCCCGTTCCCGTCGGCAGGAGCAGGAAGGGATGGTTGGGCGCGGGAATGATCGAGAGCGCCCACTTCCCGTCGGGTGACAGCGACAGCGCGTTGCCTTCCCCGAGGCGGACGACCGGCGACTTGTCCGATTTGCGGAGAAAGACAGTGTAGTTCGCCCCTCCGGCCTCCCCCTCCTCGTCGAAGAGCAGCGTCGTTCCGTCCGCGGCAAGGTCCGCCGCAAACGAGTAGTCGAGGAAGGACATGTCCTGCTCGCGTTCGTCTCCCGCGAGCATCCCGCGAATGCCGACGCGCGGGCTCTCGCGCGTCAGGAGCACGCGGCCGCTCTTCGCGATGTCGTGCAGCTTCAGACCTCCGGGCACTCGCGCAACGACCCGCAGCTTCCCCGCAAGAGTCGCGGCGTAGAGCGAGCGGTTGGCGCCCGCCTCCGTTGCCGTGAACCAGATCTCGTCGCCGGAAGGCGCCCACACGAGACCGTGCTCGCTCGCCCACTTGCCCGTGAGCGTGGTCTTTTTTCCCTCGAGATCGATGACGGCGACCGTGCCGGCGTCGTCCAGCGGGAACGGATGATCGAGAAACGCGATGCGGTCGCCTTTCGGCGAGAGGCGCGCGTAGCTGACGTGGCCGGACGTCTGATACAGGATCTTGCCGAGCGGGTATTCGATGCGGGCCTTGCCGTCCACGTCTCGCACGACCAGGAACCGCTCGCCGTCGGAGGCCCAGTCGACTTCCTGAATCCCCTCGGCGACGGGGCGCGGCGACCCTCCCGTCAGGGCGGCGCGAGCGAGCGTTCCGCTGCAGACGCCCGGGTGATTCGATCGGCAGTCGAGCGCGATCGCCATCTCCCCCGTCGGCGAGATCCCCAGCGGGTTCGAGCTCGGCAGCTCCAGCGGGAGCGAATCGGCGCTCGACGGGTGCTTCAGGTAGAGCTTGAGCGGGTTGCCATCCCACGCGACGCTGTAGACGATCGTCTGGCCGTCCGGCGCGAACCGGGCGGAGCGGATCGTACCGCTTCCGAAGGTGATCTGCTGGTAGGACGGGGGCGGAGAGCGGTTGAAGCGTTTCTGGATCCACATCCCCGTCGCCAGAGCCGCGAGGATCGCCGCCGCGGTCGCGACTGGGCGCAGAAAGCGGTTGCGTCGGCGGGAGGGCGCCGCGCCGGGGGGTGTGCCGGAGCCTGCGCCGGCGGTCTCGACGGACGCCTCCGAGAGGTGCTCCCGGATGCTTCGGACGTCGCTCGCGAGATCCCGCGTCGAGGCGTATCGCCCGTCCGGCTCCTTGGCGAGGCAGCGCTCGATGAGCCACCGAAAGGGAGGGGGGATCGTTGCGTTGGTTCTCGCGACCGGCTCCGCGTCCTCGCGGATGATCGCGGTCATCGTCTCGGCGGTCGTCGCGCGCTGGAACGCGCGCTTCCCCGTCGCGGCTTCGTACAGGATGGATCCGAACGAGAACTGATCGGAACGGAAGTCGGCCGGCTTGCCGCTGGCCTGCTCGGGCGACATGTATCCGACCGTGCCGAGGACGGTCCCCGGGCGCGTCTCCTGGATCGCGGTGGCGCTGTTTTCCCCCAAGCCGTCCTCGCGCGGCAGAAGCTTCGCCAGACCGAAGTCGAGGATCTTGATGACGCCGTCGCGGGTCACCATGATGTTCTCGGGCTTGAGATCCCGATGGACGATCCCCGCGGCGTGGGCCTTGGCCAGGCCGTCGGCGATCTGGAACGCGACGTCGAGGAGCCGCTTCGTCGGGAGACGCCCCTCGTTCTGCAGGTCTCGGAGGGTGCGGCCGTCGATCAGCTCCATGGCGATGTAGACCACGTCGCCGGTGGCGCCGATGTCGTAGATCGTCACGATGTTCGGGTGGTTCAGAGAGGACGCGGCGCGCGCCTCCTGCTCGAACCGCTTGCGGCGGTCCGCGTCGACCGCGAGGTCGGAGGAAAGGACCTTGATCGCGACGTCGCGTCCCAGCCGCTCGTCGCGCGCACGATAGACCTCGCCCATCCCCCCGGCGCCGAGAGGCGCGAGGATCTCGTATGGACCGAGGCGCGAGCCGGTAGCGAGCATTCGTTGTGGAGAGCGGGGAGATTGTAGTCGGCTTTCGGCCGCGGCATAGACTTCGCGGACGGCGGCCGAGAGAGCGCTTCCCTTTCGAAGAAGCGGGACTCAAGTCCGACCCCGTCGAATTATTCGCTTCAGCCCTCACGGCATCTTTTTCCCGCAGGGAGATGGGGAAAAGGGGGCGCCGCCCGAGTGGAGAGATTTCGCCGATCGGATCCATCCGCTCGCAGCG
>JBBQNC010000072.1:0-12759 GCA_038329555.1 Thermoanaerobaculia bacterium
GGCGGTGTCATCCCCATCATCTTTGCCGTGTCGATCCTTTCGATCCCGTCGTATCTCGCGAACTTCGTCGGCGCGGACTGGATGAAGCGGATCGCGAGCTCGCTCGGTCAGGGTCAGCCTCTCTACGTGATCCTGTACGCCGTCGGCATCCTCTTCTTCTGCTACTTCTACACGTCCATCGTCTTCAACCCGACGGACACCGCGGACAACATGCGCAAGTACGGCGGCTTCATTCCGGGCATCCGCCCCGGCCGGAAGACCGCGGACTACATCGACATGGTTCTCTCGCGCCTGACGATCGTCGGGGCCGTGTATCTGACTTTCGTGGCCCTGCTTCCCGAGTTCCTGGCGAGCGGGTTCAAGGTGCAGAGCCTGCCCTTCATCGGCCCGGGGCTCGACGCCGCCCTGCCGCGCTTCTTCACCCAGGGGTTCGGCTTCAACTTCTATTTCGGCGGCACGTCGCTTTTGATCGTCGTCGGCGTCGCCATGGACACCGTCCAGCAGATCGAGTCGAAGCTCGTCGAGCATCACTACACCGGGTTCTTGAAGAAGAGCCGGATCCGCGGACGCCGCGTCTGATGCGAGTCGTCTTCCTCGGCCCTCCCGGAAGCGGGAAGGGCACGCAGGCGAAGCTCCTCTCCGGGCGCCTCGGGGTGCCGGCGATCTCGACGGGCGAGATCCTCAGATCCGCCGTCCGGGAAGGAAGCCCGCTCGGGCTCCGCGCCAAGGCGGTCATGGAGTCGGGCGAGCTCGTCTCCGACGACCTGATGATCGCCCTGATCCGGGATCGGATCGCTCAGGCCGACGCCGCGACCGGGTTCATCCTCGACGGTTTTCCCCGCACCGTCGAGCAGGCGACGGCGCTTCAGAAGCTTCTCGCCGGGAATGGCGCGGGCCTTTCCGCTGTTTTAAACCTCTCGGTCCCGGAAGCGGTCGTCGTCGACCGTCTGCACGGGCGCGCCAAGGACGAGGGACGGGCCGACGACCGTCCGGAGACCATCCTGGAGCGCCTGCGCGTGTACCAGGAGAAAACGGAGCCCCTGGCGGGCTTCTATCGGGACCGCAAGCTCCTGACGGATGTGGATGGGATGGGAGACGTGAACGAAGTCGCGGAACGGATCGACCAGGCGCTCGGCATTGCCCGGGCAGCGCACGCGCAGGGGAAAGCATGATCACGATCCGCAGCGAAAAGGAGCTCGCGTTGCTCGAGCAGGCGTCCCGCGTCGTGCTCGAAACGCTCGACGTCGTCGAGAAGGCCGTGGCTCCGGGCGTGACGACCGAAGAGCTCGATCGAATCGCGGAGGAGGAGATCCGCCGCCGGGGCGCCAAACCCGCGTTTCTGGGCTATCGCGGTTATCCGAAGACCCTCTGCACGTCGGTCAACGACGAAGTCGTCCACGGGATTCCGGGCAAGCGGGCGCTCCAGGACGGGGACGTCATCGGAGTCGACTGCGGCGCGGTCGTGGGGGGCTACTTCGGCGACGCCTCGCGGACCATGCCGGTGGGCCGCATCCGCGCCGACATTCTCGAGCTTCTCGAGGTGACCCGCAACGGCCTCGAAGCCGGCATCGCGGCCGCGCGGCCGGGCAACCGTGTCTCCGACATCGGCGCGGCGGTCGAAGCCGTGGCGATCCCGCACGGCTATGGCGTCGTCCGCGATTTCGTCGGACACGGCGTCGGAACGGCGCTCCATGAAGAGCCGCAGATTCCCAACTACGGTCCGGGCGGGCGGGGGAGTCTCCTCCGCGCGGGCATGGTGATCGCGATCGAGCCGATGTTCAATCTCGGACGGGCCGAGGTGAGCACGGCCAAGGACGGCTGGACCGTTCGGACTCGCGACGGAAGCGTGTCCGCGCACTTCGAGAACACCGTGGCCATCGAAGCCGACGGGGCGGTCGTGCTCGGTCTCGGCCGGCTCGCCCGGACAGCGGTGGCCTCCTGATGTCGAAGGAAGAGGCGATCGAAGTCATGGCCACGGTCGTCGAACCGTTGCCGAATGCGATGTTCAAAGTGGAGCTCGAGAACAAGCACCAGGTGCTCGCGCACATCTCCGGGAAGATGCGCAAAAACTTCATCCGGATCCTGCCGGGGGACAAGGTGCTGGTCGAGTTGTCGCCGTACGACCTGTCTCGCGGACGGATCATCTACAGGTACAAGTGAGCAGAGCTGTCAGCTGTCAGCTCTCAGCTTTCAGGGTGAAAAGAGTCACGAGCGCGAGGAGTTCGAGGAAGTCATGAAAGTCAGAGCGTCCGTCAAGAAAATCTGCGTGAAGTGCAAGATCGTCCACCGCAAGGGAGTCGTCCGAGTGATCTGCTCGATTCCCAAGCACAAGCAGAGGCAGGGCTGAGCTCCGCCGTCCGGCTGAGAGCTGACAGCTGAAAGCTGAGAGCTAGAGGAACCTATGGCCCGTATTTCTGGCGTGGATCTGCCCCTGAACAAGCGAGTCGAGATCGGCCTGACCTACATCTTCGGGATCGGGCGGCCGAAGGCGAACTTCATCCTCGAGAAGGCGGACGTGCGGCCCGACACGCGCGTCAAGGACCTCTCCGAGGAGGAGGTCGTGCGGATCCGCAAGATCATCACCGACGACGTGAAGGTCGAGGGCGACCTGCGCCGCGACACGTCGATGGACATCAAGCGTCTGATGGACATCGGCTGCTAACGCGGGATGCGGCACCGCCGGAATCTCCCGGTCCGCGGCCAGCGGACGCACACGAACGCCAGGACGCGGAAGGGCCCGCGCAAGGGGACGATTGCCGGCAAGAAGAAGGCGACGAAGAAGTAATGGAGCTTTCAGCTGTCAGCGGTCAGGTCTCAGCCGGATCCTGGCTGAAGCGCTCGAATGGCTGAAGGCTGATAGCTAATGGCTGATAGCGAGAACAACGAGGAACACAATGGCTGAAGCCACTCCCGCATCCGCGACACCCGAGAAGCCCGCCGCTGCAAAGACCGGCAAGCGGAGCCGCGCCGGAGGAAAGAAGGAGAAGAAGTCGATCCCCCATGCGGTTGCGACCGTGCAGGCGTCCTTCAACAACACGGTGATCGCCATCGCGGACCAGGAGGGCGGAATCCTCGCGTGGTCCTCGGCGGGGCGCATCGGGTTCAAGGGCTCGCGCAAGGGCACGCCTTTCGCGGCCCAGCTCGCGGCGGCCAACTGCGCCGAGGGCGCGAAGGAACACGGCGTCCGTTCGGTGGACGTCCGCGTCACCGGCCCGGGGGCGGGGCGTGAATCCGCCATCCGCGCGCTGCAGGCCAATGGCCTCGACATCAAGTCGATCAAGGACACGACGCCGATCCCGCACAACGGGTGTCGGCCGAGAAAGAGGCGGAGAGTGTAAGAGAGGGTGACAGGTGACAGGAGACCGGTGACGGCAGCCCCGACACCGGACGCCCGTCACCGGACACCGCGTCTGTAAACCGGCGTTGGATCTCTGGCCGGGAGGAAGGACGTAAACCTAATTTAGGGATCTGGGAGGTTTCTTTGGCTCGTCACACCGAGGCGGTTTGCCGGCTCTGCCGGCGCGAAGGGATGAAGCTGTTCCTCAAGGGGGACCGCTGTTTCAAGGACAAGTGCTCGATCGAGCGGCGGAACTACCCGCCGGGTCAGCATGGACGCCGGCGCTCCAAGCTCCTGGGGTACGGCATCCAGCTGCGGGAAAAGCAGAAGGTCAAGCGGATCTACGGGCTTCTCGAGAGCCAGTTCCGTCTGACGTTCGCGCGGGCGGAGCGTCACAAGGGCATCACGGGCGCCAACCTGCTCGCGGAGCTCGAGAGGCGTCTCGACAACGTCGTCTATTCGCTGGGGTTCGCGGCCTCGCGCGCGCAGGCGCGCCAGCTCGTTCGCCACGGCCACGTGACGGTCAACGCGAAGAAGGTGACGATCCCGTCCTACAGCCTGGGGAAGGGGGACGTGATCACCATCAAGGAGAAGAGCCGCGTCAACGAGCAGATCAAGGCGTCGGTCGAAACGGCCCGGGCGCGCGGCGTTCCGGGGTGGCTCGATCTTTCGCCCGAGAGCTTCTCGGGGCGCGTCGTCGAATTGCCGAAGCGTGAAGACATCAAGCTCCCGATCACCGAGCAGTTGATCGTCGAGCTCTATTCCAAGTAGCCGCGGACGGAGGAAGAACATGACACTCTGGAAGGGATTTCAGAAGCCCAAGCGGCTCGACGTGGACGGCGAGACGCTGACGGCGACGTACGGAAAGTTTTATGCGCAGCCGTTCGAGCGCGGCTTTGGCACGACGGTCGGGAACGCGCTCCGGCGCGTGCTGCTCTCCTCCATCGAGGGAGCGGCGATTACGGCGGTGAAAATCGAGGGAGTTCTCCACGAGTTCTCGTCGCTTCCGGGCGTCGTAGAGGACGTGACGGACATCATCCTCAATCTGAAGCAGATCCCGATCAAGATGCACACCAACGACGAGAGGATTCTCACCTTGGACACGGACAAGAAGGGCAAGATCACGGCGGCCGACCTGAAGGGCGACTCCGCGATCGAGATCCTCGACCCGTCCGCTCCGATCGCGACCCTTTCGGAGAACGGGAAGCTCCAGATGGAGCTGCGCGTATCCATGGGCCGCGGATACGTCTCCGCGGACAAGAACTTCGACGAGGACATGGGGATCGGGTACATCCCGATCGACTCCGTTCACTCGCCCGTGCGGCGCGTGAACTACCACGTCGAGGCCGCCCGCATCGGTCAGGCGACCGACTACGACCGGCTCGTGCTCGAGGTCTGGACGAACGGCACCGTGTCGCCGGCGGACGCCGTCGGGCTCGCGGCCACGCTCCTGCGGGATCACCTCACGATCTTCATCAATGTCGAGCATGAGACGGCGCTCGACGGGGGCGGCGACGGCGAGCTCCCGGAGAACCTGGCGGAGTACCTGAACCGCTCGGTCGACGAGCTCGAGCTCTCCGTTCGCAGCGCCAACTGCCTGAAGAACGCGGGCATCCGGACCATTCGGGAGCTCGTCCAGAAGAGCGAAAAAGACATGCTCGAGACGAAGAACTTCGGCCGCAAGTCCTTGAACGAGATCCGGGACATCCTGCGGCCGATGGGTCTGTCCCTCGGGATGGAGCTCGAGCCGATGGAAGCGAAGAGCGAATAAGCCATGATGCACAACCGAGCCGGGCGAAAGCTCCGGCGCAGGACCTCCCACCGGCTGGCGATGTTCGCGAACCAGCTCGACTCGCTGATGACGCACGAGCGGATTCAGACGACGCTGACGAAGGCGAAAGAGCTGCGCCCGCTCGCCGAGAAGCTGATCACGGCCGCCAAGAGCGACGGGATCGCCGCCCGGCGCAAGGTCGCTCAATGGATCCCCGATCGGACCACCGTGAAGAAGGTCTTCGAGAACATCGCTCCGAGGTTCGTGGATCGTCCGGGCGGCTACACGCGGATCCTCCGGCTGGGCTCCCGACTGGGCGACGGCGCGGAGGCGGCGATCCTGGAGCTCGTGGACTACCGCTTCGAAGCCAAGGAGAAAGGGCCCCGCAAGGAGTCCCTCTCCGACCGGGCCCGCCGGGCGTCCGGCGGCCGGGTCGAAACGGTTCGCAAGGAGAAGCCCGAGCCCGAGGGAGCCGAAGGCGCGGAGGAGGCGCCGGCGGAGCGCAGCGCCGGCCCGAAGAAGCCTCGTCCCACGCGCGGCCCGAAGTCCGCGAAGGCCGCCAGGCCCGGGCCCAAGAAGGGGCCCAGCCGGACCGGCCCGTCGAAGCGCGGCGCCTAACGATTCCGTCCCCTCCGGCCGGATGAGCGGGAAGCTCGGGATTCCGCCGGAGTCGAGCCCGATGACACGCCCCCGGCGAGCGCGATACGCGGCGCTCGTCTGGGGCCTTTTTCTTTTCACCCTGACCTCCTGGCCCCAGCCGCCGCAGGTCCCCTTCTTCTCGAGCGTTCCCGACATCGACCGGTTCGTGCACTTCTCGCTCTACGCGGTGGAGGCGTTCTTCCTGTATCTCGCCGTGGCCTGGCCGGGCCGTCCCCGGTTCTCCATCGCGCGCGTCGCCGCCCTCGTGGGGCTCATGGCCGTCTGGGCCGTCGTCGACGAAGTGCACCAGGCGTGGGTGCCGGGCCGCTCGACGGAGGCGGGGGACGTCGCCGCGGACATCGTCGGGGCAAGCGCCGGGGCGATCACCGCCTCGGCGCTCGCGGGTCGAAAGAGGAGGAGGGACCCGCTTACTTCTTGAAGAACCCCTGCTGGGCGACCTTCCCGGTGGGATCCGTCGCTATGACGCGCTGGTTCAGCTCCTTGATGCGCTCGTTCAACTGGCCGATCTTGCCCTGGTACTCCCTGGCGGCCCGGTCGTTCTCGTTCTTCAAGCGCTGGATTTCCTCCTCGAGCTCGGAGAGAGCCTGGGTCCGGCCTTCCACGGCGCGCCGCTGGTTCTGCAGCTCGCTCGAATAACGGCCGATCTCGTCGTCTTTCTCCGAAAGGCGGATGCGCCACTTTTCTTCCTGCTCCTCGTAGAGCCGCTTGACGTCCATCAGCTGCGTGATGGCGGAGAAGTCGTTGTCCGATGCCATGGATCCTCCTCGCTCGTCTTCCTCGATCTGGGGAAACAGTTTTCTGAGCTTCAACGACAGATCCTCGGGATCGGTCGACAGCTCCATGGCGCGCTTGTAGGTGATCTTGCCGTTCACGAGAAGCGCGATCAGCGACTGATTCATCGACTGCATGCGGTAATAGCCGACGGAGGACTCGATCTCCTCGGAGATCTCCTTCGTCTCGCCCTGCTCGATCTGCTTCGCGATCTTCGGAGAGTTGATCATGATCTCGCAGACCGGAATCATCCCGGTCTGATCGGACTTCTCGATCAGGCGCATCGAAACGATCGCCCGCAAGACGAGCGCGAGCTGGGCGCGAAGCTGATTCTGCTGCCCCGCCGGGCAGGTATCGATGATCCGGTCGATCGACTGCGCGGCGCTGTTCGTATGCAGGGTTGAAAAGACGAGGTGCCCCGTCTCCGCCGCGGTGATGACGGTCTGGATCGTTTGCCAGTCGCGCATCTCGCCGACCATGATGACGTCCGGGTCCTGGCGCATCATGTTCTTCAACGCCTCGTTGAAGTTCGGCGTATCGGTGCCGATCTCGCGCTGGGAGACCGCCGCTTTTCCGTCCGCGAAGAGGTATTCGATCGGATCTTCGATCGTGACGATGTGCACCGCGCGCTTCTCGATCGTGGAGCGGACGATCGAGGCGAGCGTCGTCGACTTTCCCGACCCGGTCGGGCCCGTGATGAGCACGAGCCCGGTCGGAATGTGGACGAACGTCTCGAGGACTTCCGGCAGGCCGAGGTCGAATATCTCCGGAATCTTGAAGGAGATGCGCCGGAAGACGGCCGCGAACGAGCCGCGCTGGATGAAGATGTTCGCCCGGAAGCGGGCGACTCCGGGCAGTCCGTAGCCGAGGTCGACCGACTGGTTCTGCTCGAGCTTGGCCTTCTGCGCCGGCGTCAGGATCTCCTGGAGCATCGTTTCGAGCTCGGCCGGCTGCATGGCCTCGGTGTTCAAAGGAATGAGCTTTCCCTTGATCCGCAGCAAGGGCGGACGCATCGGCTTCAGATGGAGGTCGGATGCCTCCTTCTTCGCCATGAACTTGAGCAGTTCGACCAGTGTCAAGGTTGAACGAATTATAGCTTGGGCGGGCCCTCTCCGGGCACTTCTCCGTCCGGATTCGACGCGGCACGCCGCTCCATCCATCGCCGGGCGTCCGCTCGCGTACGCACCGCGCCGCGCATTCCCTCGACCTCGAGCTGGCGAAGCGTCCGGCCGACGTCGGGTCCCGGGGGACTGTCGAGCCACGCGAGGACGTCGGCCCCGGTGACGCGCGGCGGCCGGCGCGCTCTCCGGGCCCTCCGGGTCAGCGCCGCGCGCGCCGCGGGTTTAAGGGAGTTGGGCGGTCTTTCGAGAGATGCGAGAAGCAGCGCAGCACGCCACCGCGGTCCGGCATCCCGGACCCACCGCCACCGTGCGGTGTCGTCGCGCGCCGCTCGGGCCTCGTCGGCGAGCCGCATGAGGCGCGCGATCTCTGCCGCCTCCCGCCGCGGGAAACGAAGCGCCGCGAGCCAGGCGGCGGCCCGCTCCGGGTCGAAGCCCAGGCCGCGGGCGAGCAGCGCGAGCCGGAGCTCGACGCGCTCCCATGCCGGGCGAGAGATGACCGCGCGGGCGTCGAGAGCGGCGCGGCGGACCAGGGCGTTCGCGGATCGCGGCGGCAGCGGCAGCCCCAGGGCCGGCCCGAGCGCGCCGATACGGGCCGTCCAGGAGAGTGCGGGTATCGCGCGGCGGGCCGCGAGCAGCTTCGCGAGCTCGACGCGCACGCGCTCCGGCGCGGCGGTGGTGACGAGGGAAGCGACGCGGCGGCAGGCCAGCGTCGTCGGGCCGTCGGGAGAGAGCGCGTGGGTGGCGATCAGGCGGGCCGCACGGAGCACGCGCAGGGGATCGTCCTCGAGGTTGCGCTCGGAGATCATCCGGAGACGGCGGGCCACCAGGTCGCGGGCTCCTCCGAACGGGTCGTTCCAGGCGCGGCCGACGAGGCCGATCGCCACCGCGTTGACGCGGAAGTCACGGCGTCGGAGGTCGTCGGTGATCGACGTCCCCTCCAGGGCGGCGAGATCGATCTCCCGCTTCCCCGCGACGCGGGCGACGCGGGGGCTCGACGTGGAGATCTCGACCGCCGTCCCGAATCCCGCCGTCTCGAGGTCCCTGGCGAGAAGCATCGGATCCGCCGAGACGGCGAGATCCACGTCGAGAACCGGCCGTCCGAGCAGAAGATCGCGCGCCGCTCCTCCGACGATCCAGACTTCCGCGCCGCGCCGCTTCGCCGCGGAGGCGAGCGCGGCGAGCTCGGGTCGGCGCAGGATCGCGGGCAGACTCCGCCGACCGCGCCGCGCGAGCCTCTCCGTCGCTCGCGCGGCTGCGCTCGACGTCGGTCGCTTCTTCTTCGGAATGGGCGGCACAGGCCTTACAATTCTTCGGATGTCGTCGGAATCTTCGCCGGTCGGTCCGGACGTCGTCCGAAAGGTCGCCGCTCTCGCCCGGCTGCGCGTCCCGGAGTCGGATCTGCCGGCGTGGACCGGCCAGCTCGGCCGCATTCTCTCTTACATCGGGCAGCTCGCGGACGTGCCGGTCCGGCCGTCCGGGGCCGAGGTGCCACTGCCACCGACTCCGCTCCGCTGCGACGCCCCTCTGCCCGGCGGGGGGAAGGAGGCGCTCGAGGCGAACTCGCCCTGCGTCGTCCACGGCTACGGCAGCGTGCCGCGCGTCGTCGGCGGCTCGCCCTCGTGACGGAGGCACCGGGCGAGGGGGTCCGCTCGATCGCCCGGGACGTGCAATCCGGCCGGAGGTCGTCCGTCTCGGTCGCCGAGGAGTCTCTCGCCCGCATCGACGCCCGCGACGGAGAGCTCCGGGCGTTTTTGGAGGTGACGGGCGAGCTCGCCCTGGAGGAGGCCCGGTCGGTCGACGTCCGGGTCGCCGCCGGAGAGCGGCTCGCCCTGGCCGGCGTCCCGATCGCCGTCAAGGACAACCTGTGGATCCAGGGGCGTGAGACGACCTGCGCATCGCGCATCCTGCGGGGCTTCCGACCGCCTTCCGATTCCACGGCCGTCGCGCGTCTGCGCGCCGCGGGGGCGGTCTTCGTCGGCCGCACCAACATGGACGAGTTCGCGATGGGCTCTTCGACCGAGAACAGCTCGGTCCAGACGACCCGAAACCCCTGGAACACGGAGCGCATCCCCGGGGGATCCTCGGGGGGGAGCGCGGCGGCGGTCGCCGCTCGCTTCGTGCCCGCGGGCATCGGATCCGACACGGGCGGCTCGATCCGCCAGCCGGCCGCGTGCTGCGGAGTCGTCGGATTCAAGCCGACGTACGGTCGAATCTCGCGATACGGGCTCGTCGCCTTTGCCTCCTCGCTCGACCAGATCGGACCGATGACGCGCAGTGTCGCGGACGCGGCGCGCGTCTATGGCGTTTTGGCGGGCCGGGATCCGCGGGATTCGACCAGCGCGCCGGAGCCCGTCGGCGACCCGGAGGGGTCCGTGCCCCGCGGTTTTGCGGGGCGCACCGTCGGCATCCTCGCGGAGGCCCAGATGGAGGGGCTCGATCCGGAGATCGCCGCCAACCTCGAAGAGGCCCGCCGCGCCTTCCGCGCGGCCGGCGCCACCGTGAAGACTGTCTCGGTGCCTCGGGCGACCGTGGCGATCGCGATCTACTACGTCCTCGCGAGCGCCGAGGCGTCGTCCAACCTCGCTCGGTTCGACGGCGTGAGATACGGGCCGCGCGCGGCGGCCTCCGACCTGCTGTCCCTTTACGTCGAAACGAGGACGGAGGGCTTCGGACCCGAGGTCAAGAGGCGGATCCTCCTCGGAACCTTCGCGCTCTCCTCCGGATACCACGACCAGTATTACGGGAGGGCGCAGGAAGCGCGGGAGATCCTGAAGGCGGACTTCGACGCCGCCTTCCGCGAGGTCGAGGTGATCGTCTGCCCGTCGATCCCGAACCCCGCGTTTCGGATCGGCGAAAAGATGGACGACCCCCTCTCGATGTACCTCTCGGACGTCTTCACGGTCCCGGCTTCGCTCGCGGGGCTGCCCGCGATCACCATTCCCTCGGGCCTCTCGCGCGAAGGCCTTCCCCTCGGGATCCAGGTGCTCGCTCCCCGGTTCGGAGAGGAGGCTCTCTTCGCCGCCGCGGGCGCCTTCGAGCGGGAAGCGGGCTTTCCTCAGGAGCTGCCCCCTGGAGCCGCGTAGCTTCCGGCATCTCCTTCTTGCCGCGGCGCTCGCCGCGGCCGCGACTCCGTCGCCATGGGCCGTCGCGGAGGCCGGCCGGACCGTGCGCGTCTCCGGCGAGCTGAAGGTCGCGATCGAGGAGGGGGACGAAGTGTGGCTGGCGGCCCGACCGCTGCCGTCGGAGACCGTGGACGCCTTCATCCGCCGCATCACCGACGATCCCCGGACGAAGAAGGAAATCCTCTCGCAGAACGCGGGAATCCAGCTCTTTCGCCGGGACGTCTTTGTCCGCGTCCCCTATCGCCTGCTCTCCGAGAACTACAAGAAGATCGCCATGGAGGCGCTCTTCCCGCGGGACCGCGGCGACGCCAGGGGATGGGACCACGTCGTCGCCGCCGACGGCGGACGGCCCGAAAGCCTCTGGCGGATCGCGGAATGGTTCACGGGAGACGGAGCGAACTACCGGGAGATCCGCACGGAGGGCGCGATCGCCTCGCTCCAGACCGAGCCCGGCCAGACCGTGCGGATCCCCGTCCGGCTCCTGCTCCCCGTCTTCCGCAGCGAGGCGGCGGCGGCGGCGGCGGAACCGGCCCTCGATTTCGGCCGCGATCCGCAGGGACGGTACGCCCTCTATCGACTCAGGAAAGGCGAGGCGCTCTACTCCGCCGTCGTCGTCCGATTCACCGGGCGCGTCCACGCCGAAGACGTCAACGCGAAGGCGATCGAGATCGCGGCCCGCAGCGGCATCGCGGACGTGCGATCCATCCCGGTCGATTTCGCCGTCAAGATTCCCATCGAGGACCTGGCTCCCGAGTTTCGGCCCGCCGACGACCCCGCGCGGATCGAGGCGGACAAGGCGCGCCTGGAGGCGGCGCAGTTCGTCAACCACGTGAGATCCGCGGACCTCTCCGGCGTCACGTTCGTTCTCGACGCGGGACACGGGGGTCGGGATACGGGAGCGTTCGTCGACGGGCTCGAGGAGGCGCGGCACGTCTACGATCTCGCCTGCCGCGTGGAGTCTCTCCTTCGTCAGCACACGAAGGCCCGAGTCGTCCTGACCGTACAGGGGAAGACCCCCTGCCGCATGAAGAACTCCGAGGCGGTCGTCGACTGGAGAGGCGCTCAGGTGCAGACGCACCCGCCATACCCGATCGAAGACACCGTGGCGGGCGTCAACCTTCGCTGGTACCTCGCGAACGCGGTCCTGCGCCGCGCGCAGAAGGAGGGCGGCACGGAGGACAAGACGGTCTTCGTGTCGCTCCACGCGGACTCGCTCCATCCCGCGGTGCGCGGTCTAATGGTCTACATCCCCGGCGAGAAGTTCCTGGATGGACGCTTCGGGCGGATGGGCGGGATCTACGAGAGCCGCAGCGAGGTGCGCGAGGCGTCGCGAGTCTCCTTCTCGCGCAAGGAGCGGATCAAGGCGGAGGGTGTGTCGCGCGACCTCGCGGAGAAGATCGTCGCTTCCTTCCGCGCGGAGAACCTCCCCCTGCACGCCTTCCAGCCGATCCGGCGGAACGTGATCCGAGGGGGGCGGGAATGGGTGCCGGCCATCCTCCGGTACAACCGGATCCCGGCGCGCGTCCTGCTCGAGGTCTGCAACCTGAACAACCCGGAAGACCGCAGGCTTCTCCTGACGCGGGCATATCGCGACCGGGTGGCGCGAGCGCTCGTGTCCGCGCTCATCACGTTCTATGGCGGAGCCGGCCCGCCCGGCGACACGGTGACCGCGGCGAAGAAGGAAGCCGCCGGGAAGGCCGTGGCGGAGCCCGACTGATCGGCGATCCGATCGAGGGTCGGGGAGGGCTCAGCCCTTGACGCGCGGCCTCGCCTCTCTCGGCTTCTCGTTCAGGAATGCCACCCACGCCGGATCGGTGGCGATCGGCAGGTAGATCGGATCCGCCCGGAGCGCTCCGCGGTCGAGAAGGCCCTGCGACTCGAGCCCGCGCAGAGCCGCAACGCATCCGGCCGCGTCGCGGGCGCGGGCGCGGACCTGGGCCTCGAGCAGCTCGCCCCTCCATCCTTCTCCGACCAGGG
>JBBQNC010000073.1:0-12715 GCA_038329555.1 Thermoanaerobaculia bacterium
GCTCTCAGTTTCCGGTTTTCGGTTCTACGACTTACAACTGACACATCACCTCACCCGCAGGACCTTGACCGCTTCGAGCTGGGTCTCCTCGCCGAATCCGGCGCGCGGGTCGTGCTTCATCGCCCCATGCAGGTACTCGCGCAGTCCGGGCCGCAGCTCGCGCCACGGTCCGGAAAAGGTGGCGAGCGTCTCGGACGTGTCGGCCGTGTTGTCGCGGGAAAGGCTCCGCAGCTGATCCTTCGTCAGCGGCGGCGCGTCGAGCCACCCGCAGCGGGCGGCGGACTCGAACCGGCCGGCGAGAAAACGACCCCACCAGAGGGGGAAATGGACGAGACGCTTTTTTCTCTTTCCGATCGCCGTCGCGATCTCGCGATAGATCTCGTCCAGCGTGAAGGTCTGCGGGCCTCCGACTTCGTAGGTCTTACCGACCGTCTCGGGCTTCTCGAGCGCCTCGGCAAAGACGCGCGAGACGTCGTAGACCGAGACCGGCATGAACTTCGTGGTTCCTGGTCCGATGACGGGAATGAAGCCCGGATTCCAGCGCACGATCGGCGCGAGGAGCGACATGAATCCGTCTCCGGGTCCGAATACGATCGAGGGACGTACGATCGTCCAGTCGAGGGTGGAAGACTTCACCGCCCGCTCGCCTGCCGCCTTCGTGCGCCCGTACTCGGAGGGCGCGTCGTCGGAGGCGCCCATCGCGCTCATGTGAAGCAGGCGCCGGACGCCGGCCGCCTGCATCGCGGCGACGACGTTCTCCGCCGCCTCCCGGTGCATTCGGTCGAAGGTCTGTTGCCCTTTTTCGTGGATGATCCCGACCAGGTGCACGACCGCGTCGCGCCCCGCGACCGCGCGGGACAGCGTCGCCGGGTCGAGGACGTCCCCGCGGACCGCCTCGACCGGCCGGTTGTAGCGGTTGCGGGTGCCGTCGGGATCGCGGGCGAGCACGGCCACGGAGTGACCCCGCCGGACCAGGGCATTGGCGAGATGCGTGCCGACGAACCCCGTGCCGCCGGTGACGAGAACTTTCAATGAGGCCTCCGGCTCTCCTTTTTACCACGCGCCCGCGCGCGCCCCCCCGTCACGAGTCCACCGCCTCAGCGCCCGAACAGATCGCTCTCGATCGCTTCGCCGGCCTCGACGCGGCGGCGCGCTTCGCGCCGTGCCTCGGCGAGGCGCGGCAGATCGCTCACCGGATCCGCGACCCGGAGCGCCGGGAGACCGGACTGCCGGACTCCGAGAAGGTCGCCCGGCCCCCGCACCTCGAGGTCGCGCTCCGCGATCACGAATCCGTCGGACGTCGCCTCGAGCACGGCGAGGCGGGCGCGCGCCTCCTCCGTCGCATGCTCTCCGACCACGAGGGCGCACCACGAGGGCCTGGCGCTGCGCCCGACGCGGCCGCGGAGCTGGTGGAGCTGGGCGAGGCCGAACGACTCGGCGTTCTCGACCACCATCACGGTGGCTTCGGGCACGTCCACTCCGACTTCGACCACTGTCGTCGAGACCAGGATCCCGACGTCGCCGCGCGCGAACGCTGCGAGGACGCGGGAGCGCTCGTCCGGGGGGAGCCGCCCGTGGAGCACGCCGACCGCGATGCCTCCGGCGGCCGCGGTGATCCGCTGCGCCGTCTCGCGCGTGTCCGAGACTTCGCGCTCCCCCTCTTCGATGGCGGGCACCACGACGTAGACGCGCTCGCCCCGGCGGACCCGCTCCGCGGCGAACCGGTAGATGCGCTCCCGGGAGGACGCCTCGCGGACGCGGGTGGCGACCGCTCCGCGTCCCGGAGGCTTCTCGTCGAGCACGGACAGGTCGAGCTCGCCGTAGATCGCCCACGCGAGCGAGCGCGGGATCGGCGTCGCCGTCATGACGAGCACGTGGGGGCTGTCCCCCTTGCGGAAGAGGCGGGTGCGGTGCGCCACGCCGAAGCGGTGCTGCTCGTCCACGACGACCAGGGCGAGCCGCCGGAACCGGACCGGCGTCTCGACGAGAGCGTGCGTTCCGACGAGGAGATCGACGTCGCCGCGCTCGAGCGCCGCGAGGAGCTCCCGGCGAGGCCGCCCCCGGACCCGGCCCGTCAGCAACCCGAGACGCACGCCGGGCTGCTCCATCCAGCCCGCCAGGCTGGCGGCGTGCTGCTCCGCGAGGATCTCCGTGGGCGCCATGAGCGCTCCCTGGGCGCCATTCGCGGCGGCAAGAAGGAGCGCGAGCCCCGCGACGACCGTTTTGCCGCTTCCGACGTCGCCCTGGAGGAGGCGAGCCATCGCCCGGCCGGACCCGAGGTCGGCGGCGATCTCGCGCACGGCCCTCTTCTGCGCGCCGGTCAGCGCGAACGGCAGCGAGGCCCGGGTCCGCGCCCGGAGCGCATCGTCGGCCACGAGGACGATGCCGGCGCGCTCTCTGAGCGTCGCGCGGCGGCGCTCGATGCCCGCCGCGAGCGCGAGCAGCTCCTCGTCGGAGAGCGTGCGCCGAGCCGCGTCCGCCTCCGCGAGAGATGATGGGAAGTGAACGGTTTCGAGCGCCCGCTTGAGCTCCCCGGCGCTCCGGGCCGCGCCCTTCCAGTCGGTTCCCATGCGGTCGAGGGTCTCGCGCACCAGCGCTCGCCAGGGACGGGGGGCGATCCCGGCGACGCGGTGGTAGATCCCCACGATGCGGCCGGAGTGGACAGGATCGGCGTCGGCGCCGGACGCGTCGAAGAATTCGGTCTCCGGATTCTCGATGCGGAGCTCGCCGCGGTTGCCCAGGGCGGGCGTGCCGAAGAGAACGGTCCAGGCCCCCTCCGCGCTCTTCGCGAATGAGGGGTAGCGGTTGTGCCAGACGACGCGGACGGCACCCGTTCCGTCGTCGGCGACCGCCTCGATCCGCAGCGTGCCCCGGCGCATGCGGGTGCTGCGCACGCTCGTCAGGCGGGCGCGGATCGTCGCCGAGGAGCCCGCCGACAAGGCGGACACGTCGGCGAAGTGGCCGCGATCCTCGTAGCGGAACGGCAGCGCGAGCAGGAAGTCGCCCACGGTCGCGATCCCGGCTTCCGCGAGGCGCGCCGCACGGCTCGGGCCGATTCGGGGAATCGACGCGACGGGGTCTCGCGGCGCAAGCGTTGCTGCGGGGCTCGGCGACGAAGCGGGTCGGGCGGTCGGGGTCAGGGTTCCGCGCTGAAGAACGTGAGCGGGACGAGGCCGAACTTCAGCACGTCGCCATTCTGTATCGCCATCGGCGCGCCCGTCGCGAGCCGATGATCGTTGACGAACGTGCCGTTCATGACTCCGATCTCTTCCATCACGTAGAACGTCCCGGCCATCTGGTAGAGCTTCGCGTGTCGGCGGGACGTCGAACGCTGCAAATCGAGAGGCGTCAAGTCGACGTCCGGGGTGATCCCCGTCACGGGATCGGCGCGCCCCACGAGCGTGTCCCCCTCCCTGTTGAGGAAGAACTCGGGGGCCCCGTCGGCGCCCACCAGCCGAAACACGTCCTTGTGGATGACGGGCTTCCGCGAGGGCGGCCGCTCCTCGTCCGGCACGCGCCGGCCGAGCGCCTCTTCGAGCATCGTCGAAACGTCGCGGACCCGCCGGGAGAGCTTTCGCATCATCCGGATGGCGATCTCCGTGTTGCTCCTGAGCATCGTGTCGAACATCGCGCCGTTGATCCGAACGACCTCGACGTCCGACTTCGCCCGCGCCGAGGCGCTGCGGGGAAGGTCTTCGAGCACGCTCATCTCGCCGAAGAAGTCGCCCTTCTCGAGCGTCGCCAGCACGCGAGTCTCGCCGGCGATCGTCTTGAAGAGCTCCACGACGCCGGACTGGATGATGTACATCTCGGTGCCGATCTCCCCCTCGGAGAAGATGATTTCCCCCATTGGGTGGCTGACGATGTAGCGCTCGAACGGGTTTTTTCCGCCCGCCGCGGTCCCGGCCTTGAAGACCGCTTTCATACGACCGCCGGTCCCTCGAAGGAGAGCCTTCCTCCCCGTGTCGGGTCGAGGTCGAGGGTGACGCGCACACCCAGGGGGAGCGTCCGGGGGGCGAAAAGATGGCCGGCTGGAAGTCCCATGGCCACGGGAAACGGGGAGCCCTGGAACCGGGCACGAAGGTGGGCTCGGACCGCGTCCGGCGACTCGCCCCGACCGGGAACGACGGATCCGATCACCATGGCGCGCAGACCATCGAGCGTACCCGAGCGCTCCAACTGGGTCAACAGACGGTCGATCCGGTAGATCGCCTCGCCGGTGTCCTCCCAGAAGAGGATGGCGCCGCGCCCGTCGATCGCCTCGGGCGTGCCCGCGAGGGAGGCGAGGAGCGAGAGGCAGCCTCCCCGGAGCGTCCCCTCCCCTCGCCCCGCCGCGAGGACGTCTTCCGTGGGAAAGGCGTGGGGCTCGGGCGGCGCGCCGGCGAGGACCGCCTCCCAGTCGACCGGTTCACGCGACGCGATCTCGAGGGCCACCATGGGCCCGTAGAAGGTGACGAGGCCCGCCGCGCCGCCGGCGAAGGCGAACAGGGCGGTCAGGTCCGAGCCGCCGAGGTGGATCTTCGGATGGGCGGCGATTTCCTCGGGGTCGAGATGCGCCAGGACGCGCGACGCCCCGTAGCCTCCGCGCGCGAAGAAGATGGCGTCGACGGACGGATCGACGAGGAGCCGGCGATACCCGTCCGCCCGTTCCCGATCGGATCCGGCCAGGAACCCCTCCTGACGACTCACGTTCGGAGCGAGCTCGACACGGTACCCCCGGCCCTCCAGGACGGCGACACCGGCGGCGAGCCTCACGGAATCCACAGGACCCGACACCGCCGCCACACCAATGCACCCGCCGGGTCTAAGCCGAGGCGGCAGAACGACGGCGAGCATCGGATGGCATGGTAAGCGAGGCGTCGAACTCCGACGGTCTCGGGCATCGGGCCCCTACAAGCCGGACCTCTCAGCGCCGGTCGCAGAGCGACCGCCGCGCTGAAAACCACCGCCTGCGCTGAAAGAGCCCCGAGCGGGCCGGTAAGCCGAATTCTGTTCCCCGGTTGCCCGGGGCCGCGATCATTCCTCTCGATCCGAAGTCACCCTCGGATTCCAGCAGCCGACCCGGAGACGGTCCGCGCGAAGCGGAACGGGACGGGTGCCCTCCGTCTCCCTATTTGGCCTTGCTCCGCATGGGGTTTACCGTGCCCCCTCCGTTGCCGTCGGGGCGGTGCGCTCTTACCGCACCGTTTCTCCCTTACCGTGCTTCCCGTGAGCGTCGCAGGGCGGTTTGTTTTCTGTGGCACTGTCCTTCGCGTCGCCGCGACCGGGGGTTACCCGGCATGCCACCCGTTCGGAGTTCGGACTTTCCTCCCCGGTTGCCCGGGGCGATCACGTGGCCCGCTCGGAGCCGCAGCGATTCTATCAGGGCGGAATCGCCTTGCGACCAGCGCTACTCGCGGTTCCGGGGATCGGCGAAGTAGTCGAGCCACTCGTCGACGTTCACGCGACTCTCTCCGCCCCGTTCGGGGGCCCCCGCCGCCGCCTTTCCGAAGCGCGCCCAGAACTCCGCCGGTTCGAGGGTCCTGGCTCCCGCGTCGCGGGCTCGGCGCGACAGCTCGCGGTCAGCCGTGACGACGAAGATCTGGCCGGCGTCGCGCGCGGCGCGCACCTCGCGGAGGATCGCCTCGTCGGCGGACCCTCCCGCCTCCTGCACCGTGAGGCCGCCGAGCGTGGTCCCTCTCCGCGCGGGTCCGTCGAAGAAGAGCCGCACCGAGGCGCGGTGGCCGCGCAAGCGGTCCGAGATTTCCGAGACGAGGGCCGCGCGGTCTTCTTCCGCGGGGCGGCTCGTCCGGCGGGCCCCGCCGATCAGGTTGTTGCCGTCGAGGAAGTAGGGCATGTGGGCGTGTCTTCGAGAGGCAGCGGGCTCCGGGGATGGATGGGGAGGCGGATCCGAGCGTTCCGCTCCGATCGTTCCGAGCCGTCCGCTCCGCCGGTCAGGCCGCCTCGCCCCGGTGCCGCCGCGGGTGCTGGATGCGGAAGAAGAGGACCTGCAGTCCCCGCCGGACCCGTGGCCCGTGCATCAGGAGAACCGCCACCAGCGCGGCGAGGAAGAGCGCGGTGAGCCACGGCTGGAAGAAGAGCAGGATCGCCAGCGCGATCGCCACGACGTCTTCCGCGATCGACAGCGCGATCTGAGCGAACCCGCGGGTCGCGGCCGTCGAGGTGAGGCGGCTCGTGGATTTTGCGGCGTGGGAGGCGAGCGTGACCACCGCCGCGAGGGCGGCGACGCCGATCCGGCCGAGGATCGAGACCTCTCCGAGCGACGCCAGCGCGAGGAGCGCTCCGACGATCGGTCGCAGCAGGGTCTGGGCCGCCTCCCAGAAGCGGTCCGCGAACGGAATTTTCGTGACGACGAACTCCGCCAGGAACATCACGATCGAGAGCTGAAAGATGGCGGGACTCGCGAGAAACGCGGCGACGCCGCCGGGGAAGTCCTGCGGGAGGAGCCGGTAGAGCGCGTTATAGACGAGCAGGACCGACCAGGCGTTCAAGCCCGCCGCGGCCGCCAGGCCGAGCCCGGTCAGTATCGGGATCAATTGCGCTGCCGGAAGAGGCGGGAGAAGAGCCCCGGGCGGTCGCCCTGCGGCGGGGCGGCGTCTTCGACCGGCAGGGGCCCGTCGCCGTCGGCCGGATGGGTGCGCGCGTCGGCGAGGGTCAGGGAATCCGGCAGCTTCTCCGGGACGGCGCCGAGGAGGACCTGGTCGAGGAGCTCCTGGTTCTCCTTGGAGGGATCGAGATCCACCGCGCGGCGGGCGAACGTCTCCGCTTCGTCGTTTCGCCCGTGCTGGTGGAGCGCGCGCGCCGCGGCGCGGATGTAGGGAACCCCGCGCGGCGACAACCGCGCCGCCTCCTTCAGGTTCTCGAGACCCTTCGAGATCCACATGGAGTTCTTGAGCTCGACCAGGCCCAGACAGAGCCGGTACTCCGGGTTGTCCGGGACGAACCGGATGGCCTCCCGCAGCATCTCGACCGCCGGATGAAAGTCCTTCTGCTCGATCAGCTCCCGCGCCCGGGAGAAGCTCTGCTGCGCGAGGTTCTTGCGGATCGCCGGGTCGGTGGAGGTCTCCGCCACGGCGACCGGGACGGGCGCGGCGTCCAGGGTGTCGTCGTACTCCGCACGGCGCGCCGGATCCGACAGGACTTCGTTCGCGAGCTTCAGGCGCTCGAACACCGCGGTCAGCTCCTTCTCGAACTGCCCGAGATCGTCGCGATGGCGGAGGTCGGGGTGGAAGAGCCGGCTGCGCTCGAAGTACGCCTTGCCGATCTGCTCCTCGGTCGCGTTGGCGGGCACGCCGAGGAGCTCGTAGTGCGTGAGCCAGTCGATCCGGCGATAGGTGTTCCGAACGAGCTCGGAGTGCCCGGGCGTCCCGTCGCGCGGCTGGGCGTCGACGACCACGTTCAGCCCCTCGAAGCCTCCGGCGACGCGAGCGGCGACGCCGTCTTTCTTCCATTCGACGATGCCGCAGGAAAAGAGCGCGTACAGGGTCTTCGCAGTGGCTCCGCGGGAGCCGCCGCCGATCTTGAGCAGAGATTCGAGATCCAGGGCGCCGTCGATGCGCGAGAGCAGGTACGCCTCCTGCGGTGTCAGCGGCAGGTACTGGTAGCGCGACATCGGATCCGTGGCGAGGATGGGCACGGAGCGGGCCTCGCCGAGCCGCCGCAGGAACATCTCGCCCTCCGGCAGCCGGCGGATCCCTTCGACGATGATCGCCGCGGTCGACAGGGTCAGGGCGACGTCGGGATCGAGCACGCCCGTCGACGACTGGAAGCGGTACTCGCCCTGCTCCCACTCGAAGGTCGAGAAGACGATCTCTTCGACCAGGCGCCGCATTTCCGCGTCGAGCACCTGGCGGGACACGAGGCCCTTTTCGACGAGGATCTTGCCCAGGCGTGCGCGGCCCTGGCGGGCCACCGTCTCGAGAGCCCAGGAGAGGTCCTCGTCCGTGATCCATCCGCGGCGCTTCAGGAACGCGCCGATCCTCTGCCCCTCCCGGGAGGACGTCGCCGTGCGGAGCTCCCCCTTCTCGAAGAAGAGGTGGCGGGTCTCGTCCCCGCGGACGAGAGTCAGGGTTCCCTTGAGCCCCTCGAGGAAGATCCTCCGAAGGACCTGGGGGAGCGGCGTCTCCGCCAGAGAGCCCCGAAATCCGGCTCGCGCTGTGTTCATGATCCCCCGAGGGTTTAGTCGAACAGGGTAGCAGAACGGGGGCGCCGTGGCGCGCCCGGGCCCGGCAGGAGGAGAGCTCGGCGTGGGGCCCGGCCGCCGCTCCGCTCCCCGTCCGCCGGCGCCGATCAGTTCATCGGACG
This sequence comes from Thermoanaerobaculia bacterium, assembly GCA_038329555.1. Classification (GTDB taxonomy): domain Bacteria; phylum Acidobacteriota; class Thermoanaerobaculia; order UBA5066; family Gp7-AA6; genus JALYUA01. The sequence goes on from JBBQNC010000073.1 coordinate 8,305, forward strand.
GAGACGATCGCCGGACGGTTCGCCGACGTCGTGAAGAACGCGGGGATTCCGGACTTGGCGCGGCGGGCGGCCTCCAGGCTCGGATAGCGTCCCCAGAGCACCTTGAAGCAATCGCGTCCGCGGTGGGCGGTCGGAAGCAGCCACATGGAGTCCGCGGGCCGATCGTGCTTCCAGGCCTCGACGAGCGACGGGACCTCGCACGCGAGCTCGAGCTGGATCGCGTAGCGGGTTCCTGCCTCCCCGGCGAGCCGCCGGCGATCCCGCGCCGCGCGCGAAACCCACGTGGCGCGCGAAGCCGCGGAGACGGCCGGCGCCGCCGCCGCGGTCGGGACGGGAGCCGGGGCTCTGGTGGAAGCCGCCGCAGGCGCCGGCGCCGACGGGCGGGTGGTGGCGGCGCGCGCGATCGTCCGCGTTGGTCGGGGCGCCGGCGGCGCCGTGGGTGCGGGGCGGGTGGGGGCGGCGCGGGTCGGAACGGTGCGGGGCGGAACGGGGGCCGCGGGAAGAATGCGCTGGGGCGTCGGGGCCGGCGCGGCGGGAGAGGTCGGGACCGGGCTCGGAACCGCCGCGACCGCCACGGCCACGGGTGCCGCCGTCGGCGGGATCGCGCGCGCTTCGCGCGGCGTCGTCACGGCCGCGCCCGGCTCCGAAACGGACCGGGAGCGCCAGAAGACGATCGCCGCCACGGCGACCACGAGGCCCGCGATGAACCATCCGACGATCGCGCCGGAGCCTTGTCGTGGACGCTCGGCCATGTCGTCGGCCGGCGGGAGCGGATCGAAACCGGAGGGGCCGCCGCGGCCGAGGTCTTCGGTGTCGCGGTCCTGCCGCAGGTTGGGGAGAGGGAAGGTGTCGAGCGACGAGGGCGCCGCGGGCGGCGGAATCGGCGAGTCCCAAAGCTCGGTCCGGCGGGTCACGAGGTCGTCGGAAATGTCCGGTGGCGCCGCGGAGGGCCACACCGCCTCCGGCTCGGAGACGGGCTCGTCCGGGGAGTCGTCTTCGCCAGGCCGCTCGTCCGGCATCCGGCCGGCGTCGAACTCCTCGGAGGTCCGAAGCTCCTCCGAGTCGCCCCGGACGGCGTCCGCCGCCGCGGCCACCTCGTCCTCGGGGCCGCGCTCGGCGCGAACGAGCCCGAGCGTCGTCAGCGCGGCGAGGAGCTTGTGCACCGCGAACTCGTCGGCCGGAGCGCTCCGCGCGATCTCCTGCGCGGACGCGTGGCCGTCGATCAGGCGCACGACGGACTCGGCGTCGGCCGTCAGGCCGAAGGTCGCGAACTCGCGCTCGAAGTCCTCCGATCGGCCGAGCGGCGCATCGGTCGCGCCGAGCTGGTGGTCGACGAAGTGCCGGTCGCGCGATCGGAGAAAGAGCTCCAGGAGGAGCCGCGGCACGGCGAGAGTGAATTCGCCGGCGGCGGGGCGCGCGTCGGCGTCGAAGTAGTACTTTCCCTCGGGCCACGCGAGCAGGTCCGCGAGGATTTCGATCGCGCGGATCTTTTCGCCCCAGCGCCACTCGCGGCGGGTGAGGATCCCCGCTTGCAGCGCCGCCAGAGAGGCGTCGCTGCCCTCCGGGATCCCGAGCCGTTCGACCGCGATCGCGTCGAGCTTTCCCGCGCGCACGAGGATCGCCGCGCTCTCGAACCGGGGCTCGATGGACGAGACCGAGACGACCTCGCCGTCCGCGAGAGAGAAGGAGCTCGAGGCTCCGGGACGCGAGAACGAGACGACCCCCGTGGTGCGGTGGCGCCATAAGGCGACGAAGGCGGCCAGGAGGTCCACCTCTCGGATGTCGCCGGCGGTCTCGAATTCGGTCTTCATGCGCTTCTCACCCTCCCCTGCTCGAGGTAAATCGCCACGGCGCGCGCGGTTGCGAGCCCCACGGCAGCTTCGACGTCCCGCGAATCGGCGACGGCGAGGCCCGCCAGCGAGCCGAATCGACGGAGAAGGATGCGGGCCCGCGTCGGTCCCACACCTGGAATGTCCGTGAGGCTGGTCTCCCGCATCCGCTTCGATCGACGGCCACGATGCCGCGTGATCGCGAACCGGTGCGCCTCGTCGCGGAGGCGTTGAATGAGCTTCAGGGCCGGATCCTTCCCGGCGAGACGAATGGGCTGGGAGCGTCCGGGTGCCCAGATCTCCTCCTCGCGCTTCGCGAGGCCCACGACGGGAAGCTCGATGCCCAGGCGGTCGAGCGCGGCGAGGGCCGCCTGAAGCTGGCCGCGCCCCCCGTCGACGAGAACGAGGTCGGGCATGGGCCCGCCTTCCTCGCGCACCCTCCGGTAGCGGCGCTCGACGGCCTCCGCCATGCTCTTGAAGTCGTCCGGCGCGAGAAGGCTCTGAGCGGCGATCCCGAAGAGCCGATAGTCGGACTTCTTCGGCTTGCCGTCCTCGAACACGACGACTGACGCGACGCTGTCGGTGCCCTGGAGGTGCGAGATGTCGAATCCCTCGATCCGCCGGGGAGGAACGGCGAGATCGAGGACGCGCGCGAGCCGTTCCACGCCGAGCGCGTCCTCTCCACCCACCCGGCGGAACCGCACGCGGTGGCGCTCCTGCGCGTTCGTGTTAGCGAGCTCGACCCGATCCACGCCGGCGCCCCGCCTCGGCACCCGCACCGCGACCTTCGCGCCGCGCCGGGCCAGGAGGAACTGCTCGAGCAGGCCGGGATTCGAGATCTCGACCGGCAGGTGCACCTCATCCGGCAGGAACGGGTTGACGTCGTAGAACTGCGGGAGAAACGCCTCGAAGAACGCGGCGGGATGGACCTCCTCGGACTTCTCGAAGAAGAACTCCCGGCGATCCTGGAGCGCCCCGCCGCGAACGACGAGGAGGCAGACGGACACGTCGCCGCCCGACTCGAAGAAACCGAACACGTCCGTGCTTTCCCCCTTCATCGACTGAACGAGCTGCCTCTCGGCGACGTCCTGCACGGTGCGGACGGCGTCGCGATAGGCGGCGGCCATCTCGTAGTTCTCGAGGGCCGCGGCCTCGTTCATCTTCGTCTCCAGCCGCGGTACGAGCTCGCGGTTGCGCCCCTGGAGAAAGAGGATCACGTCGCGGACGGCGTCGGCGTAGGCCTCGCGGGTCGTCAGGCCCGCCACGCAGGGGCCGAGGCACGCGTGCAGGTCGAAATACAGGCACGGGCGGGGAAGCTTTCCGTCGATCTCGATCGAACAGGTCCGAATCTGGAAGTGCCGGGTGATCATCCGCATGATCCGCCGCGCGAGGCCTCCCCAGAAGGGTCCGAAGTACGAGTGGCCGTCGTCCTGGACGCGGCGCGTGACGAGCGCCCGGGGCCAGGGCTCCCCCGTCGTGACCTTGATGTAGGGGTAGGTCTTGTCGTCGCGGAGGCAGATGTTGTACCGCGGGCGGTGCTTCTTGATCAGGGTGTTCTCGAGCAGCAACGCCTCGAGCTCGGTGTTGGTGACGATCGTCTCGACGTCGTTGAAGGCCCGGAGCAGCGCGTCCGTCTTGGAGCTCTCGGGGCCGCGGGTGAAATAGGAGGCCACCCGCTTCTTCAGGGACCGGGCCTTCCCGACGTAGAGAATCTTTCCCTTCGGACCCTTGAACAGGTACACACCGGGCGCGTCGGGGACGTTTTGCGGCGGGGCCGGATTCGCGGGCATAAATAAGTGTAACGCGCCCTTTCTGCGCAGGATTTCGGGCCTTGTGGGCCCAGGCGAGAAGACGCCCGTCGTCGCCGTCGCTCCCGCGGAGGCACGCGCCGGCCCTGCCTTGAACGAGACACCACCGGGCCGCCGCTCGGCGTTCGGTCGCAGTCTTCGCCGGGCCGAAGATTTTGTTGGGTGTGCTCCCTCTCTCATGGCCCCCGGGGGGGCGCCGGCGCCGCCGAGCTCCATTGAGGCTTGGGCCGGGGTGGGACTCCGTTGCCCGGTCTCTTGCGTCGTTCTAAGCGAAGCGACCTCTCGGCCGCCTGGTCGCGAAGCGACCGCCGCGGCCGAAAATCGCCGAAAGCAGTATCATTCGCCACCCATGATCGAGTGCCCGTACTGCTACAAACCGGTCAAGCCCGAGGATGCCGTCTGCTCGCACTGCGGCAAGCCGATCGAGCGCTGGCAGACGGGCTTCTACAGCCGGCAGCAGCTCCCGGCGAAGTCCCGCACCGCCGTCTGGATCGGCGCGGCCCTGCTCTTCCTGCTGGTCCTCGCGGGGTTCGCCAAGTCCTGCCACTGGCTCTAACGTCGCTTCCGCTCGCTGCGCTCGCTCTCGCTCCCGCCGCGTGAGCCTTCTCCCTCCCTTCGGTCGGGAGACTACTCACGCGGCGAGCGGCCATCGCCAGCCCGGCGGCGACGACTCCAATGCGGGTGAGTGCCTGGGGTGAGACGAGTGCCTAAAGACCTATCTGAAGATCTGCAGCTCGCGCAGGGACCGCAGCTCGTCGCGCAGCTGCGCGGCGC
>JBBQNC010000074.1:0-12653 GCA_038329555.1 Thermoanaerobaculia bacterium
AGTGGCTCGAGGTGGTCGAGCGCCTTCTCGGGCTCGCCCACCCGGATGTAGATCCGCGCGAGCTGGTGCTGGTAGTACGGGCCGTCGTACGCGTCCCTGGCTAGGGGCACGAGCGAGGCGCCGCGCTCGCCTTCCCGGACCGCCTCCGCCTTGCGTCCCAGGAAGGCGAGGGCGAGGCCGAGGAGGACGTGCCGGTTTGCGTCATCCGGGGTATCCCGCAGCTGGGCCTCTGCGGCCGCACGGGCCGCATCCGCGTAGTCCCGCGCCTTCTCCGCATCGCCGCGCAGCGAGGCGGTCTGGGCGAGCGAGATTCCCCAGGCCAGGCGGTCGTCGCCGAAGGCTGCCGGGGGCAGGCGGAGGAGGAGGGTCTGCTGCTCCTCGTCCAGCACCCAGGTCAGGTTGTTGTACGTCGCCAGGTACGCCACGAGAGCCTTCGGGTCCAACTCACGCGGGGCCGCCCTGAGCACGGACCGCGCACCCGCCAGGTCTCCTTGCGCGAGGGAAAGAATCACCTTGGTCTCGAGGATGCCGAGCGATTGCGGCGCGAGCGCCAGGCCCCGGTCCGCGGTCTCACGCGACTCGGCGTAGTGCCGGAGCAGGAGCAGGCTGCGCGAAAGGCGCCGCGCCGTCAAGGCCGAGCGCGGGTCGATCGCCTGCGCCTGACGGAGTGAGGCAAGACCCTCTTCCCACTGGCCGCTTCTCTGCTGCACGAGGGCGGTTCCGACGAGCAGGTCGGCATCCCGCGGCGCCTTCTGCCGCCCCATGGCGTACTGTTCCGCCGCTCGGAGCAAATCCCCGCGAGTGGCCTCGTAATAGTCGCCGAGAGCCAGATGGGCGGCAGGAAGGCCGGGAGCCAGCGCCAGCGCCCGCTCGGCGGCCGCCCTGGCCTGCTCGCGCTCCGCCGGCGTCGGAACGCTGTTGACATAGTGGAAGGAGTGGGCCCGGGAGAGCTGAGCCCATGCCTGCGCGAAACGGGGGTCGAGCGCCACCGCCTGGTCGTAGTGAGCAATGGCCCGCCGCAGACTGGGTGGGTCGGCGGCTGCCAGACCCTTCGAGGCCTCCTCGGCCCGCAGGAAGGCGTCGTAGGCGTCGAGGTTCTGCGTAGGCTTCTCGGAAAGTCGGTTCTCTTCGCCCGCTCCGAGCGCAACGCCCAGAGCCCCGGCGACTCGCGTCGCGATGTCCGACTGCACCCGAAAGACGTCGGTCAGCGCCGCGTCGAACGGCTGTTGCCATTTCGAGGTGGGGGCGTCGGGGCGCGTCAGGTCCACCAGCTCGGGGGTCACATGCACGCGGCTCCCGCCTCCGACCTTCTCCCAACGCAGCGTGCCCGTCAGAAGGTACGAGACGTTCAACTCCTCGGCGATCTGCCTGGGCGTCTTCGTCGTTTTCTTATAGGGCGTCGAGCTGCCGCGGGCGATCACCTGGAGGCCCGGGAGCGACGTCAGCTTGCCGCGCACTTCGTCCGCGATGCCGTCGGCGAAATAGTCGTCCTCGGGGGCGCCCAGGTTCTCGAAGGGAAGAACGGCCAGGCGCTTCACTCCTCCGGCGTCGCTTCCGCCATCGGGCGTCCGCCGCAGAAGGAGCGCCGCCGCGATGATGAGGACGGCGGCGACGATCGCGGTAGCCGCGAGGATGCGCTTCTTGCCGAACGGACGGACCGGGACCGCCGCCTGCGGGCCGCTGCCGAGGCCCGGCGAGGACGCAACCGAGAGCGCGAACACGATGTCCTTCGCCGATTGGAACCGGTCGCCCTGGTTCTTCTCCAAGCAGTGCCGGACGACGCTGTCGAGAGCCGGCGGGATGCCGCCTCCCGACTCCGACAGCTCCGGCGGCTCGTCCCGCAGGATTGCGGCCATCGTGTCGCTCGCCGTTTCCTTCTTGAACGCCTTCCGGCCCGAAAGCAGCTCGTAGAGGATCGCCCCGAACGAGAAGATGTCCGAGCGCTGATCGACCGGCAGCCCGCGCGCCTGCTCGGGCGACATGTAGCCTGCCGTCCCCATCACGGTGCCGCTCACCGTGTGCGCCGGGCCGATCGGGGCGCTCGTCTCCTCCGTAGAGGTGGCTTCGATCCTCTTCACGAGCCCGAAGTCGAGGATCTTGACGTGGCCGTCCGCCGTCACGAACAGGTTCTCGGGCTTCAAGTCCCGGTGGACGACCCCCTTCTCGTGAGCGGCGGAGAGGCCCTTCGCGATCTGTAGGGCATAGTCGAGAGCCTGCCTCTGGGGGATGGGACCGGTGTCGAGCTTGCCGCGCAGCGTCTCGCCTTCCAAAAGCTCCATGACGGCGTAGGCGATGCCGTCCTGGTTGCCGAAATCGTGGATCGCGAGAATGTTGGGATGAGAAAGGGCCGCGACCGCCTTCGCCTCGCGCTCGAATCGGGCCAGGGTATCGGGATCGGCGGCGACGGAGTAGGGGAGAACCTTGACCGCGACGTCCCGGTCCAGCTTCCTGTCCCGCGCCCGATAGACCTCGCCCATCCCGCCCGCGCCCAGCGGCGACAGGATCTCGTACGGGCCCAGCCGGGTCCCGGCGGCGACTGTCATGGCTGCCGAACACTACACCGGGGCTCGGCGAGAGAAACGGGGGGGACGGATATGATCCGGCCCACTCTCGCAACAGGCGGTTCCTGCGATTCGGCGGCAATTGTTTTCTCGAAGGAGGTCGGTCATGCGGAAGAACCTGCTCAAGGTTTCCCTCGCGGCGTGCTGCGCCATCGTTCTCTCGAGCTCCGTCGCCCTCGCCGGCGAGAACTGGCTGGGAACCTGGAACCTCGACCTCGCGAAATCCCAGTACAGCCCTGGTCCGGCACCCAGGAGTCTCACCCTGAAGTTCGCAGCGACGCCGGGCGGGATCCGTTTCACGGGTGACGGTGTCAATGCTGATGGTAAGCCCAACCACAGCATGTTCCTGTCGAAGTTCGACGGCAAGGATGTTCCGTACGAGGGCAATCCGGACGCCGACATGGCCTCGCCCAGGAAGATCGACGACAACAGCTACGACAACACCTGGAAGAAAGGTGGGAAGGCGACAATCGTGGCGAAAGTTGTCGTCTCCGCGGACGGCAAGACCATGACGATCACCCAGATTGGAACGAGCGCCAAGGGCGAGGCCGTGAACAACACGATCGTGTACAACAAGCAGTAGAGGCGGCTCTCCAACGCGCCTTCACGGATTCGGTCGAACCCCTCCGCGACATGGGCCCGCGCTTGCGCGGGCCTTTTTTCGCCTCGCGACGTAGCGCATTTTTCTCAGCGCCGGTCTCGGACGGCCAGCCCACTGGGCCTGCACGAAGGCCGGACTACTTCTCGCCGGCGACGAGCTTCTGGAACCTCGGGTTGTTCCGGAGCGGATCGAAGTTGGGGTCGATCGCCAGCCACCGGGGCGAGAGGTAATAAGGGATCTTCAGGAGCGGCGCCAGCTTGTCGAGCGCCTTCTCGGGCTCGCCGACGAGCATGTAGATCCGAACCAGCTCGTGCTGGTAATAGGGGCCTCTCTCCGCATCCTTCGCCACCGGATCGAGGGCGACGCCACGCTCTCCCTCCCGAATCGCTTCCTCTTTTCGACCGAGGTACGCCAGCGCGAGGCCGAGAGCGACGTGGCGCTGCGCACTATCGGGTGTTTCGAGAAGCTGTTTCTCGAATGCCTGCCTGGCCTCCTCGGCGTAGGCGCGTACGTTCGCCGTGTCGCGCTCGAGGGCATACGCCTGATTCAAGCAGCGGGCCCATATGCCCCGGTCGTCGTCGAACGCGCCCGGCGTGAGCCGCAGGAGAAGCTCTCGTTGCTGCTCGTCGAGAACCCAGAAGAGATCATTGACGTTCGCCACGTAGGCCACGAGCTCGGTTGCCCCGACATCTTTGGGCACGGCATGGAGCGCCGCCCTGGCGCCGGCGAGGTTTCCCTCGCCGAGAAACGTCATGGCCATCTCCCCGATCAGACTCAGATTGGCGGGCGCGAGTGCGAGCCCGCGCTCGAAGGCTTGCCGCGCTTCGGGATAGCGCCGGAGACGTTGGAGCGCGAAGCCGAGAGCCGTGAAATTCGTGGCCGACCGGGGATCGAGGCTCGCCGCCAGCCTCAAGTGTTCCACCGCCGCATCCCAGCGCCCGAGGCCCTCCTCGGCACGCGCCGTTCCATAAATGAGATCGGCGTTGCCGGGCGCGATGAGCCGCCCCTTCGCGTACTGCTCCAGCGCGCGGTGGAAGTCTTTGGACACCAACCGTTCGTAGCGTCCGAAGGCCCCGTACGCCTCCGGGCTGTTCGGTGCCAGCGCGATGGCCTTCTTCGCCGCCTCGCGGGCACGATCCGCAAGCACGGTCGTGGGCGTGCTGGTGAAATACAGGATCGAGTTGGCCCAGGAGACCCGCACCCACGCCTGCGAAAAACCGGGATCCAGCGTTACGGCCTGTTCGTAGAACCCGAGCGCTTTCCGCATGCTGGGGGGATCGTCACCCGTGCTATTCCAGATCTCCTCGCCTTTGAGGAAGGCGTCGTAGGCGGCGAGGTTCTGCGTGGGTCTTTCGGAGAGCCGCTTCTCCTCGCCCGCTTCCAGGGCGACGCCCAACGCCCCGGCGACTCGGGTCGCGATGTCCGACTGCATCTGGAAGACGTCCGTCAGCGCCGCGTCGAACGGCTGCTGCCACTTCGAAGTGGGCGCGCCCGGCCGGGTGATGTCCACCAGCTCGGGGGTCACGTGAACGCGGCTCCGGCCTCCGCTCCTCTCCCAGCGTACCGTCGCGGTCAGGAGATACGAGACATTGAGCTCTTCCGCGATCTGCCCGGGAGACTTCGTCGTCTTCTTGTAGGGTATCGAGCTGCCGCGGGCGATGACCTGAACCCCCGCCAGAGAGGTCAGCTTGCCTCGAACCTCGTCCGCAATGCCGTCGGTGAAGTAGTCGTCGTCGGGTGATCCGAGGTTCTCGAATGGCAAGACGGCCAGACGCTTCAAGCCCCCGGCCTCGCCTCTTCCCCTGTCCGTCCGTCGCAGGAAAAAAACGCCGCCGGCGGCGAGAAAAACGAGGACCGCCGCAACGGCGAAAGCTCTTCTCTTCCCGGCCGGTTTTGACGCGAGCTGCACGCCGCTCGTCGTCGTCGGACCCGAGCCCTCCGAGAGCGCGAAGGCGATGGCCTTGGCCGACTGGAACCGGCTGGCCCGCTCCTTTTCCAGACAGTGACGAACGATCTGGTCGAGAACGAACGAGACGTCCTGCCCCGATTCCAGAAGCTCCGGCGGCTCGTCCCGCAGGATGGCCGCCATCGTGTCGCTCACGGTGTCCCGCTGGAACGCTCTCCTGCCCGAGAGCAGCTCGTAGAGGATCGCGCCGAAAGAAAAGACGTCTGATCGATGGTCCAGTGGAAGTCCCCGCACCTGCTCGGGCGACATGTAGCCGACGGTTCCCATCACGGTTCCGGGCTGGGTGTGGCCGGGAACGGTCGGCCCGCTCGTCGCCTCTTCCGGTGAGACGGGCTCGACTCGCTTCGCCAGGCCGAAGTCGAGGATCTTGACGTGCTCGTCCTTCGACACGAACACGTTCTCGGGCTTCAGGTCGCGGTGGAGGACGCCCCGTTCATGGGCGGCGGAGAGGCCCTTCGCGATCTGAAGGGCATAGTCGAGGGCCTGCTTCCGGGGGACCGGACCGGCGTTGAGCTTCTCGCGAAGCGTCTCGCCTTCCAGAAGCTCCATGACGGCGTAGGCGATCCCGTCGTGGTCGCCGAAGTCGTGAATCGCAAGAATGTTCGGGTGGGAAAGCGCCGCGAGCGCCTTCGCCTCTCGCTCGAACTGACCGAACGTGTCCGGATCGCCGGCGATCGAGAGCGGGAGAACCTTGATCGCCACGTAGCGATCGAGCTTCGAATCGCGCGCCCGGTAGACCTCTCCCATCCCGCCTGCGCCGATCGGCGCGAGGATCTCGTAGGGTCCGAGGCGAGTTCCCGCGGGAAGCGTCATCTCGCCCGCCGGCTCAGGATCGACCCCGACTTCGATCCGCTGCGCCGGAACCCGCGAGTCGGGTTCCGTTGGTCGGGCTCACGATGGACGTTCGAAGCTATCTGAAAACCAGGCCGCGGCGGGGCGGCCGAGGCGCCCAGGGAGCCACGACGGTGATCGGGAGCGACGCGTCCTCGGGCCGGCGCGAGTTGACCAGGAAGCGCTGGCCGTCCGGCGTCACCTCGTAGTTGTTGCGAACTTCCTCGAGGGGCCGGATCCGCGTTGCGAACAGAGCGTGGGGGGCGCCGGCCTCGAATCGCGGCGCGGTCCCGATCTCGGCGGCCATGATCTTTCCGTCCGGGGAGACGAAGAAGAGCTCCCGGCCGTCCCCCCTCCAGAGCGGCTGCGTCCCTCCGCCCGCCGAAATCTGCCAGCGATCGCTCGACACGGGGAAGCTTCGAACGAAGACCTCATCGGCGCCAGACTCGGTCGACGTGTACGCGAGCCATCGCCCGTCCGGGGAGAGGTGGGCGGCCGACTCGTAGGAGGCCGGGGCCTCGAACAGGACCCGGCTCTCGCCCGCACCGAGATCTCTCACGGCGATGTCCCCGCTGAACGTCTTCCAGTCCATGCGGTCGTAGAAAAGAAGCTTCCCGTCCGGTGAGAAGGAGTCAAGGGGTGTGAAGCTCGGGGTCGAATAGAGGAGCTTCTCTTTCTCGCCGCCGTGCGCGGCCTTTCGAAAGACGCCGCCGCCCGGATACGTCCCGTAAACGATGGCTCCGCCGTCCGGGCTCCACAGCGGAGTCGCGTTGACGCTCCAGAGCGACGACACGGCGACGGGCGCCACGCTCTTCCGCGCGAGATCCATCACCCAGATGCCGACTCGACCCGTCTCGGGCTCGCCCAGCGTGAGCGCGAGCGAGCGCCCGTCCGGCGAGAGGACGGGCTCGGCGTACGCCCCGGCGGGGCCGGCCGGCCCGAGCTCGCGGCCCGACCGGTCGTACCAGACGAGCTGCGTCGAGGCGAGGCCTCCCGTCTGATACACGAGGACCCCGTTCGGCGAAACGGAGAACGCGGTCGCGAGGGTCGAGAGCCCGTCCCACCACACGTCCTCGACGAGCGGCGAGGCGTCCCCGGTGACCCGCCGCCGATCCGCGTCGAAAGGCGCCTTCATGAGCCGGTTCCCGACGCGAAAGAGGATGTGACCGGGGGCGGCATAGACGGCGCCGGCGTCTCCAACCGCGATCCGCGACTCCTCGGCAGAGTCGACGGCACCGGCGTGGATTCCCCGGACCTTCTCGTCGGGGGAGAGCACGAAATAGAGGAAGTGGCGGCCGTCGGGAAGGAAGCTCGGCCACCGATAGAGCTGCTTTCCGTCTGAGACGAGATGGGGAAGAGCAGAAGGAATCCCTCCGCTCTCCGACACCCGGTCGATCTCGCCTCCCGCAAACGCGGAGAACAGGATCGTCCCGCCCGGGCTCCACGTGCCGCCACGCCCGCCCGGCGCGTCGCAGAGCGTTTGCGGCGTCCCGCCGGACACGTCGACCTTCTTCAGCTTCCCCTGCGCGAAGAATGCGAGCCACCGGCCGTCCGGCGACCAGAAGGGAAACGACGCGCCGTCGGTTCCATCCAGTGCACGCGGCTCGATGGCGTCGAGCGGGCGAATCCAGAGCGACGTTCGGCCGTCCGCCTTCGACGCGGCGAACACCAGCCGGCTGCCGTCGGGGGAGAGCGCCACCATCCCCGCGAAGCTCGTATTCGCGGGAGGCGCGATCGTGAATCGAAGGGTCGGGGGTCCCTCGGGGGCCGCGCGTTCGCGCACCGCCCAGAGCGCCGCGAGCGCCGCGGCCGCCAGTGCCGCGGCGAGAATCCCCACCAGGGGCCGGATCCGACGGCGAGCGCGACCACCGGGCGCGGCGGCCGCGGCGACCGGGTCGGCGGGGCCCGACCGGTCCGAGACGGACTCGAGCGCGAAGGCCAGGTCCGGCGCGGACTGGAATCGCGATTCGGGACGCTTCTCCAGGCAGTGGCGGACGATCCGCCCCAGGGCCGAGGAAACGGGACGGCCCGTCTCCGAGAGCTCCGAAGGATCGCCCCGCAGAATCTCGGTCATCGTCTCGGCGGCGGTCTCGCGCTGAAAAGCGCGGCGTCCCGAGAGCATCTCGTAAAGCACCGCCCCGAAAGAGAAGATGTCGGAACGGGCGTCGAGCGGGAGTCCACGCACCTGCTCGGGGGACATGTACCCCACGGTGCCGAGGACCGTTCCGGGCTCCGTCAGCGCCGAGACCGTCGGCGAGCTCTCCGACGTGCTCGCGCGATCGTCGCCGGCCGGCCGGGCCAGGCCGAAGTCGAGAATCTTGACCCGCCCGTCGGCCGTCACGAAGAGGTTCTCTGGTTTCAAATCCCGATGGACGATCCCCTTCTCGTGCGCCGCCGCGAGGCCCCGGGCGATCTGGAGCGCGAAGTCGGTCGCGCGCCGCGCCGAGATGGGTCCCGCGGCAAGGACCTGTCCGAGCGTCTCTCCCTCGAGGAGCTCCATGGCGGCGTATGTGACGCCGTCGTGAGTCCCGAAGTCGTGGATCGAGAGGATGTTGGGATGAGAGAGCGCGGCGACCGCTCTCGCCTCCCGCTCGAAACGCGCGAGGCGGTCCGCGTCCGCGGAGAACGAAGCGGGCAGCACCTTGATCGCGACGTCCCGCCCGAGCCGCGTGTCGCGCGCGCGCCAGACCTCGCCCATCCCGCCGGCGCCGATCGGCGCGAGGATCTCGTAGGGGCCGAGCTGCGATCCGAGGGCGAGTCCCATGCGCCAATCCCCCGTCCGGTCCGTCGGAAGTTCCGAAGATTCTACGCGGTGGACGAATTTCTCGAGCCGGGGAAGGCCGTAAGATGCGCGCATGCGTCCGATTGGTTGGTGCGCCGCGGGTGTGCTCGCGGCCGGCGCGCTCCTCGCGGCGGCCGGCTCGGCGGCTCCGGGCGGTCCGCCGGACCCCCTCGGAGCGCGCATCGCGAAGCTCGCCGCTCGCTTCCCCGGCGAGATCGGAGTCGCGGTCCACGAGCTCGACTCGAACCGGGAGGTCTCGGTTCGGGGCGACCAGCGCTTCCCCACCGCGAGCCTGATCAAGCTCGCGGTGATGGTCGAGACCTACCACCAGATCGCCGAAGGAAAGCTCTCGCGCGACAAGACGATCGCGCTCCAGGAAGCGGACAAGGCGGGCGACGAGGCCGTCGTCCTGAACATGCTCCATCCGGGCGTCGAGATGACCGTTCCCGATCTTCTGAACCTGATGATTGCCTACTCCGACAACACGGCGACGAACCTGCTCGTCCGCGAGGTCGGCGCGGCGGCGGCCGACCGGCGCATGGAATCCTACGGGCTGAAGGACACGAGGATCTTCCGTCCGACGTTCCGCGACGGGCACGCGGACGTCTACCCCGAGCTCGAGAAGGAGTTCGGTCTCGGCATGATCACCCCGCGGGACGCGGTGCGCCTGATGGCCCTGATCGCCGAGGGGAAGGTCGTCTCCCGCGCCGCTTGCGACGAGATGCTCGCGATGCTTGGCAACCAGTACGACCGGCAGATGATCCCCCGGTCTCTCCCGTTCGAGAAGGACAAGATCACCGTCGCGAACAAGACCGGCTGGGACGAGGAGAAGCTCGCGGACGCCTCCGGGCTCAAGGGAGAGATCCGCACCGACGCCGCGTACGTGAAAGGCCCGAGATCGCGCTACACGATCGCGATCTGCACCCGGCGCGGGAAGGACAAGCGGCCGGGCGCGGACAACGCCGCGCTCGTGACCGGCGCGGCGATCTCGCGCCTCGTCTACGACGAGATGGAGCGGGGAGCGGCCGGGAAACGCTGAGAGCGGTCCGGGCGGATTGAACGAATCTTGCGGACTTTGAGCCGATTCAGGCCCGCGTGGGATGCGCGCGCCCGAATCGGACGCGGCGCTCGTTCCGCGCTTCGCGCGGGCCGCCGCTAGTGACCGAGCTCCGCGAACCAGTTCAGCGCGACGGTCGTCGGGGTGATCGATTCGCGTCCGAGAGTGCCGACGGCGAGGAATCGCGAGCCGTCGGGGGACGGCTGATACCGGTTTCGAGTGACCGCCGTCTCGAACCGGCCCTGGAAGAGCGCCTTCGGCAGGCCGGCGGCGAATTTCGGATCGGTCTCGATGCCGACCGCCATGAGCTTCTGGTCGGGGGCCCGGTAGTACATCTCCTTGCCGTCGGCGCGCCATCTCGGCTCGAATCCTCCCGCCGTCGAGATCTGCCACTTTCCGCCCGGCTCGGGAAAGGTCTGCACGTACACCTCGGCTCGCCCGGACGCGTTCGACTGGTACGCGAGATAGCGTCCGTCGGGGGAGATGACCGGCAGGGCCTCTCCGAACCGGGTCTTCACGAAGGGAAAGGGCTTGCCGTCCCCGACCAGCGGAAGGATCCAGATGTCCCAGGCGCTGTCCTTGCCGCGGCTCTGAAAGGCGAGATAGCGCCCGTCGCGGGAGATGTCGTTGGGGATTTTCTGCTCGTCCGTGTGGAGCAGCAGCTTCTCCTGCCCCTCGCCGTCTGACGGTTTCTCATAGAGATCCCAGGCGGGTCCGGAACGGAAGGCGATCCGTTTTCCGTCGGGGGACCACACGGGACACAAGGAGTCGCCGGCTGAAAACGTGAAACGGGAGTTCACCCCCCGCGCGAGGTCTCTCACCCAGATGTCGGATTTGCCGTTGCGGGGATCGTCGAGTTGGAAGGCGAGCCTGTCGCCGGACGGCGAGAACGCCGGGTCGTGGTATTCCCCGGGCTCGCCGAGCGTCTCGAGGTCCTTCCCGGTGCGGTCCACCCACAGCAGCCGGTTTCCGGACTCCCCCGTGCGATACACGAGTGTCCCGTCGCGCGATACGGAGAAGCGCGCGAGCCCGACGGAGTCCGTCGCGATGTGCTCCGCGAGGGGAACGGGCTCTCCCTTCATCTTGCGGCTCTTCAAGTCGAACGCCTGGGCGACGAGCGTCTTGTCGCGAACGAAGAGGAGGTATCCGGGCGGCGCGTAGGTGACGAGCGTCTGCGCGGGCGCGACTGGAAGTGACTCCGTCGAGTCGAGCAACCCGACCCGATACATGGTGTCGTCCGGCTTCGCGCCGGTCGTCAAATAGAGGAAGTGGCGGCCGTCCGGCAGGAACTCCGGCCAGCCCACCGTCGTCTCTTTCCGGGAAGGCTCCGGTTTCGCGGCGATCACGGGGACGCCGCCCGCCGCGGAAACACGCAGGATGGGATCGTTCGCCCGTCCGTCGAAGAGGATCACTCCCTCGGAGCTCCACGACCCGTCCGCGCCGTTCTGAGCGTCGCAGACCTTCTGTGCGGGGCCTCCCGAAGCGTCGATCTTTTTGAGGGTTCCGTCCGCAAAGAAACCGAGATAGCGGCTGTCGGGAGACCAGAAGGGCCGGGTCGTTCCGTCCGTGCCGGCGAGAGGCTGCGCGGCGAGGGCGTTCAAGGGCCGGACCCAGATCCGCGCTTTCCCGCTCAAATCTACGGCGTCGAAAGCAAGCGACCGTCCGTCCGGCGAGATGCGTGGCGCGTCGATCGCCGTGACGTCTTCGGGCGGGCCGATTTCGAAGCGCACGGTTCGCAGCGGCTCGGGAGACCGCCGCAGAAAGGCGATCGCCAGCGCGGCCGTCGCGAGCGCGAGGGCCGCTGCGACACCCCACGCGATCCTCTCGCGGTTCTTCCTGCGAGCAGCCACCGGCGCGGGAAGTCCCGCGAGCGACCCGCCCTCCTGGATCCACTTGAGCTGAAGAAGGACGTCGCGCGCCGTCTGCCACCGGTCCTCCGGGTCCTTCGCGAGACAGGTCTTGACGACGCGGTCGAGCGCCGGCGGCGTCATCGGCTGCACGACCGAGATCGCCGCGGGCTCGTCGCGGAGGATCGAGCCGATCAGCGACGCCTGGCTCTTGCCTTCGAACGCCTTGCGTCCCGTCGCCATCTCGTAGAGCACGGCGCCGAACGCAAAGATGTCGCTGCGCGCGTCCGCCTCTTTGCCTTCGAGCTGCTCGGGGGCCATGTACTGACACGTTCCGAGGATCGGTCCCGCCGTCGTCAGATTCGGGGCGATGGTGGGCAGGGCGGTCATCGAAGAATTCGTGCCGGCGGGCGCGATGGCTTTCGCGAGCCCGAAGTCGAGCAGCTTCACGCCGGACTTCGTCAGCATCACGTTGGCGGGCTTTAGGTCCCGATGGATGATTCCCTGGCGGTGGGCTTTCTCGAGCGCATCGGCGATCTCGATCGCGAACCGGAGGAGCTGCTCGACTGGGAGCGGTCCTTTCCCGATCCGGTCCGTCAACGTTTCGCCCTCGAGGAATTCCATGACCAGGAACTCGATCCCGTCCTGGCTTCCGACGTCGTAGAGCGCGCAGATGTGGGGGTGCGAGAGGGAAGAGATCGTCTTCGCCTCGCGCTCGAAGCGCTGCCGGACATCCTCGTCTTTCGACAGGTGATCGGGTACGACCTTGATCGCGACCGTGCGTTCGAGCCGAGTGTCGCGGGCCTTGTAGACCTCTCCCATGCCGCCGGCGCCGATCGCTTCGACGATTTCGTACGGGCCGAGCCTCGATCCGATGGACAGAGTCATCCGCTTACCTCCCCAGGGTGCCAGGCCAGTTCAAGACGACGTTCGTCGGGCCGAGAGAGTCGCGGCCGAGAGGCGCGACGAAGACGAAGCGCTGGCCGTCGGGAGAGGGGCTGTAACGGT
>JBBQNC010000075.1:0-12455 GCA_038329555.1 Thermoanaerobaculia bacterium
GAGCGCCCCGAGCGCGTCCTCTGGATCCTCCCGCCCGTGCCCGACCCGGAGCCGAGCGCGCTCTCGCGGGACGAGGCGAAGGCGCGGTGGGGCATAAGAGGAGCGCCGGTTCTCCTTTTCCTCGGCCGGTTCGCGGAAGAAAAAGGGCTCCCCGTCCTCCTTTCCGCCTTCGAGCTCGTCCGGCTTCGATACCCCGATGCGGCGCTCGTCCTGGCCGGCGAAAAGGACGCGGTGCCCGGCGAGTCCGTGGGCGCGCGCCTCGCGCCGCTCCTCGCCGATTCGCGCTCGGGCATCGTCGCGACGGGCCTCGTACCCCCCGATCGCGTCGCGGAGCTTTTCGCCGCCGCGGACGCGCTCGTTCTTCCCTCGATCAACTCGACCGAGTCGTTCGGCCTCTGCCAGGTCGAGGGGATGCTGTGTGGGCTTCCGTCCGTCGCCTCGGATCTGCCGGGCGTCCGCCAGCCCGTGCTCATCACCGGGATGGGAGAGGTCGCGCGCATCGGAGACGCGCCCGACCTCGCCGAGAAGCTCCTGCGCGTGCTCGCGTCGCCGGAGACCTACCGCCGTCCGCACGACGTCGTCCGCGCGGCCTTCTCGATCGACCGCACGTGCGCCGAGTACGAAGCCGCCTACGAGGTCGCCCGCCAGGGAACCTGAGCGGCGGCGTGCGCCGCCGGCGCCGTCCGAACGCCAGGACACTCCCTCGCGCGCCGAACCCTCGAAACGGTCCGGACGCTGCTAAAATGGGCTCGAAAAATGCCTGAGCCCAAACGGTTTCTGATCACCGGCGGCGCCGGTTTCATCGGCTCGAACGCCGCGCGGAGACTCTCGGAGCTCGGCCACGACGTCGTGATTTTCGACAACCTCTCCCGCTCCGCGGCCGCCTTGAATCGGGACTGGCTCGCCCGCGTCGCCCCCTCCGTCAAGTTCGTCCTCGGCGACGTGCGGAACAAGGAGGACCTCGAGGGCGCCATCGCCGAGCCCTCGGACGCCGTGATCCACCTCGCGGGCCAGGTCGCGGTGACGACGTCGATCACCGACCCCGTCGCGGACTGGGAGGCGAACGCCCTGGGCACGTTCCGGCTCCTGGAGGCCTTGCGGGCGCGGTACGGCCGCGACCCGCGCCGCGCCCCGCTTCTCATCTATGCATCGACCAACAAGGTCTACGGCCACCTGTCCTCCGGAGAGATCCTCCGCGACGGACGCTGGGACCTCGCCGGGTTGCCGGGCGGCGTCGCCGAGGAGGAGCAGCTCTCGTTCGAGTCGCCGTACGGCTGCTCGAAAGGCGCCGCCGACCAGTACGTCGTCGACTATCACCGCAGCTTCGGCCTCCCGACGGTTGCGTTCCGCCAGTCGTGCATCTACGGCGAACGGCAGTTCGGCGAGGAGGACCAGGGCTGGGTCGCGTGGTTCGCCCTCGCGGCCGTCTTCCGGCTCCCGATGACGATCTTCGGCGACGGCAACCAGGTGCGAGACCTCCTCTGGGTGGACGACCTCGTCGACGCCTACCTCGCCGCCCTGTCGCGCCGCGACGCCGTCGCGGGCAAGGCGTTCAACGTGGGCGGCGGCCCGCCCTTCCGTCTGTCCCTGCGCGAGCTGCTTCGACTCCTCGAAGGACGCCTCCAGCGCCGCATCCCGTTCGCGGAGGCCCCGGCGCGGCTCGGGGACCAGAAGGTCTTCTATTGCGACATCACCCGGGCCCGCCGCGAGCTCGGCTGGGAGCCGAGAGTCTCTCCTCAGCAGGGCGTCGACCGCCTTCTCGCGTGGATCGAGGCGAACCGCGCCGAGATCGCCGGGTTCCTCGCCCGCAAGGGCGTGCCCGTTTCCGCGGCATAGGTTTCGGGAAGAGCCGCCTGGTGCCCGCGTGACCCGGGGAAACTCGCGCTTGCTCCTCGCCGCGGTGCTGCTCGCCGCCGCCGTGATGCGCTTCATGGGCGTGTCGTGGGACGACCGGCGGCACCTCCATCCCGACGAGCGGTTTCTCTCGATGGTCGCCGACGGGATCGCCTTTCCCGGCAACACGGCCGCCTACTTCGACTCCGCGCACTCCCCGCTCAATCCGTTCAATCGGAAGTTCGAGGCCTTCGTGTACGGAACCTTCCCCGTGTTCCTGGTGAAGGCCGTCGCCGCCCTCATCCACCAGGACGGCTACGACTCGACCTTTCTCGTCGGACGCGTCCTCTCGAGCCTGTTCGACCTCCTGACGGTCTGGCTGACGTATCGGATCGCGCGCCGGTTCGCCGCGCGGGGAACAGCGATCGTCGCGGCGGCGTTCGTCGCCTTCTCCCCGCTCGGCATCCAGCTCTCGCATTTCTGGGGCGTCGACAGCTTCCTGACGACGTTCAGCGCCCTCGCCCTCCTGGGCTGCGTGCGGATCGCGCGAGGCCGGACCGATCTCGGGGGCGTTCTCGCGACAGGCGCCGCCATCGGGCTCGCCGTCGCCTGCAAGATCACCGGGCTCGCGCTGCTCGCCCCGGCCGGGCTCGCGGTTCTCGGCCCCTCTTTCCTGGGCGGGCCGGACACTCCGGCGGGAGGGCGGTTTCGCTCGATCGGTCGGGCGGCTCTCCGCGGGCTCGCGCTGCTCGCCGCGACGTTCGCGGTGACGCGCATGGCGCTGCCGTACGCGTTTCTCGGACCCGTGCGCCTCGACCCGCGGTACGTGCACGCGATCCGCGAGCTCGCGAGCCTGACTCGCGGCTACGGATTCCCTCCCCAGGTGCAATGGGCGGAGCGCACGCCCCTCTTCCCCTTCCGCAACATGATCCTTTGGGGGGCCGGGGTCTTCTTCGGGCTCCCCGCGACCGCCGCCCTGGTGTGGGCGCCGTTTGCCGCCTGGCGCCGCCGGAGCGTCGGCCTTTTTCTGCTGTGGACCCACGCCGCGATCGTCTTCGGGTACCACGCGACCGCGAGCACGAAGAACATCCGCTATTTCTATCCGGCCTATCCCACCCTCGCCGTCCTCGCGGCTCTGCTTCTCGGGGCGATCGCGGCGCGGGCGGGCGGTGAGCGCCGCGCTGCGCCGGCCGATGCCAGGCGCGAGCCCTCCGCGGGACGCCGTCTGCTGCGGTGGCTCCCCGGCGCGGCCGCCGCGGGGACCTTCCTCTTCGGCTTCGCCTTCTGCTCGATCTACCGCCATCCGCATCCGCGCGGCGTCGCCTCGCAGTGGATCTACGACCACGTTTCACCGCCCGCTCGCATCGCCAACGAGGACTGGGACGACGGGCTGCCCTTTCCGCAGCCGGGCTATTCCGTCGAGGAGTACACCGGCCCCGTTCTCCACATGTACTACCCGGACTCGCCGAAGAAGGTCGAGGAGCTCGTTACGGCGCTCACGCAGGCCGATTGGATCGCGATCACCAGCAACCGCGCGTACGGCAGCGTCACCCGGGTTCCCGACGTCTTTCCCATGACGCGCGAGTACTACCGGGCGCTCTTCGGCGGGCGCCTGGGCTTCCGGAAGGCGGCGGACTTCGTCTCCTATCCGTCTCTCGGGCCGCTGCGGCTGCCCGACGACACGTCGGAGGAGACGTTCACCGTCTACGACCATCCGCGCGTCCTGCTCTTTCAGAAGACGAAGGATTTCGACCCGGCGCGCGCCCGGGGGCTGCTCCTCGCGGCGCTCACCGGAACGCCGCCCGTGATGGACGAATGGGGCCACTGGCCGCGCGCCCGCCGGCACGCCGTCGACCCGGTCTCGCCCGGGCGCGCCGGAACGAAGGGGGAGGCGGCCGCGCCCAGACCGCTCTCCGACGAGCTCATCGGCTCGTGGCCCGCCGCGATCCTCTTCTACCTCGCCGTTCTCGCGATCGGCGCCTGCGCCTTCCCGCTCTGCTTCCGTTTCTTCACGCGGCTGGATGACCGCGGCTTCGGCTTCGCCCGGATCGCGGGACTCGCCGCCGTAACCTATCTGCTCACGGTGGCCGTGCAGGGACGGCTGCTCGAGAACGGACGGGCCGCGGCGGCCGGCGCGGTTCTCCTGCTCGCTGCGGCGGGCGGCGCCGTCGGCTGGCGGCGTCGGCACGACATGGCGGCGTTTCTCCGGGGCCGCCGTCGGGCGCTCTTCTTCTCGGAGGGGGTTTTCCTCTTCGGCTTCGTCCTCTTCGCCGGTCTGCGCGCGTTGAACCCCGAGATCTTCTGGGGCGAGAAGCCGATGGATTTCTCCATCCTGAACATTCTCGTGCGCACGCGGTCGCTTCCCGCCTCCGACCCGTGGTTCTCCGGTGCCCCGCTCGGGTATTACACGTTCGGCCAGGAAATGATCGCACTCCTCTCCCTCCTGACCGGCCTGTCGACACGGTACACGTTCAACCTCGCCTTCGGCCTGATCGGGGGCGCGACGCTGCAGGGCGCGTTCGCCCTCGTGCGTAACTGGACCGGATCGAAGAGGGCGGGCGTCATCGGGGCAGCCTTCGTCGGCCTGTTCGGGAACCTGGCCGGTCTCAGGGAGTGGGGATTCAACCAGCCCGCCAGACACGAGGCCCGCCACCTCGACTGGCACTATTTCTGGGCGACCTCGCGGGTGACCGGTAGCACCACCATCAACGAATATCCCTTCTGGAGTCTCGTCTTCGCCGACCTCCACTCCCACGTCCTTGCCTTTCCGTTCTTCCTCCTGATCCTGGCGTGCGCCCTCGAGCTGGTCCGCCGGCACGCCGATCCCGGTGCCCGATCGCTCGGACGCGTGGCCGCCGCCGCCGCTTTCGGCGCCGCCGTTGCCGCGCACGCCCTGACGAACGCGTGGGACGTGCCGCTTCTGATCGGGCTGATCGTCCTGGTCTCCATATCCGCCGTCTTCGGAGCGGGACGGATCTCGCTTGCCGGATTGGCCCGGGGCGTCCTCACGCTCGGGATATCGGGCGCCACCGCCGCGGCGCTCGTCCTACCGCTCTGGGTGCGCGGAGGCGGAGCGCCGGGCTACGGCCGCAACTTCGACGAGCGGGCCGCCGGCCCCGACATCCTGACCGTCTTCGGCTTCTTCATCTTTCTCGCGCTCGCGTGGTGGCTCGTCGCGGCGGCGCGGCGGTGGATCGCGGCCGGCGGACGCCGCGTGATGGCCTCGTCGGTCCTTCTCGTCCTCGCCCTCCTCCTGGGCGTCGCCGCGTTCCGGATCCCCGATCTCTTCGTCGTAGTCTCGATCGCGCTCTTTCTCGTCGCCGCCGTCGCCTTCGAGAGGGCACCGGAGGACCGGCTGGCGTGCGGGCTCGTCGCGAGCGCGTTCTTCCTGATTCTCTTTGCGCAGCGGTTCTACATCTTCGATCGCGGCAACACGTTTTTCAAGCTCTACATGGAGGCCTGGTTTCTCTTCGCGATCGCGACCGCCATCCTCGTGTTCGGAGGCCGCGACCGGCCCGGAGCCTTCGCGACGTGGCCGTGGCCGCTGCGGGTCGCGTGCTTCGTGCTCGCCGGGGCGGCGCTCTTCACGACCGTGACGGCGGGCCGGGGCGGCGTCGGCGAGAACCGTCCCTCGCTGCCCGACGGCGTGCGGCGCGGGCCCATCTCGCTCGACGGCCTCGCCTATCTCGGGAGGTGGCACCCCGGCGAGTACAAGGCCGTGCTCTGGCTGCGCAACGCCGTGCCCGGGACACCCGTGATCCTCGAGGCGCAGGGCCCGACGTATCAGCAGTTCGGACGAATCTCGATGCTGACCGGGCTGCCGACCGTCCTCGGCTGGGAGTATCACGTCTCGCAGCGCGGAAATGCGCAGTCCGAGATCGACGCGCGCAAGGAGTCGGTGCGCGCGATCTACAGCAATCCGACCGCCGCCGGCCTCGAGGGGCTCCTGCGGCGCTACCACGTCGGCTACGTGTACGTGGGCGCTCTCGAGCGGCAGACGTACCCCGCGATCGGGCTCGCCAAGTTCGCGGCGTCGAAGAACCTCTTCGAGGTCGCCTACGAAAACCCGGACGTCCGCATCTTCCGGGTTCGCGGCGGCGATACCGAGGACGTCGTGCTCCCGCGGCGCGAGACCCTCCCGCGGGCGAGCGAGGCCACCCCCGATTCCGCCGCTCCCGACGGCGAGCCCGAAGAGCCGCCGGCGATCGCCGCCGCGCCGATCCCGGACGTCGCGCCGTGGGGCAGGCTCCGGGAACCGCGGGACTCGGCGGTCGACCGGAAGGGCCGCGTCTGGATCGCGGACTTCGGGCACTCGCGGCTGCGCGTGTACGACGCGAAGGGCGGGTTCCTCGGAGGCTGGGGCGGCAAGGGTGACGGACCGCACGGATTCCGGGAGTTGTGCGGCGTCGCGGCGCGCGCCGACGACCTGTACGTGGCGGACACGTGGAACGGGCGTGTCGAGCGATTCGGCCTCGACGGAGAGTGGAAGGGGGCCGCGAAGGAGCTCTATGGCCCCAGGGGCGTCGCCGTCGGAGAGGATGGGAACGTCTGGGTCGCCGATACGGGAAACAACCGCCTGATGCTTTACGACGGCGCGCTCGCCGGAGCCCGGCCGATCGG
This sequence comes from Thermoanaerobaculia bacterium, assembly GCA_038329555.1. Classification (GTDB taxonomy): domain Bacteria; phylum Acidobacteriota; class Thermoanaerobaculia; order UBA5066; family Gp7-AA6; genus JALYUA01. The sequence goes on from JBBQNC010000075.1 coordinate 6,454, forward strand.
GAAGAAGGGAAAGGGCGGCGGAGAGTTCGACAATCCGGTCGGGATCGCCGTGGGACCCTCCGGCAGGATCTACGTCGCGGACACGAACAACCGCCGCATCCAGCTGCTCGACGCGGCCGGCGTTTTTCTGGCGCAGTGGCCCGTCGTCGGCTGGGTCGGCGGCGGCGCGGAGCCGCACGTCGAGGTCGATCGCGACGAGACCGTCTACGTGAGCGATCCGCCTGGCGACGCGATCCTCGAGTTCGCGCCCGACGGAAGACTTCTCCGGCGTTTCGGGGCCGACTCCGACGGCCGGAAATTTTCGCGGCCGACGGGTCTCGGTCTCGACCGCGCGGCGCGACTCCTCTTCGTCTCGGACTCCGGAAGCGACTCCATTTCGACCCTCCGCCTCAAGGGGTGGGAAGCCGCGACGGCGTCGACGCCCCGGCCACCCGCGACGCCGGCGGCGCCAGCGACGAAGCCGCCCGCGTCTCCCCGGCCGCCGCGCGCTGGACAATAACCCTCCTATCCTTTACGTTTAGTGGCGTTCAACACCATTTCCCCGCTTCGAAGGGAGAGACGATGACGACGACCACGCCTTCGGCTGGCCTCGATGCGGTACCGGCGCGACGCGCACCGTCCCGCACCGCTGTCTTCGTCCTCCTGGCCCTCGCCGGGGCGGCCTTCTTTTCGTGCAAGAAGAAGGAGGCCGCGACCGGAGCGCCCGGCGCCGACGGAAACGCGGCTCCGTCCGGGTCGGCCGCGCCCCAGCCGGCGCCGGTCGCCGCTCCGGGACCCGCGCTCCGGCAGGCCGCGGAGCCCAACCAGATCCCGTGGGCCAATCTGAAGACGGCGAGCGACGCCGCGGTGGACGAGGCGGGGCGGCTGTGGGTCGCGGACCAGGGCAACTCCGCGATCCGGCTCTTCGACGCGGCGGGCGGCGCCCTCGGGGGCTGGGGCGGCCGGGGCTCGGGACAGTACGGGATGCAGGAGCCGTGCGGCATCGCCGTGCGGGGGGACGACGTGTACGTGGCGGACACATACAAGACCGGCGTCGAGCTGTTCAATCAGGCGGGCCAGTGGAAGGCGACGAGCACCGCCGGCCTCTACAACCCCCACGACGTCGCCGTGGGGCCCGACGGAAAAGTCTGGATCGCGGACACGGGCAACGACCGTTTGATCGTCTCCGACCACGACCTCTCGAATCCGCGGCCGGTCGGCAAGCACGGCGCGGGCCCTGGGGAATTCTCGACCCCCGCGAGCCTCGTCGTCGGTCCGTCGGGCCGGGTCTACGTCGCGGACGTCGACAACCGCCGCATCCAGGTGCTCGAGGGCGACGGGCGGTTCCGCGCCCAGTGGAAGTTTGCCGGCTGGGGTCCCGACGGGGAGGGATACCTCGACGTCGACGCCGACGAGACCCTTTACGCGAGCGACGCCGTCGGAAACGCGGTCGTACAGGTCGATCGCAACGGCCGCGAAGTCCGCCGCTGGACCACCGACGACGCGGGCGAAAAATTCGCGCGCCCGCGAGGCGTCGCCATCGATCGAAAGAATCGGGTCCTTTACGTCGTCAACGCGGGCAAGAACACGGTGTCGAAGCTGAAATTGTCCCCCGCCAAGTGACGGGAGTCGAAGTCCCGGATCCGGCGGGAGAGCGGGTCGCTCCCGCCGCAGCGGGACGCGGGCGCCGGATCCTGATCGGGCTCTTCCTGCTCGCCGCGGTCGCGACCCGCTTCATCGACCTGGACGACCGGCCGCTTCATCACGACGAGTCGATCCACGCGTTCCAGTCCTACACGCTCTCGAAGGAGGGCAACTGGCGCTACGACCCCGCGTATCACGGCCCCTTTCTCTATTACGTAAACGCCCTCGTCTACAAGATCTTCGGCGCGACCAACACGACCGCGCGCGTCATGCCGGCTGCGTTCGGAGTCGGACTGCTTCTCTTCGCGATCCCGCTCGCATCGTGGTTCGGAGTCGAGGCGGCGGCGTTCTACGCGCTTCTCGTGCTCATCTCTCCGCACCTGACCTACTTCTCCCGATTCATCCGGGAGGACCTCTATTCGCTCGTCTTCACGTTCGGGACGATCGTCGCATTCCGCCGCTTTCTCGAGACCGACCGGTCCCGGTGGTTGACGCTCTCCGCCGTTTCCTTCGCGCTCGCGGGCGCGACGAAGGAGAACGCGTACATGACGGGCGTCCTGTTCGTTCTCTTCGGCCTGTGGGTCTTCGCGGCGCACGCGCTCGACCCCGCCTCCGGGGGCGTCGCGGCGGCGACGCGCGCCACCTACGCGTGGATCGCGGCGCGGTTCGTGCCTCTGCTGATCGCCGGGATCGTCTTTCTCTCGATCTGGTCACTTCTCTACACCGCGTTCGGACGATACCCGAGCGACTGGCTGGCGATCCCCAAGGCCATCAAGTACTGGATGGGACAGCACGCGATCGCCCGGATTCCGGGGCCCTGGTACTACTACTTCCCGCAGCTCCTGGTCTACGAAGCGGCGACCCTGCTCGCGGCTCTGTTCGTGCTGCGCCGGCCCGATGTGCGCCGCGATCGGTTCATCCAGTCGGTCGCGTGCGTCGCCGCCGGACTCCTTCTCGGCGCGACCGCATCGTCGCTTTTCGGAAACTTCTCCTCCTCCCGGATCGTGTTTCTGGGCTTCGCCGGGGCCGGGATCCTGGTCGGCCTCGCGCGGCTGCGCATCGCTCCCCTGCCCGGCGACGAGCGGGCGGCGCCGTTTCTCCGCTTCGTCGTGTACTGGGCGCTCGCGTCGCTCGCCATCTACGCCTGGGCGAGAGAGAAGGTCCCCTGGCTCACGGTCCATCCCCTGCTTCCGATGACGATCCTCGCGGCCATCGGTCTCGCCGGCCTGTGGCGCGACCGGAGGCAACCCCGGGTCCGGCTGGCCCTCGCGGCCGTCGGACTGCTGCTGGCGCTGAACGCATCCGCGATGTACCTCGCCTGCTTCCGCTACGGCGCGCACGACGTCGCCCGCGAGCCCGGGCACGCCGAGATGCTCGCCTACGTCCAGACGACGCGCGATCTCGTGCGCGCTCTCGGGGTCGTCGAAAAAGCCCGCGGCCGGGTGCCCGCCGGCCAGAACGTCATCACCGTGTCGGGCGAGTCCTCGTGGCCGCTGACCTGGTACCTGCGGGACACGCCAACGACCTGGGCGCCCCGCGTGCAAAACGCTTCGACGCCGATCATCGTCGCCGACTGGGACGCCGAGGGCGGCCTGGAGAAACAGCTGGCCGGCCTCTACACCGCGACGCGCGTGCCGATCCGCGCGTGGTGGTTCCCGGGCCGGATCCCGGCCGCGCCGGCATCGGGCGGCAAGCCCGCCACCCCCGAACGGCCAACGGTCACGGACCTCGTTCGCTACCTGCTCTTCCACGAGATCTGGAGCCCGATCGGCTCGCAGGACGCGACCTTTTTTGTCCGCAAGGATCTCGAGCAGGGCACCGGTCCCCTGGAGCCGTTGAATTTCACCCTCCACGATCCGACGGCGCGCGACTACAACGGCGAGGCCGGCGTGATTCCGCCCGTGCGGACTCTCGGAGCGCCGGGCAACGGCCCGGGCGAGTTCAACGAGCCGCGGGGGCTAGCCGTCGACGGTCACGGGAGCCTCTACGTCGCCGACACCAAGAACAGCCGGATCCAGGTCTTCGACGGCAACGGGCAGTTCGTGCGTCAGTTCGGCTCCCAGGGCGACGCGCCCGATCAGTTCAAGGAGCCGTGCGGGCTCTCTGTCGACGCCCAGGGCGACCTGTGGGTCGCCGACACCTGGAACGGCCGCGTCGTCCACTACCGCGCCGACGGCACCGTCGCCGGCGTCATCGGCGGGCAGAATACGGACGTCGGCTTCTTCGGCCCGCGCGCCGTCGTCGCGTCCCGGGGCGTCGTTTACGTCGCCGATACGGGAAACAAGCGGATCGTGCGGTTCGATCCGGCCGGAAAGAAGCTCGGCCAGTTCGGCGGCGAGGGCAGCGGCGAGGGACAGCTGGTCGAGCCGGTCGGTCTCGCGGCGGACGCTTCAGGGAGGATCTACGTCGCCGACACGGGAAATCACCGCGTGCAGATCTTCGACGCGGACGGAAAGTTCCTCCGGCAATTCCCCGTGCCGGGCTGGAAAGATTTCTACACGGAGCCGTACATCGCCATCGGGCCCGCCGATACCGTCATCGTCACCGACGCCTGGGGCGGGCGCGTCGCTGCCTACGACTCCAAGGGGGTCATGCGCCGTTCCTGGAAGGCGGACAAGGACTTCAAGCAGCCGACGGGGATCGCCGTGGACGCCTTCGGCCGCGTCTCGGTCTCCGACCGCGGAACGCACCGCATCTTCACCTGGCCGCTGACGTCGGTGCTCCCCTGACGGTGCGGGGCGGGCTGCGGCGGGCGGGCTGACCGCCACGAAGACCCCGGTGCCAGGCACCGATCGGACCCGTGCGCCGGCGGCCCCTCCGCTCGAATGGTGGCTGTTCGCTCTCGCTCTCGCGGTGTACGCGGTCACGCGCGGGATCGGAATCACCCGGTTTCCGACCTTCTTCTTCTGCGACGAAGCCCTCCAGGGAAACCTCGCTTCCCAGCTGCTCGAGAACAACTTCCGGGATCACACCGGGACGCTTCTCCCGCCGTACTTCCTGAACGACCGGCGCTGGGCGGTGAGCCTCTCCGTTTACGTCCATCTGATCCCCGTCTGGCTCTTCGGCAAGTCCGTGGCCTGCGTGCGGCTGACGTCCGCCGCGGTGACCCTGCTCGGCGCGGCGGCCGGCGGTCTGGCGTTGAAGGAGATGCGGAACCGCTTCTGGTGGACGGCGCCGCTCCTCGTCGGGATCACCCCGCTGTTCTTCGTGCACGCGCGCCTCGGTTTCGAGAGCGCGATGATGGCCTCGTTCTTCTTCTGCTTCCTCTGGGCGTACTTCGTCTACCGCAACCGCGATCCGCGATGGGTCTTCGCCGCGCTCTTCTTCGGCGCCTGCACGTTCTACGCGTACACCGCTGGCCAGGGCGTCATGCTCGTGACGGGTCTCGCGCTGCTTTTCTCGGACCTGCGCTACCACCTGCGGCAGAAGAAGGCCCTCCTCGCCGGCGCGCTGCTCTTCGCCGTCCTCCTCGCCCTTCCTTACGTGCGTTATCGGCGCCTCCATCCCCGGGTCGTGCGGGATCAGCTCGCGGTCCTGGACTCCTACTGGCTGCATAAGGTCCCGCTGTCGGAGAAGCTTCGCGAGTTCGGAACCAACTACGCCGCGGGCCTCGATCCCCGCTACTGGTTCCTACCGAACGATAAGGAATTCGCGCGCCACCGGATGGACGGCCTCGCGTTCCTGCCCCCCGTCTTCCTGCCGTTCATCGCGGTCGGGATCTTCGTATGCTTGAGAAAGTTCATCCGCTCCCCGCTCCATCGAGCCGTTCTCCTGACGCCGCTCGGCGTTCCCTTCTCCGGCGCGGCGGCGAACATCCAGATCCTGAGGCTGCTCGCCATGATCGTTCCCGCCGTTCTTCTCACGGCCGTGGGCCTCGACCAGGTCTACACGTGGCTCGCGAGATGGCGGGTGCGATACGCCGTCTTCTCCGCCGCCTGCGCGGCGGCCCTGGCCCTTCACTGCGCGTACCTGACCCGCGCGGCGCTCCTGTACGGCCCCACCTGGGAGCGGGACTACGGGCTCTACGGGATCCAGTGGGGCGCCCCTCAGGTCTTCCGCGCGATCCACGAGGAGCTCGCGCGCTCGAAGAATTCCCGGGTGCTCGTCTCCTCGACGTGGGCGAACAATCCCGCGGAGTTCATCTTTTTCTTCCTCACACCGGCCGAGCGAGCGCGCGTCGCGATCGGAGACATCCGGGCCTGGAACGAACGGGAGACGGGGCTCGCGGGCAACGAGATCTTCGTGATGACCCCGAGCGAATACCAGCTCGCGAAGAGCCGGCCCAAGTTCGTCGTCCCGCCGTCCATCCGGTCGATCCCCTATCCCGACGGGCGGCCCGGCTTCCGCTTCGTCCGCGTTCGTTACGCCCCGAACGCGGC
>JBBQNC010000076.1:0-12416 GCA_038329555.1 Thermoanaerobaculia bacterium
GGCTGCCGATCGTGACCGAGGTGCTGGACACCGAAACCGCGGGGATGGTGGCGGAATACGCCGACTGTCTCCAGATCGGCGCGCGCAACATGCAGAATTTCTCACTGCTGAAGAAGGTCGGGCGGATGCGCAAGCCGGTCCTCCTCAAGAGAGGGATGTCCGCGACGCTCGAGGAGCTCCTCCTGTCGGCCGAGTACCTCCTCGCCGAGGGAAACTACGAGGTCATCCTCTGCGAAAGGGGAGTCCGCACGTTCGCCGATCACACGCGCAACACGCTCGATCTTGCGGCGATCCCGTACGTCCGCCGCCTCTCGCACCTGCCGATCCTGGTCGATCCGTCGCACGGCACCGGCAAGCGGCAGAAGGTTCTCCCGCTCTCTCGCGCGGCCGTCGCCGTCGGCGCGGACGGGCTGCTGATCGAGGTCCACGCTCATCCGGAGGCCGCCCTCTCCGACGGCCCGCAGGCGCTGCTTCCCGACATGTTCGCCGAGCTGATGCGGGAAATCCGGCTCCTCGCCCCGGTCGTGGGCAGGACCGTATGAGAGGGCTTCTCGTCCTCGAAGACGGGAGCGCCTGGAAGGGGGAGGCGGTCGGCCGCGGGGGGACCGCATTCGGGGAGATCGTCTTCAACACCTCGATGACCGGGTATCAGGAGGTGCTGACGGATCCGTCATACGCGGGGCAGATCATCGTGATGACCGCGGCGCACATCGGGAACTACGGCGTCCGGGCGGACGAAGCGGAGTCGGAGAAGGTGCACGCGGCGGGGTTCGTCGCGCGCGATTTTCCCGGGCGATGGAGCGGGACGGGAGGGGAGCAGAGCCTCGCCGCGTACCTCGAGCGCTCCGGCGTGACGGGGCTGCACGGACTCGACACGCGCGCTCTCGTGCGGCGGATCCGAACCGAGGGCGCCATGCGCGCCGGCATCTCCACGGAGATCGACGATCCCGCGGAGCTCCACCGGCGGGTCCTGGAGTCTCCCGCGATGATCGGCAGCGATCTCGCGCTCTCGGTCTCCCCCAGGGAGTCCTCCGAATTTCCCGTCGACGACGAGGAGCTCCACGTGGCGGCGATCGACTACGGGATGAAGCGCAACATCATCCGGCTCCTGAACGCCTCGCGCTGCCGGGTCACCGTGTATCCGGCGTCCGCGTCGGCGGAGCGGATCCTGTCCGGAGATCCGGACGGCATCTTCCTCTCGAACGGCCCCGGCGATCCCGCCGCGCTCGCGGGTCCGATCCGGACGATCGAAAAGCTCGTCGAGCGCAGGCCCATCTTCGGGATCTGCCTCGGCCATCAGCTTCTCGGCCACGCGCTCGGGGGGCGGACCTTCAAGCTGAAGTTCGGGCACCGGGGAGCGAATCATCCCGTCGCGGATCTGCGGACCGGCGCGGTCTCGATCACGTCCCAGAACCACGGGTTCTCCGTCGACGCGGAACACCTGCCCGCGGACGTGGTCTCGACGCACCGCAACTTAAACGACGGGACCCTGGAGGGGTTCCGTCACCGGACCCTGCCGATTCTCGCGGCGCAGTTTCACCCCGAGGCCGCCCCGGGCCCCCACGAGTCGCACGGCCTCTTCCAGGAGTTCATCCGGTCGATGCGGGAGAGCCGCCGGGAGCCCGCGAGCCCGGGCCCGGCGCCGCAGGCCGGGGCGAGCGCGGGCGCGGCGGAATCCGAGGCGTCCGGGCGCGAGCTCTCGACCTCGGACGCGCGGCGGTCGGGCGGCGGGTAGCTTGCCCCTGGAGCTCGAGGTCGCGCTCGCCTATCTGCGATCGCGACCCTCCCGCCTCGTCTCTTCGGTTTCCCTGCTCTCGATCGCCGGCATCGCGCTCGGCGTCGCAGCGCTCGTCGTGGCGATGGGACTCCTCTCGGGATATCGCACGGAGATCCGCGAAAAACTGATCGGCGCCAACGCCGAGGTGGTCGTGTTTCCCCTCCCGCTTCCGGGTGGCGGGTACCCGGACACCGATTCCGCGGAGCGCCGGATCGCGGCCGTCTCCCGGGTGCGGGCGGTCGCCCCAGTCATCTATCAGCCGGGAGTCGCGTCGTCGGCGAGCACTCCCGACGGCACGGACGCCGTGTTGAAGGGCGTGGACCCAGACCGCGAGCGCAAAGTCTCCCAGCTCGGCCTCTATCTCCCCGACGCGGAAAAGATCCTGACTCGGGGCGGGGCGGGGGAGCCGCCGGGCGTCGCCATCGGGGCGGAGCTCGCCCGCCGCCTGGACGTCCGCGTCGGAGATGCGATCACCCTCGCCGTGCCGGACCGTTCGCGCGGCGAGGCGCGCGTCGCGCCGCGCTTCGGGCAATTCCGGGTCGGACGCGTGTTCCGCACGAACTTCGCCGAGTACGACTCCGAGTGGGTCTTCCTCGACCGCGCGGCCCTCCGGGCGCTTTGCCGCCTGGACGCCGCCGCGGACGTGCTCGAAGTGAAGCTCGACACGATCGACCGGACGGACCAGGCCGCGCGCGCGATCGAAAAGGCGGCCGGCCGCGGGTTCTCGGTGAGCGACTGGCGGTCGATGAACGGAGGGCTCTTTTCCGCGCTGGCCCTCCAGCAGACGACGCTGTTCCTGGTCATCGGCCTGATCGTCGCCGTCTCGACGTTCAACGTCGTCGCGACGCTCGTCATGACGGTCCAGGAGAAGAAGCGGGACATCGGCGTGCTCGCGACGCTCGGCGCCGAACCGCGCTTCTTCTCCCGCGTCTTCGTCTGGCTCGGGGCTCTCCTCGGAGGCAGCGGCGTCCTCGCCGGGATCCTCTTCGGGGCCCTGGTTTGCGTGGCGGCGACCCGCTTCCGGCTGCTTTCTTTCCCCCCGGGCGTGGCGGAGATCTACTTCGTCTCCTTCATCCCGTTTCTCGTCCGGGCCGCGGATATCGCCGCCATCGTGGGATTCGCCGCCCTCGCGATCCTCGCCGCCTCCTGGGTGCCCGCGCGCCGGGCCGGGCGCATCGACATCGCCGAGGCGCTCCGGTACGAGTAGCGGCTCCGGCGCCGTCCCGCGGGGCTATACTTCGGGGCATTCTCCGGGATCTCGAACGCTCAATCGGAGGCGAACATGTCCAGGAACCTCGCGAAATCCCTTCTCACGGCGGTCGTCTCCCTCGTTCTGGCGATGCCTCTCGCGGCCGAGTGCGGCGACTGGCAGTGGCAGAACCCGACTCCCCAGGGAAATCGTCTGTCGGGCGTCGCGGCGGGCGGCGGGACGTTCGTGGCCGTCGGCGCCGCGGGCACGGTCCTGACCAGTCCGGACGGCGCGTCGTGGACGGCGCGAGTCTCGAACACGAGCGCCGATCTCGAGTCGGTCGCCTGGAACGGCTCGCTGTTCGCGGCGGTGGGCGCGGGCGGGTCCTCGCTGACCAGCGCGGACGGGATCACCTGGACGTCCCACGCGGTCGGAACGGCGGCGACGCTGCGCCGAGTCACGTGGAGCGGCTCACAGTTCGCGGCCGTCGGCGACGCCGGCGCGATCGCCACAAGCCCGGACGGCGCCTTCTGGGTGACGCACGCCTCCGGGACCTCGAAGGCGCTGTACGACATCGCTTGGAGCGGCAGCCGGTTCGTCGCCGTCGGAGAGATCGGCGCGCTCCTGCTGAGCTCGGACGGAGCGGCCTGGAGCGCCGCCGCGTTCGACTCCCGGGACACGCTCTCCTCGGTCGCGTGGAACGGCTCCTCGTTCGTCGTCGGCTCGACGGGCTTCCTCGCAACGGCCGCCGTGCTGCGCAGCGCGGACGGAACGAGCTGGACGAGCGATTCCCTCGGCCTGGCGGTGCCCATGCGCTCGCTGCGGGCGGCGGGCACGGGGCTCATCGGCGTGGGCGAGGGCGGCACGGTCTTCTCGAGCCCGGACGGCCGGCAATGGAGCCACGCCGCCTCGGCCACGAACAGCGACTTGAACGCCGTCGGGACGGACGGATCGACGTTCGTCGCCGTGGGGGCGCGGGGGGCGATCATCACGAGCCGCGACGGCGCCGCCTGGGTGTCGCGGACCCCGGGCTTCCGCGAATCCGTGAACGCGATCGGTTTCGACGGGCGACAGTACGTGGCGGCGGGTGTCTTCGGGACGATCCTGACGAGTTCCGACGGCTCCGAGTGGACGTTCCGCGGCCAGATGGGCGATCGGCATTTCTTCGGCGTGGCCGGCAACGGGCAGCGGTGGGTCGCCGTCGGAGAAAAAAGCGCGCTCTTCACGAGCGAGGACGGGGCGAGCTGGACCCAGCGGACGCCCGCGGTCGGCGGCGCCCTCATGGACGTGACGTGGGACGGCGGCCGCTTCGTCGCGATCGGCTACGGCGGGAACGTGCAGACGAGCGCCGACGGGATCTCCTGGGAGTCGAAGGGTCAGACTGAGGGCACCGCGTACGCGATCGCGTTCGACGGCGGCCGCTACGTGGCGGTGGGGGGCGACGGATCGCGCGCGATCTTCACCAGCCCGAACGGTCGCGACTGGACCACGCGGTATTTCCGCGGCGGCGGAAGCGTGAACGGCGTCGCATCGAGCGGCTCGCGCTGGGTGGCGGTCGGCGACGCGGGACGCGTGCTGACGAGCGCCGACGGCGTCGCATGGGAAGAGCGCGGAGCGGGGACGCTGCAGACCCTCGCGGGAGTGGCCTGGACCGGATCGCGGTTCGTGGCCGTCGGCGAGAGCGGCGCCCGGTTCGAGAGTCTGGACGGGCTGTCGTGGAACGCGGCTCCCGTGCAGACCGTCAACGACCTCTACCGGGTGAGGCTGCTCGGAGGCTCGCTCTTCGCGGTCGGCCGATACGGCACGATCCTTCGCGCGACCTGCGGGGCGGAGCGTTCCGTCGATCCCTCCGCGGCGGGCCGGCCCGCCACCCGGCGGGTCCGGGAACAGGCGCCCCGGCCGGTCTCCTGACCTCCGGCGCGACTCGGGCCGGACGCGGCGATCGGGCCGCCGCGTCCGGCGCAGACCGCGATAGACTTCGCGCCCGCCCGATGAGACTCCAGATCGAATCCCCCGGCGCGGGCTGCGCCTGATGCCCAAACGGACCGACATACAGTCGATCCTCGTCATCGGTTCCGGCCCCATCGTCATCGGCCAGGCCTGCGAATTCGACTATTCCGGAACCCAGGCCGTTCGGGCGCTGCGGCGCGAAGGCTACCGCGTGATCCTGGTGAACTCCAACCCGGCCACGATCATGACGGATCCCGAGATCGCGGACGCCACGTACGTCGAGCCGCTGACCCCGGAGTTTCTCGAGATGATCGTCGAGAAGGAGCGCCCCGACGCGATCCTGCCGACGGTCGGCGGGCAGACGGCCTTGAACCTCACGCTCGCTCTCGCGGACCGCGGAATCCTGGACAAGTGGAGCGTGAAGCTGATCGGCGCCAACGAGCACGCCGTTCGGCTCGCCGAGGATCGCGAGCTCTTCAAGCAGGCGATGCTCGAGATCGGCGCCCAGGTGCCGAAGTCGGGCACGGCGCGGTCGATCGATGAGGCGGAGGCCGTGGTGGCCCGCATCGGGCTTCCCGCCGTCATCCGGCCCTCGTTCACGCTCGGGGGGTCCGGGGGCGGATGGGCGCGGACCCATGAGGAGTTCCGCAGGAACGTGGCATTCGGCCTCTCCGAGTCTCCGGCCCACGAGGTCCTGATCGAAGAGTCGGTCGAGGGGTGGAAGGAATTCGAGCTCGAGGTGATGCGCGACACCGCGGACAACGTGATCATCATCTGCTCGATCGAGAACTTCGACGCGATGGGCGTGCACACGGGGGACTCGATCACCGTCGCACCCCAGATGACTCTTTCGGACCGGCAATACCAGGACATGCGCGACGAGGCCATCGCCGTCATCCGGAAGGTCGGCGTCGATACGGGCGGATCGAACATCCAGTTCGCCGTGGAACCCTCGACCGGCCGGCGCGTCGTGATCGAGATGAACCCGCGCGTCTCGCGCTCCTCGGCGCTCGCTTCGAAGGCGACGGGGTTTCCGATCGCGAAGATCGCCGCGCTTCTCGCCGTGGGCTACCGTCTCGACGAGATCCCGAACGACATCACGAAGAAGACCCCCGCCTGCTTCGAGCCCTCCCTGGACTACGTGGTGGTCAAGATCCCGCGCTGGACCTTTGAGAAGTTCCCGCGCGCCGACCCCACGCTGTCGATCCAGATGAAGTCGGTCGGCGAGGCCATGGCGATCGGCCGGACCTTCGCCGAGGCATTCGGGAAAGCGATCCGGTCCCTCGAGATCGGCCGGGACGGGCTCGACGACGGCCAGGACGCCCTCTCCCGGGAGGAGCTCCTCTCGAAGCTCGCCGTTCCGACGTGGGAACGGATCTTTCATCTGCGCCGGGCCTTCGTCGCGGGCATGAGCCTCGAAGAGATCGCCGCCACGACGAAGATCGACCCGTGGTTTCTGGACGCGGTGCGGCGGATGGTCGAGGAGGAGCGAGGCCTCGCGAGGCGCCGGATCGAGGGACTGACGCGGGACGAGCTTCTCGACGCGAAGCGCCTCGGGATCTCGGACCGGTCGCTGGCGCGCGCGCTCCGGACGGACGAGTCGTCCGTGCGCCAGGCGCGGCGGCGGCACGGCGTCCTCCCGGTTTACAAGACGATCGACACGTGCGCCGCGGAGTTCGAAGCGGAGACGCCGTACTTCTATTCGACGTACGAATCCGAGAACGAGTCCATCCGCACGGACCGGCCCAAGGTCGTCGTGCTCGGCGGCGGTCCCAATCGAATCGGGCAGGGGATCGAGTTCGACTACTGCTGCGTGCATGCCTGCTACGCGCTCTCCGAAGCGGGATACGAGACGGTGATGGTGAACTGCAATCCCGAGACCGTCTCGACGGACTACGACACGTCCGACCGCCTCTACTTCGAGCCGCTCACCTTCGAGGACGTCTCCGCGGTGCTCGATAACGAGAAACCGGACGGCGTTCTCGTCCAGTTCGGCGGGCAGACGCCGCTGAAGCTCGCGCGCGCGCTCGAGGCCGCCGGATATCCCATCTGGGGGACGTCGCCCGAGTCGATCGATCTCGCGGAGGATCGCGGACGCTTCGGCAAGCTCCTGGGAGAGCTCGGGCTCAGGGCGCCGGAGCACGCCGAAGCCCGGACTCCGGCGGAGGCGCTCACCGCCGCCCGGCGCATCGGATACCCGCTGATGGTGAGACCTTCCTACGTGCTCGGAGGGCGGGCGATGGCGGTCGTGTTCGACGACGCGCACCTCGCCTCGTACATGGCGACCGCTCTCGAGAGCTCGCCCGAGCATCCCGTTCTCCTCGACCGATTCTTGGACGACGCGGTCGAGTACGACGTCGACGCGCTCTCCGACGGCCGCGAGACGTGGATCGGAGGGATCCAGCAGCACATCGAGGAAGCGGGCATCCATTCGGGCGACTCGTTTTCCGTCATGCCCGCTTGGAAGGGCGCGCCGGAGCGGCTCGCGGAGATCCGCGACGCCACCCGGCGGCTCGCCGTCGCCCTCCAGGTGAAAGGCCTCGTCAACATCCAGTTCGCGACGCAGGGCGAGGTCCTGTACGTGCTCGAGGTGAACCCGCGCGCCTCGCGGACGGTCCCCTTCGTTTCGAAGGCGATCGGCGTTCCCATGGCGCGCGCCGCCGCGCTGCTCGCGGCGGGGCGCACCCTCGCCTCGCTGAACCTCCCCGAGGAGCGCGACCCCGTCGATTTCTTCATCAAGGCGCCCGTGTTTCCATTCAAGAAGTTCCCCGGTGAGGACACGCTCCTCGGTCCGGAGATGAAGTCGACCGGGGAGGTGATGGCGATCTCTCCCCGCTTCGGGGACGCCTTCGCGAAGGCGTGCGAGGCGGTCGGCGTGAGGCTGCCGGTCGCCGGCCGGGCGTTCTTGACCGTCAATCCGTATGACAAGGGTGCCCTCCTTCCCATCGCGAGGGAGCTCGTCGACCTCGGGTTCGAGCTCTGCGCGACGGAGGGCACGTCGGCGGCGCTCGCGGCGGCCGGGATCCGGTCGGAGCGCGTGTTCAAGGTCAACGAGGGCCACCCCGATGCGGTCGAGGAGATGCGGGACGGCCGGATCCAGCTCGTCGTCAACACGCCGCTCGGCGGCCCCTCGCACTACGACGAGGCGGCGATCCGCGCCGCGGCGCTCCAGCTGGGCATCCCGTGCCTGACGACCCTTTCCGCTTCCGCGGCGGCCGTCGAGGGAATCCGGGCGCTCCAGGAGGAGACGACGGGGGTCGCCTCCCTGCAGGAGTACCACCGCGGGTGATGGACAATCGGGCCATTGATGGGAATCGGGTGATGGGAGGAAATCGGGTGATCGGGTGATCGATCGACGATCGGGTGATCGCGGGATCGGAGGAGCCTGGGGGCATTGCGCCCGGCGATGCTCCGATCGGAACGGAGCATCTTGGCGGATCCTCTCCCAGCCGGTCTGACCGCGCGGCGCGCCGACGATCTCGCCCGCTCTCCGGGGACACTCGCGCGCATCCTCTTCTTCGTCGCCGCGGTCGTCGGGGGAGCCGCCCTGCTCACCACGGGGTTTCCGCCGGGCTCGCCGGATCGGCTGCCGGTCCTCGCCGCCTCTCTCGCGCTCGCCCTGCTCGCGGCGGCTTCACCGGGCCGCGGCGTCGCGTTCTTTGCGTTCGTCTTCCCCTGCGCGGGACTCCTCGCCCGGGCGTGCGGGGGAGCGGATCCCGTCGCGTGGCCCGGCGTCCTGTTCGCGGGCCTGGCGGCCGGATGGACCTTTCGTTTCATCTACGACTTCGAGAGCGCGCCGGACCCCTCGCGCGCCGACCGTGTCCTGCGGGCGCTGCTCGCCGTCTGGGCCCTCGCCACGCTGGTGGCGGCCGCGCGGGCCGTGACGCTCTGGGCCGCCCTCCGGGGGCTTCGCGGCCGCGCCGTCAACGGCGACGGGCTGTCCGACGCCGCGGCCCTGCGCGAAAGCCTGTTCGCGTTCGCGGCGCTCGCCGGGGGCGCGCTCTTCTACTTCATCCTGCGGTGCTCGGGAGAGGCGGTCCGCCGGAGAGCCCTCGCCGCCGTGCTCTGGGGCGGTGGAATCAGCGCCCTCGCCGCGATCCTGCAGAGCGCGGGGGCGTTGCCCGGCGAGGTCCGGCCGTACTGGAAGCTGACCGCCCGGTTGTCCGGCGGCGCCGTCGATCCGAACTCGCTCGGGCTGATCTGCGCGATGCTCCTGCCGGTCGCCCTCGTCGCCGCGGCGCGGCGCGGCCCCGGCCGCGCGGCCGCGGCCGGCGCCTTCCTCCTCCTCTCGGCCGCTCTCTTCCTGTCGGGATCCCGGAGCGGTTTTCTGATCCTGCTCGCGACGCTCGCGATTCTCCTCGTCGCGAGGGCGGTGCCCGCCCGCGCCCGCCTCGCGACGCTGGCGTCGCTCGGCGCCGTGGTCGCGGCGGGCGCCCTGCTCGCGATCCGCGGCGGGCCGGGAACCCTCGGGAGCCGGCTCCTTGAATCCTTCGATCCGTCCGTTCCGGTCGAATACCGCGTCTCCGCGCGCCCGCTCCTGTGGAGGGCCGCCACCCGCCTCTTCCTGCGCCATCCCTTCGAGGGGGCGGGAATGGGCGCCTTCTCGTGGCAGCTCCCCGACCTCCTGCGCGAGGAGGGACGCGTCCTTCCCCAGAGGGACAATCCGGGCAGCGGCTACATCCAGGCTCTCGCTGAGACGGGCGCGCTCGGCTTTCTCGCCACGATCGCGGCGGCGGGCACCCTGGCGGCGCAGGCCTGGCGGCGGGCCCGTGCCCGAGCCGACGACGCCGTTCCGGCGGCGGCCGGCGTGGCGGTCATTGCATTTCTCGCCGCGCTCGCCACGGGATCGCACTGGCTCGCGCCGGACGCCTGCCTCCTCTTCTTCCTGCTCGCCGCGGCCGGAGGCCTTCCCGCCACAGGGCGGCCCAACCTCGGCGTGAGGCGCGTCCTCGCCGCGATGGTCGTCCTGTACGCCATCGCGGCCGCCTTCGCGATGGTCGCGACGCGGACTGCGGCGGAGGCGTTCCGATTCTCGGATCGACTCGGGTTCCACGAGCTCGAGCTCGGCCCCGGGGGGCCCTTCCGGTGGGCGCGCCAGAGGTTCGCTCTCTGGCTGACGCCCGGCCAGAGCGTGCGGCTCGGGCTCGCGAACTTCTCGCCGGAAGGAAGGCCCGTGACTCTCGAGGCGAGGTCTCCCGCCGGTCCGGCCTATCGGCGGACCCTCGCCCCGGGCGAGGGCGTCGCGCTCCGCCTGAGCGGCGGTCGCCGCGCGGGCCCCGTCCTGTTTTCGCTCGATCGCAGCTTCGTGCCGCGGCGGCTCGGCGTCGGCGGCGACCGCCGCCGACTCGGTCTTCTGAGCACGTCCTCCGAGGACGCCGCGGGATCGCCGGCGCCGTAGATGCAGCTCCAGTTCCATCCCGCTTCCCGGTCCGCGGTGCGGACGCTTTCGCTGCGCTGGCGCGGCCAGCGCGTCGTCGTCGTGATCTGCGCGGTCCTCGCCGCGATGGCGGTCTCCCTCTGGTTCACCGTTCCGGCGGTGACCCGGCGGCTCTCGCGGGAAGAGGATCACTGGCGCGCGCTCCAGGAGTCGAGCGAGCGCCGCGCGGAGGCGGAACGGACGGGACGGCTCTCCGCGAGCCTCCGATCGCGGGCGCGTCAGACGGGGAATCTGCTCAACCGGATCGCCTTCCTCTACGGCATCCCGCCGGACGCCTGGCCCGCCGCTCTCGCTCCCGAGCATCGCACGCTCGCCGACGAATCGCCGGACCGCGTCGCCGGCGGGATGCCGGCTTACCTGGGCGCTCTGGAGCGCGGCCGCGCCCTGATCGGCGAGCGGGAAGCCGGCGACCCCGCCGTCGTGGGCGGCGTGCCCGCGATCCTCCCGGTCGCGGACGCGCTCTTCGAGCCGTCCGCCTACTTCGGTCCCCGGCGCTCCCCCTGGACGAACGAGGAAGAGTTCCTCGCGGGCGTCGAGATCGCCTCTCCCGCCGGGGCCTCGGTGGTCGCGCCGGGGGAAGGAGCGGTGGTGTTTGCGGGAACGGTCAAGCGGTCGCTTGGCGGGCGCCTCTGGGAGCTCGGAAACGTCGTCATCCTCGACCACGGCTCGCGGGGCGCGACCGTCTTCGGCCATCTCGGGCGGATCGACGTCCGGCGAGGCCAACGCGTCGTCCGGGGCGCCCGCCTCGGAACCGTCGGATCCTCCGGCTGGGCGCTTTCGCCGCAGCTGCACTATGAATACTGGCGCCCTGTGGGCGCGGAATCCTGGCGCCCTGTGGGCGCCGGCGCGGAGTCCCGGCCCGCTTCCGGCGGGGCGCGCTCACTTCGCCCGACGGACCCTCTGTTCGCGATGCTCGATCTTCCGTCCGCGCGCGGTCCCTGGTCTCTCGCGCAGATGGCGGCGACCGGGGCCCCCGATCCGCTCGATCCGCTGCCGGGAATCAACGCGAGCGCGGACGCCGCGGCGGAGAGCCGCTCGGCCGCGCGCGGCGTCCGCCGAAGGCGGCGGCTCTAGAGAGCTCGTTCTATTCGGGGCTCCACTCGGGGCCGGCCGGCCCCGACATCGAGCCCGTCGAGCCCGTCGAGCCGTGTCTCCGGCTCCCGTACTCGCGCGTCCGGCTCCTCAGATCCTCCAGTCGCCGGAGCACGTCCGCCATCCGGTCTCCTCCGGTCGATTCGAGCAGCGCGTCCGCGAGGACGTACGCCAGCATCGCCTCTGCGATGACGCCGCAGGCGGGGACCGCGGTCACGTCGCTGCGCTCGTAGGCCGATCGGGCCGCCTCGCCCGTCTCGATGTCGACCGAGTCGAGCCCCCGGGCCAGGGTCGAGATCGGCTTCATGAAGAGGACGGCGACGACCTCCTCGCCGTTGGTGACGCCCGCCTCGAGGCCGCCCGCCCGGTTCGTCCGGCGGCGCAGCGCTCCGTCCGCGCCCCGCTCGATCTCGTCGTGGGCGGAGGACCCCGGCCCGCCGGACGCGGCGATCGCGGACCCGAGCTCGACCGCCTTGACGGCGGGGACGGAAAGCAGGGCCTGACCGATGCGCCCGTCGAGCTTGCGGTCCCAGGAGGCGAACGAGCCCAGGCCCGGCGGCACGCCGCGGGCGGCGAGGAGGATCCTGCCGCCCAGCGTGTCGCCATTCCTCCGGGCCGCGTCGATCGCCTCGACCATCCGCGCCTCAGCCTCCGGATCCATGGCGCGCAGCGGGGAATCGTCGCGAGCCCGCTCGACGGAGGCGAACGTCCTCGGGGAGGATTCGTCGACCGCCCCTCCGACGGACAGCGTGCCGCTCCGCACCTCGATGCCGCATTCGCGCAGGAGGAGCTTGCAGACTGCTCCGGCCGCAACCCGCGCAGCCGACTCGCGCGCGGAGGCGCGCTCGAGCACGTCGCGCAGATCGGCGGCGCCGTACTTCATTCCCCCGGAGAGGTCGGCGTGGCCCGGGCGCGGCCGCGTGAGCCGCCGCGCGGCCGCCGCCTCCGCGTCCACCGCCAGTGGGCCCATG
>JBBQNC010000077.1:0-12366 GCA_038329555.1 Thermoanaerobaculia bacterium
GAGCCGCCGCGCCGGCTCGGTAGTGCATGGCAACCCCCTTGAAGGTTGCGTCGGACTCTATCTTGGGTCGGCGATGGGCATCGGTCGCATCGTCACGCGGATTGTCTCCTGTGCGGCGGGGCGACGCCTTTGATGAGCAGCCACAGGCCGAGCGGCACCTCGAAGGCGAGCATGGGGTACCAAATCAGCTGCGTGATCGGTCCGCGGAGGAATCCGGCGATCCCGAGGGGAAGGCACACCACGAGAAGGATCGACGCGAGGAGGCCCAGCCACGCCAGGGCCGCGGGGACCATCCGCCCGCGAACCAGGAGATAGCAGAAGACCAGGCTGCCCACGGCGAAGAGGGTCGCGCAGACGTTCGAGTTCCAGTCCGGCAGCTTCAGCAGGAACGCGCCGAGCGCGGTCGCTGCCGCGGGGTCCGGCGCAGCCGCCCCGGTGGCCGTCGCGAGCCACAGCTTTTGCGCGATCGTCGACAGGGAGCCGAGACCGATGATTCCCTCTCCCGCCCGGCAGACCAGGACGAGCATTGCGAGGTCGGGATCCTGGTCGCGCGTCATCCCGTGCAGCGTCACGGCGAGCACGAGCGCGGAGAAGGAGCCCAGCATCACGAGCAGGATCGCCACGCGCACGTCGGTCGCATGTCCGGCGATGCTCGCGAGCTTCTCGGCGATCCCCTTGCCGGCGGTCGCCCGGTTGAGAAGGACCAACCCGGGAAAGGCGGCGGCGATGTAGAACAGGAACGCGAACCCTGCGACCCTGGCGTTCGTCGTGCGTGTCATCGGTGCCTCTCCTCAAAGAAAAACGGTCGCAAATCGGCCACTCATGGCCTCGAACGCGGCGACGCTTCCCGGATCCTTCGCGTCATTCTCGGCCCGCCGCCCTCCCCGAGCGAAGGCAAAACGGCGCAGAGGGTCTTTCGATCCGGACTGGTGGCGTTCACCGATGAAGAGGGATACGAGCATTGGAACCCGGGTGTTCCCCACTTTGTGGGTGAAGCTCGGACTCCCGGGCGGCGCCGCCGGTTGGGCTACCGGATCACCGGATCGGATCGATCGGGGTTCGCTTCGGCTCCTTGCCGAAACGGATCCGCGACTTCTCGATCATCTTCTGGATCTCGACGTCGCGATCCTTGGGCGGAGCGCTCGTGACCCAGCCCTGGACCAGGCGCTCGGCGGCGGCGGCCACCTCGTCCACGGCGCGCTGGAAGAGCTCCTCGTTCGAGTTCGGGGGCTTGTTCGCCCCGCTCAACTTTCGGACGAACTGCAGGGACGAAGCACGGATCTCCGCCGAGGTCGCCGGCGGCGCGAAATTGGCGAGTGTTCGGATGTTACGGCACATGCCGATACTCTAACCGCGCGGCGTTCGAAGACCCAGCCCGCCTTCCGCGCCGGCGCGCGGAAAAAGCTCTTCGAGACGCCGTACGATCGAGGCTCGTTTCCGGTGGTGCAGGGCGTAGGGGGTCGGAGCAGCTATCCGCGGCCGCGTCGGATCGCCTCGATCGCGCGGTCGAGGTCGTCGTGGATCCGCTGACGGTCGATCTGGTACTCCCCCTCTGCCTTCTCTCGCTGGACCGGGTCGCGGGTCTGCTTCAGCGGGTCGTTGAAAAGGATCTCGGTTTCCGCCAGCCGCGCGGCGGCGACTTTCCTGGCCTCGGCGATCTTTTCCTTCTGCGCTGAGGTCAGCGGCTTCTCCTTGGCGGCGGCCGGGTCGGCGGCGCGAAGCCGTTCCATCGCGAGCTCGTAGGAAGTCTTGGGCTTGTGGGCCATCGAAGAATGCTATCCGACGCGGCGGTTTCGCGTATTTCGAGGAACCGGCCCTCCGCCGGAACGCGTATCTTCGGACGACGCGGCGCCGGTCCCGGACGTGCCTTCGAAGGGACCGAGCCATTTCCGCCTCGCCGTGGAAAGTCAGGTGTATAAGCTGATGCGACCGGAGGCTCCATGCCAGACGATCCGCCATCGGGCCCGTCGAAACCCACCCGCCGGGCATTTCTCCGCAGCACGGGAACCACCGCCGCAGCCGCAGTCGTCGCGGCGTGCGTACCGCCGAGCCCGACCACCACTCCCGGACAGAAACCCCCGCCCGCGGCAATCCCGGAGGGACCGGGCATCGAGGGTGCGGTCCCGATCACGCTGCGCATCAACGGCAAGGCCCACGCGCTACGCATCGACCCCCGGACGACGCTCCTCGATTGCGTCCGGGAGGCCGTCGCTCTCACCGGGACGAAGAAGGGCTGCGATCACGGGCAATGCGGCGCGTGCACGGTCCACGTGAATGGCCGGCGCGTGAATTCGTGCCTCAGCCTGGCGTTGATGCACGACGGGGAAGAGATCACGACCATCGAGGGCCTCGGCACACCGGACGCCCTCCATCCCATGCAGGCTGCATTCGTCGCCCACGACGGTTACCAGTGCGGGTATTGCACGTCCGGGCAGATCATGTCGGCCGTCGCGCTGCTCAAGGAGCCCTGCGGCGCCGGCGACGACGCCGTGAAGGAGCTCATGAGCGGCAACATCTGCCGCTGCGGCGCCTACCCCAACATCGTGGCCGCCATCCAGCAAGTCCGCGGAAACGCGCGGGCGGAAGGGAGCGACAATGCGTAACTTCGAATTCGTTCGCCCCCCGGATTCCGCAACGGCCGTCGCAAACGCCGCCCGGGCGAAGACCGCCCAGCAGGGCGCGGACGTGCGATTCATAGCCGGCGGGACCACGCTGCTCGACCTGATGAAGCTGAACGTCGAGACGCCCGCGCGGCTCATCGACATCAACCGCCTCGCGCTCGCCAAGGTGGAGACGACGCCCGATGGCGGGCTGTCGATCGGAGCCACCGTCCGAAATTCGGACCTCGCCCATCATCCGGCGGTGCAGCGGGACTACGCCGTGCTTTCCCAGGCGCTTCTCTCGGGCGCGTCGGCGCAGCTTCGCAACATGGCGACGACGGCCGGCAACCTGCTCCAGCGCACGCGCTGCATGTACTTCCGCGATACCGCGATGCCCTGCAACAAGCGGGAGCCCGGCACGGGCTGCCCCGCCATCACGGGCAGCAACCGCATGCTCGCCGTGCTCGGCACGAGCGAGCAGTGCATCGCAACCAACCCCTCGGACATGAACGTGGCGATGGCGGCCCTGGAGGCGACGATCCACGTCCAGGGATCGAAGGGACAGCGGGCGATCCCGATCGGCGACTTCCATCTCCTTCCGGGGAGCACGCCGAACCGCGAAACGGTCCTCGAGCCGGGCGACCTCATCACGCACGTGACCCTCCCCCCGCCGGTCGCGGGCAGCAAGCAGATCTACCTGAAGCTGCGGGACCGGGCGTCGTACGAGTTCGCGCTGGCGTCGGCGGCCGTCGTGATGACGGTCGCGGGCGAAAAGGTGACCCGCGCGCGCATCGCCCTCGGCGGCGTGGGCACGAAGCCCTGGCGGTCTCCCGAGGCCGAAGCGGCGCTCGTCGGGCAGCCGGCCACCGCGGCGATCTTCCGAAACGCCGGAGAGGCGGCGATGCGCGGCGCCAGGCCGCAGAGCGAGAACGGATTCAAAGTCGAGCTGGCGAAGCGCTGCGTCGCCCACGCGCTGCAAACGGCGATGACGGCCTGACGAGCCGCTTCCCTTAAAAGGACAGATCATGCCGACGACACCCACAGGCACAGCACAGGATCCGGCGACCTCACCGATCGGCCGCCGAACGCCGCGCGTGGACGGCCCGCTGAAGGTGACCGGAAAGGCGCAGTACGCCTCCGACTTCCATTTCCCCGGGCAGCTCTACGCCGTTCCCGTCGAGGCGACGATCGCCAGCGGCAAGGTGGGCAGCCTCGACACGGCCGCCGCGGAGAAGATGCTGGGCGTGCGCGCGATCTATCACCGCGCCAACATCGGCAAAGTCTTCCGCTCCGTCCAGGGGCCGGGGTTCGAAGGCATCATCGACGAGCGGCGACCGCCGTTCGAGGACGACGTCGTCCGCTACTACGGCCAGTACATCGCGCTCGCCGTCGCGGACACATTCGAGAGCGCCAAAGCCGCCGCCGATGCGGTCCGCGCGACGTACACGAGGGACAAGTTCAACGTCGATACCAACCTCCAGCCCGATCCGGAGCCCGACGTGGTCAACACCACGTTCGCCCCGACCAAGCGCGTGCAAAGCGAGCGGGGGAACGCGGAGAAGGCTTTCTCGGCCGCGCCGGTCAAGCTCGATCAGGTCTACGTCACGCCGGTCACGACTCACAACCCGATCGAGCTGCAGGGGGCCACGGCGGTCTGGGACGGCCCGATGTTGACCATCTACGAGGAGTCCCAGGCCATCTTCAACCTTCGGGGCGTCATGGCGCAGATGTTCGGCGTACCGAAGGAGCACGTCCGGGTCGTGACCCGGTTCGTCGGCTCGGGTTTCGGCAGCAAGCTCTGGCCCTGGACGCATTGCGCGCTCGCCGTCGCCGCGGCGCGGAACCTCGGCAAGCCCGTCAAGTTGGTCATCAGCCGGAAGATGATGTTCCAGTCGGTGGGTCACCGTCCCCGCACCCAGCAGCGCGTGCGCCTCGGCGCCACGCCCGCCGGAAAGCTGGTCTCGCTCCAGCACGACTACGTCAACCACCACGCGATCCTCGACAACTACCACGAGGACTGCGGGGAGGCGACACCGTTCCAGTACAGCGTGCCCAACCTTCGCGTGGCGTTCGGCCGCGCGCGGCGCAATGTCGGCTCTCCCACGGCCATGCGCGGACCCGGCGCCGTGCCCGGCCTCTACGCGACCGAGTCGGCGATGAACGAGCTCGCCGACCAGCTCAAGATCGACCCCGTTCAGCTGCGCGTCCTGAACGAGCCGAAGATCGACGAGTCCATGGGCATTCCATTCTCGTCCCGCAACCTGGTGGAGTGCTTCCAGCTCGGCGCGGAGAAATTCGGCTGGTCGAAGCGGACTCCTGCGGTCGGCTCGATGAAGCGGGACGGGTTGACCCTGGGCTGGGGAATGGCCGGGTGCGCCTGGGTCGCGGCCCGATTCCCCGCCGAAGCCAGCCTCCACCTTCGCGACGATGGAACGGTCCGCGTCGCCTCGGGCACGCAGGACATCGGCACCGGCACTTACACGATCCTCGCGCAGCTGGCCTCGCAAAGGACGGGGGTGCCTCTCGACAAGGTCGAGGCGGTGCTCGGCGATACGTCGCTCCCGGAAGGCCCGGTCTCGGGCGGCTCGATGGTGACCGGTTCGATGGTCCCGGCCGTCTTCGCCGCGGCGGACCAGGCGATCGCGTCGCTGCTCACGCTCGCCACCACGACGCCGGGATCTCCCTTCGAGAGACGCAAGACCGAGGAGCTGAAGCTCGATGGGGGCCGCGTCGTCGCGAAGGCCGGCGGACCCGCCGGAAGCGTGCCTTTCGCCGACATCCTCCGGCGGGCCAACGTCCGCATGGCCTCCGGCCACGGAAAATCCGAAGGAACATTCGGCAATCCGGCGCCGAAGTTCTCGACGCATTCGTTCGGCTGTCACTTCATCGAGGTCGCCTGGCAGCCCGAGATCGCCCGGCTGCGCGTCAGCCGGGTCGTGACGGCCATCGACGCGGGGCGGATCATCAACCCGCTCGCCGGCCGGAACCAGGTCGAAGGCTCGGTCGTGATGGGAATCGGCATGGCCCTGTTCGAGCACACGACCTACGATCCGCAGAATGGCGCACCCATCAACAGCAACCTGGCCGACTACGTGATGTCGGTGAACGCCGACGCGCCGCCCATCGACGTGCACTTCGTCGATTATCCCGACAAGGAGATCAACGAGCTCGGCGCCCGCGGCATTGGCGAGATCGGCCTGGCCGGCGTCGCGGCGGCTATCACGGCGGCGGTTCACCACGCGACCGGCGTCCGCGTGCGGGAGCTGCCGGTGAAGATCGAGAATCTGTTGGGTTGAGGTGAGCTTCCTCCAGTACCTCGCGAGTCGAGAGATCGACGGCGATTCGTCCGGAGAGGAAAGTTTCTGATTCCGTGGCCCGTTCGCGATGGCGATCGTGCCACCCTGGTTTCGCGAACCACGTGAACGCAGCGGGACGCGAGCGTTTCTCCAATTCCGGAGGAGACGCGTAACGCCGCCAGACACCATTTTTCGTGGTGAACAGTCCTTCCCCTCAAAGGCCGCCCACAGCCTAAAGGGGCGATCCCGTAGCGCGGATCGTCGTTTGCAGGGAGGCTGGAGACCTGGCGTTCGAGAAACCGCTGAGGCGGTGAAGCGCTGAATCGCTGATGGCGCCTATCCGGCTCGCGCGCGCGGAGGCTGTCACGGATTCGCTCACGCGCTTTCGCCCGTTGGGCACGTCCGGCCACGCACATCTCCGGGCGGTTCCCTGGCGGCCTCGCCTATGATTCCCGACTTCCGGAGGTGTGAGGATGAGGAAGTCTCTTGCGACTTGGGCGGCGATCGCCGCGCTCGCCGTGGCGGGTCTGGCGGGATCGGCGTCGGCGCCCGGCCAGACTCAAAGCGAAGACGATTCCTACCAGTGGCTCGAGGAGGTGCAGGGCGAGAAGGCCCTGGCCTGGGCCCGGGAGCACAACGCGAAGACGACCGCGGTCCTGGAGGCCCGGCCGGAGTACAA
Source organism: Thermoanaerobaculia bacterium (assembly GCA_038329555.1). Lineage (GTDB taxonomy): Bacteria > Acidobacteriota > Thermoanaerobaculia > UBA5066 > Gp7-AA6 > JALYUA01. The sequence goes on from JBBQNC010000077.1 coordinate 6,576, forward strand.
GCCGATCTACGCGCGGACGCTCCAGATCCTGGACTCCAAGGAGAAGATCCCTACGCCCGAGCTCCTCGGCGAGACGGTCTACAACTTCTGGAGGGACGACGCGCACGAGCGGGGCATCTGGCGGCGCACTACGCTCGCCTCCTATCGCACGGCCACACCGCAGTGGGAGACGGTGCTCGACGTGGACGCGCTCGCGAAAGCCGACGGGAAGGCCTGGGTCTTCCACGGAGCGATCTGCCTCGCGCCCGAATACGCGCGGTGCATGGTCAGCCTGTCCCCCGGAGGGTCCGACGCTGCCGTGAACCGCGAATTCGACACGAAGACGAAAGAGTTCGTGTCCGGCGGGTTCTCCCTGCCCGAGGCCAAGTCGAACGTCGCATGGCGCGACGCGGACACGCTCTGGGTCGGCACCGACTTCGGTCCGGGCTCCCTGACGTCTTCCGGGTATCCGCGGATCGTCAAGCTCTGGAAGCGGGGGACGCCGCTCTCCTCCGCTCGGACGGTCTTCGAGGCCGGGAAGGAAGACGTCGGCGCGAGCGGGTGGACCGAGATCCTGAGCGACGGCCGCTACGACCTCGTCTCGCGGACACCGGCGTTCTTTCGCCACGAGTCGTTTCTCCTTCTGGGCGATCGGGCTGAACGTCTCGTCAAGCTGGACCTGCCCGAGGACTCGAGCATCCAGGCCCTCTTCCACGACCGTCTCCTCTTCTCGCTTCGAAGCGACTGGACGGCCGGCGGTAAGACCTACCGCGAAGGGTCTCTCCTGGCCGGCACGGTCGACGACGTCCTGCGGGGCGTCCGGCGGTTCGACGTGCTCTTCGAGCCGAGCGCGCGCGTTTCGCTGGCGACGGTAAAACGCACCCGCGACCGCGTCCTGCTCGAGACGCTGGACAACGTCCGGAGCCGCGTCACGGCGCTGACCCTGGAAGACGGCGGGTGGAAGCGATCCGAGGTCCCGACGCCCGGGCTCGGCACCGCCGACCTGACGGCCACCACCGACTCGGCGGAGACCTTCTTCTTCACGTACCAGGACTTCTCGACGCCCGTGTCTCTGTGGCTCTCGGAGAAGCGCGGGCAGCCCGCAAAGGTAAAGACGATGCCGGCGTTCTTCGACGGACGCGGGATCCGCACCGAGCAGTTCGAGGCCACGTCGAAGGACGGCACGAAGATCCCGTATTTCGTGGTGCGGCCGAAGGGAGCGAAGACCGACGGAACCGCCCCGACCCTGCTCTACGCATACGGCGGCTTCGAGGCTTCGGAGGTGCCCAAGTACAGCGGAACCCTCGGATCCGCGTGGCTCTCCCGGGGAGGCGTCTACGTCCTCGCGAACATTCGCGGCGGCGGAGAGTTCGGCCCGGCCTGGCACAAGGCGGCGGTCAAGGAGCAGCACATTCACAACTTCGAGGACTTCTCCGCTGTCGCGCGAGACCTGATCGCCCGCAAGATCACGTCCGCGCGCCACCTCGGGATTATGGGCGGCTCCCAGGGCGGCCTGCTCGTCGGCGGAACCATGGCGCTCTACCCGGACCTCTTCCACGCCGTCGTTGCACAGGTGCCGCTGGCGGACATGCGCCGGTACAGCCGGCTCCTGGCCGGGGCGAGCTGGACGGCGGAGTACGGCGACCCGGACAAGCCCGAAGACTGGGCGTACATCCAGACCTGGTCCCCGTTCCACCTGCTCAAGAAGGACGCGGCGTACCCCACGCCGTTTTTCTGGACGAACACCCGCGACGACCGCGTGCACCCGGCCCACGCGCGCAAGATGGTCGCGAAGCTGGAGGCCCAGGGCCATCCGGTTTATTACTTCGAGAACACGGAGGGAGGCCACGGAAGCGGCGCGGTGAACAAACAGACGGCGCAGGTCACGGCCCTCCAGTACGCGTACCTGTGGATGATGCTGCGCTGACGTTGCGCGCCCCGTGAAGCCGAAGTTCTTCGCGACCCCCGCGGACTTTCGGGCGTGGCTCGAGGTGCACCACGAGACGGAGAAAGAGCTCGTCGTCGGCTTCCACAAGAAGGAAACGGGCAAGCCCAGCATCACGTGGCCCGAATCCGTCGACGAGGCGCTCTGCTTCGGGTGGATCGACGGCGTGCGCCGCCGCGTGGACGAGGGCGGCTACACGATCCGGTTCACTCCCCGCAGACCCACGAGCATCTGGAGCGCCGTCAACGTCGCGCGGGTCGCGGAGCTGACGAGCTCGACCGAATGCGCCCGGCGGGGGTCCGCGCGTTCGCCGCCCGGACTCCGGAGCGCACCGGCATCTACGCGTTCGAACGGAACGAGGCGGCGAAGCTGACGAAGTCCCAGGAAAAGGCCCTGCGTGCGAACCGTAAGGCCGCCGCATTCTTCGACGCGCAGCCGCCCTGGTACCGGCGCACGGCCACCCACTGGGTCATCAGCGCCAAGCGTGAAGAGACGCGCGAACGACGCCTCCAGCAACTCATCGCCGACAGCGCGGCAGCCCGGAGGATCGGCCCCCTCAAGCGGCCGGGTTAGTCCCCTCCTCTCCCCGCGCCCGGTTTAGTCCTCCTCTCCCCCGCACGAGGGGGAGAGAGTTGGGGTGAGGGGGACACCGTCGAAAATCCGGGACGAGAGGCCCATGTCCACGCTGGAACGTCAGATCGGCGTCCTCTCCTCGCTATGTCCTCGGCGCGACGCGGCGAGCGACTGTGGCGAGGACGCCCAGGAGCTTCTGCAGAGACACCGGCTTGACGAGGTGGTCGTCGAAGCCGTGGCGTCGCGCCTGCTCCTTGTCGGACTGCTGGCCATAGCCGGTCAGGGCGACGATGCGCGCGTGTCCCACTCCGGGTGTCGCCCTCAGACGGCTCGCGACCTGATACCCGTCGAGGCCGGGCAGTCCCACGTCGAGGAGCACCAGGTCCGGGCGGAAGAAGAGCGCGACCTCGATGCCGCTCGGGCCGTCGTAGGCGGTGCGGACATCGTGACCGCCTTCGGAGAGGAGCGCGGCGATCCCGTCCGCGAGATCCACGCTGTCGTCGACGACGAGCACCCGGAGGGGCTCCCCGCGCGCTTCGGCGCCTACCGGCGCTTCAGACGCTGAAGACGCTTCAGACACTGCCTTCTTCGCGGGAGCGCCGGCCGGCACCGCCGTCCCCTCCCAGGCAGGAAGGCGCACGAGAAACTCGCTTCCTTCCCCCGGGCCTGCGCTGGACGCTTCGACGGCGCCGCCGTGGAGCTCGACGAGATTCTTCACCAGCGTCAGCCCGATGCCGAGCCCGCCGGACGACCGGTCGAGACCCCGGTCTCCCTGGACGAACAGGCCGAAGACGTCCTGGAGCAGCTCGGGCGCCATCCCGATCCCGTTGTCGCGCACCCGTAACTGGATTTCCCCGCCGTGCCGCTCGACCGTCAGCTCGATCTCCCCGCCCGGCGGCGTGTAACGCGCCGCGTTGGTCAGGAGATTCACGAAGACCTCGACCAGCCGCGTCGCGTCTCCAAAGACGGCGAGAGACGTGGGCACGACCCGGACCGTGAGCCGGTGGTTGCGTTCCCGGATCAGCGGAACCGCCGCCTCGATCGCGTCGTCGAGGATCTCTCGGACGCCCGCGGGCGCCTGGGACAACGAGATCTTGCCGTGCGTGATGCGCGAAAGGTCGAGGAGGTCGTCGATCAGCCGGACCATGTGCCGGATCTGACGCTCCATGACCTCGATCGCCCAGTCGCGGGTGGCGAGGTCGCTTCCGGGCTGGCGCAGGATGTCGAGCGCGGTGACGACGGGCGCGAGCGGGTTGCGAAGCTCGTGGCCGAGCATCGCCAGGAAGTCGTCCTTCGCCTTGCTCGCGCGCTCGAGCTCCGCCGCGGCCTGCTTGCTCCGTGTGATGTCTCGCGCGACGGTGGCGAAGCAGAGTGGTTCGTTCGTCCCATGCTTTCGGACGAGGAACATGTTCTGGAAAAAGGACGTCGACGAGTTCGTCTTGAAGTTCCGAAGCTCGAGTTCGCCCGCCCAGCGGCCCGTGGCGCGGACGCTCGGGAGCACGGTCTCCGCGACGAACGGTCGGAAGCTGTCCGGCACGTAATCGTCGATCGTCGTTCCGCTGACGTCGGCGTCGGCGTCGAGCCCGACGAGCGCCCGGCCGGCCGGATTGATGTAGAGGCCGCGGCCGTCGAGCCCCGCCATCCCGATGAAGTCGGAGCTGTTCTCGACGAGCGCGGCGAAGGTCTTGCGCTCTTCCTCGGCCCGCTTTTCGCGGATCCACACGGCGGCGAGGTTCGCCCCGACTCGAAGGAGCAGGCTGTCGGTCTCGGAGAGCGACCTCGGGCTCTCGACCCCGGCCGCGACGACGCCCCCCTCCTCGGGAGCGCCGAGAAAGACCCAGGAAGCCCGAATACTCCCTGAACCGGAACCGGAACCGGAACCGAGCGGGCTCGGCAGCTCGACGCCCCATCCCTCCCGCGAGGAGGCGAGGTGAGGGCGCATCGCGTCGGCGACGTCGGCGGCCCCCGCCTCGGATGCCATCTCGCCGCGGCGGCGCGTTCGAACGACCTCGATGGGTTCCTCGTTCGGCGTTCGGGGCAGGCGGCAATAGAGAAGGTCCGCGTCCAGCATCTCGCACAGCGAGTCCGCCAGACTCTCGGCGATGCTCCGCCGATCGAGTCCGACCCACACGGCCGGCATCGCCGAAAGCGCGACCAGGTCGCGGAGAGAGCGTTGAAGCCGGGCGAGCTCCGGGGAAACGTCGGCCGCCGTCATGATCCCGCCGCCTGCGCCTCAGCCGAGGAAGATCATGACGATGTCTGCCGGGCCTTCGCGCGAGCGTGCAGCTCGCGGAGGAATTCCTCGGGCGGGACGAAGAACGGGTTGTTCTGGAGTACGCCCCCCACGATCGCCATCGGATGGGTCCTCAGGATGTCGAGCACGACGCTGGCGCCAAACTTGGCGAGGTCGTACGTTCAAACGACGGCGTCGTCGAACTTCGGGAGAATGAAGTTCAGACGCGTCTCGTACTCGACGACGTCGGCGACCCCGGGACGATCCTCGAGGGCCCACTCCATGTTCGCCACGAGTCGGGTGATCGGGTAGCCCTGCGCCTTGCCCGCGTTCAGGACCTGCTCGATCAACACCAGCATCGCGTCCTGGTCGAAGTGACCCTCGCGCAGGTATGCCTCCTCCCACGGAAGGACCTCGAGCTGGCCGGCCGAACGCGCCTTCGCCGCGTCGATGCCCGCGGCGGTCAGCCTGGCGAGGTGCGCGGGGATGTGGCTCGACTCCACGATGTGGAACGCCTTGTCTCCCGCGTCGAAGCCTTCGCGGATGAACGGGAGAAGCGTCCGGTACTCCTCGTCTCGGTTGTGGAAGAACGCGCACACGTGCCGCGACTTCTCGAGGACGGAGCCGGCCAGGTGCACGTCGGGGCGTTGGGTTGGTGCCAAGCAGACCTCCGGGAGACGGCGATCTTATCCGAGCGGCTTCTCTTGTCCTCTCCCCGGCGCGCGGGGGAGAGGGATGGGGTGAGGGGGACACCGTCGAACATGCGAACCAGAGGCCCGAGTCAACGCCGATGTACTGAAAGCCGGTCTCTCAGCTTTCTAGGGCCATCTCTCCACAAAAGGCCGAAATGCACGACTGACCCCACTCTCGAGTGGCTTCTCTTCTGCTCTCCCCCGTGGGCGGGGGAGAGGGATGGGGTGAGGGGGACATCGTCGAACATGCGGACCAGAGGCCCGAGTCCACGCCGACGTACCGGAAAGCGATCTTTTCGCTTTCTAGGGGCATCTCTCCACAAAAGGCCGAAATGCAACCGCTATGTTCGCGGCGTGGCTGGAAAGACT
>JBBQNC010000078.1:0-12198 GCA_038329555.1 Thermoanaerobaculia bacterium
CGCCTGGAGGAGATCCGACGTATCGATTTCTTCGATGCCCCGAAACGCGGAGCCGCGGAGCGAAAGATGGAGGAAATCGAGATGCACGCGTCCTCGAAGTCCGGAATCCCCGGGCGCGGCCAGGCGTCCCGCCTCGTCGGAAAGACCTGGGTCACCCGTCCCGGGATCAAGATCGATCGCATCGCGTCCGCCTGGTTCGTCCGGCGATTCGTCGATCCGAAGGCGCGATTCCGATTCGACGCGGAGGGCCGGGCGCCCCGCTCGGGCGAGGTCTTCTTCGACGTCCTCGGAGGCGACTTCACCCACGAGGGTGAGCGATGCACCCTGGAGACCCTCCTTCTCCGGACGGGAGTCCGCGACCGGGGCGCCGTTCGCATCGCGGAGATCGTCCACGACATCGATCTCAAGGACGACAGGTTCGGCCGGCCGGAAGCCGCGGGGGTGCGGCAGATCCTGGCCGGGCTCTTCGAGACGACATCGGACGACGCGGAGAGGCTGCGCGAGGGGCTCCGGATCTTCGACCGTCTGCACCGGTCGTTCCAGAAATCGACGCCGACACCGAAGGCGGAGAAGAGAGTGCGGTCCGTGAAATCGGATTCGCGATGAGGGAGCGCCGACGGGTCCTGCTTCTCTCCAACTCGACGCAGCACGGAAGCGGGTATCTCGACCATGCGGACCAGGAGATCCGATCCTTCCTCGGGCCCGTCCGCAACCTCGTCTTCTTTCCCTACGCGGTGGCGGATCGCGTCGGCTACGGCGAGCAGGTCCGGGAGCGGTTCGCCCGCATGGGGGTGGCCGTGGTCGCTCCCCTGGACGGTGCGTCCGCGCGCCTAGCGGTCCGCGAGGCCGGCGCGGTCTTCGTCGGCGGCGGGAACACGTTCCGGCTCCTCAGGGCGCTTCATCGGATGGATCTCGTCGCGCCGATCCGGGAGCGGGTAACGGCGGGCATTCCGTACATCGGGTCGAGCGCCGGATCGAACGTCGCCGGCCCGACCATCAAGACGACAAAAGACATGCCGATCGTGGAGCCGCCGACCTTCTCCGCGCTCGGGCTCATCGCCTTCCAGATCAGCCCGCACTACGTCGATCCCGATACCACCTCCACGCACATGGGAGAGACACAGGAGGAGCGCATCCGGCAGTTCCACGAGGAGAATGCGACGCCCGTCGCCGGGTTGCGCGAAGGCGCCATCCTCCGCATCGAGGGGCCGTCGGTCGAGCTCCGCGGCGCGTGCGGCGCCCGCTTCTTTCGACGGGACCGGGAGCCCGTCGAGCGCGTTCCCGTGTGCGAAGTCTCAGATCTCGTGGAAGGCGCGGAGGGGGCGGCTTCCTGAGCGCAACGGGCGGCATCCTCCTGCTCTCCCGCTCAGACGTAGCGGCGCTCCTCTCCTTCTCCGACTGTGTCGAAGCGGTCGAGGCGGCGCTGATCGCGCAGGCGGAGGGGCTCGCGCTCGAGACCGCCGTGGCGAGCGTGGCCGCGGAGGGAGGCGCCTTCCACGTCAAGGCGGGCGGATTCCGCGTCCCCGAGCCGCGCTTCGCGGCGAAGGTGAACGCGAACTTCCCACGAAACCCGAAACGATTCGGCCTCCCCACCGTGCAGGGTGTCGTGCTCCTCGCCGACGCCGGGCGCGGCGCCGCTCTCGCGCTCATGGATTCGATCGAGATCACCATCCTCCGGACGGGAGCGGCGACGGCCATCGCGGCGAAGCGCCTCGCGCGTCCCGACAGCCGCGTCGCGACGGTGATCGGCTGCGGCGTACAGGGAAAGGTCCAGGCCGTCGCGCTCGCCCACGCCCTGCCCCTCGAGCGGCTGTTTCTCTGCGACGCAGACCCGGCGCGCGCCGCCGCACTCGCGAGCGACCTCTCGCGGACGCTTGGCGTGCCCGTGGAGGCACGAGCGGACGCGCGGGCGGCCGTCCGCGAGAGCGACGCGTGCGTCACCTGTACGCCGGCTCGCACGCCGCTCCTCTTCGACGGGGACCTTCCGCCGGGATGCTTCCTGGCCGCCGTCGGAGCGGACGGCCCCGACAAGCAGGAGCTCGATCCGGCGCTGCTCGCGCGGACGAAGGTCGTCGTGGACCACCTCGAGCAGTGCGCGGAGTTCGGCGAGCTCCACCACGCCTTGACGGCCGGGCGGATGCGCCGCGAGGACGTCCACGCGGATCTCGCCGCGGTCGTCGCCGGGCGCGCTCCGGGCCGTGAGGCCGCCGACGAGACGATCGTCTTCGACAGCACCGGGATCGCGATCGAGGACGCGGCGGCCGCTTCGGTCGTCTACGAACGCGCCGTCGCGACGGGCCGAGGGACTCGCTGGAACCTCACGGACTGACCCCGCCTCGAGGCGCGGCGGCGCAGGCGAGCGTCGTCCCGGTCCCGTTTCGAACGGCGTTCCTCTACTGGCTCCGGCTCGGGTTCGTGAGCTTCGGGGGGCCCGCGGCACAGATCGCGATCATGCACCGCGACCTCGTCGGGCGGCGCCGATGGATCTCGGAGGAGCGATTCCTGAACGCGCTGAACTACTGCATGCTCCTGCCGGGGCCCGAGGCGCAGCAGCTCGCGATCTACATCGGCTGGCTCCTTCACGGAACGACCGGGGGAATCGTCGCGGGCGCGCTCTTCGTGCTGCCCTCCGTCGGAATCCTGTGGTCTCTCTCCGCCGCGTACGCGGCGTGGGGCACGGTGCCCGCGGTCGCGGGCGTCGTGGCGGGGCTGAAGCCCGTGGTCGTGGCGCTGGTCCTCGCGGCCGTGCTCCGGATCGGACGCCGCGCCTTCCGCCCGCGCTGGTTCGTCCTGATCGCGGCGGCCGCGTTCGCCGCGCTCTTCGTCTGGCACGCTCCCTTTCCCGCCGTTCTCCTCGGGGCCGCCGCGCTCGGAGCCGCCGGGTCGCGGCTCCCCCGGTTTTTCGAAGGGCCCGCCGCCGGCGCCGGAAGCGCGGAATCCCCTGGGATCACCGCGATCGACTCGCCGGAATCGCAGCGGCGGATCCGCCGCTCCCCCTCGTTGGCGCGCGCGGCGCGGATCCTCACCGCCGGAATCGCGCTGTGGGCTCTTCCCTACGCCGTCGTGCTCGCGGTCTGGGGCGGCGACGGCCTCTTCGCCCGGGAGTACCGCTTCTTCTCGAAGGCGGCGCTCGTCACCTTCGGCGGCGCCTACGCGGTCCTCGCGTACGTGACCCAGGCGGCGGTCGAGAGCTATGGGTGGTTGAGCCACGCGCAGGCGGTGGACGGACTGGGACTCGCGGAGACGACACCGGGCCCTCTCATAATGGTCGTCCAGTTCGTCGGGTTCATGGCGGGCTGGAACCACCCGCCGGGCGGAACGCGCCTCGCGAGCGCCACGGTCGGCGCACTGCTGACGACGTGGGTGACGTTCCTCCCCTGCTTCGTCCTCGTCTTTCTCGGCGCGCCTTACCTCGAGCGCCTCCATGGGAAGCGCACCCTGTCCGGAGCTCTCCGGGGCGTCACGGCGGCGGTCGTGGGCGTCATCCTGAACCTCGCGCTCGTCTTCGGCTCGGCGGTGCTCTTCCCGTCGGGGCCCGGCCACGCCCCGGATCTCTTCGCCGCGATCCTGGCCGCCGCCGCCTTCCTCGCGCTGACCCTGACCCGTCTCGAAGCCGTCTGGGCCATCGTGGCGGGGGCCGCCGCCGGGCTCCTCTTCCACTTGCTCGTCCCCCTCGTCCTGTCTCGCTGAGACCCGCTTCCCCGATAATGTTCCGCCGCCGCTAAAACGGCTCGATGGAGCGCGCCTTGAAGATGCTCGGAATCGTCGGAGGCATCGCACCGGAATCGACGGTCGAGTACTACCGCCTGATCGTCGCCTCCTACCGCGCGAATCGGCCCGACGGCAGCTATCCGCCGCTCGTGATCACCAGTATCGATCTGAAGAGGTTGCTGGATCTCGTCGGCGCTGGCGACCTGCCCGGCCTCACTCGCTATCTCCTCGGAGAGCTCGACAGGCTGGCTCGGAGGGGTGCGGACCTCGCCCTCCTCGCCTCCAACACACCCCACATCATCTTCGACGATCTCCGGCGCCAGTCGCCGATTCCGTTGGTCAGCATCGTCGAGGGCCCCGCGGAAGAGGCGAAGGCGTCGGGCATGTCGCGCGTCGGCCTCTTCGGCACGAGGTTCACGATGCAGGGGACTTCTACCCGGCCGTCTTCTCGCGGCTGGGACTCGAAGTTGTTCCGCCCGACCGGGAGGACCTCGCTTACATCCACGAGAAGTACGTCACCGAGCTGATCGATGGCGTCTTTCTGCCGGAGACCCGGCGGACCCACTCGCGATCGTCGACCGCATGAAGGAGAAGTCGGGCGTCGAGGGCGTGGTCCTCGGCGGTACCGAGCTGCCGCTCATCCTCCGCGGTGCCGAGAGCAGCGTCCCGCTCCTCGACACCGCCCGCATCCACGCCGAGCGGGCGGTCCGCGAGATGCTGGCGGAGGAGAGCCGCTAGAGCCGGATCGCGCTACTTGCGTTCCGCGAAAATCGGGATCTCTTCGCGCAGGAACGGCTTCACGTTCCGCGGACCCGTCAACCGCATCGTGACCGCGCGGCCTTTCGCGGCGACGTCGATCCGGAAATCCAGGAACGGGCAGCACCGGGACTCGAGATCGACCCACTCGGCGAGCTCGACGACGCCATGGGGTTGGCCCTTCGCATCGAGGACCCGGCCGAGGTCGAAGACGAGCTCGAACCCGTTCGGAAGCTCCGCGTTGCGCACGACGGCGGCGAGGAGCTTCTCGCCCAGGGCCTGGTGGCGGGCGCGCTGCGCCGCGGTCAGCGCGCTCACATTGCACACGAGCGGCGGCTCGTTCGCCGCCGGAACCGCGAGGATCAGCAGGGGCAGGGCCAGGGCCGTCAGCATCATGAGAAACCTCCTGGCGCTTCACCCTAGGACTTCGAGTACACTCGAGGTCAAGAGGATTCTGAGCATGAAGATCGGAGAAGTCGCCCGACGCTGCGGCGTTTCCGCCTCGGCGCTCCGTTACTACGAGCAGGAGCGCCTCATTCCGCCGGTGCCCCGGCGCGGAGGGAGGAGGGAGTTCGACGACCGGAGCGTGACGGCCGTGGCCGTCGTCCAGCTCGCCCGCCGCGCAGGCTTCTCGATCGGCGAGACCCGCCAGCTCGTCGGGGAATTCGGCCGGAACCGCTGGCGGCGTCTCGCCAGCCGGAAGCTCGACGAAGTCCGGGAGACCGCTGTCCGCCTCCAGGAGATGACGCGCCTTCTCGAGAAGCTCCTCGATTGCGACTGCCCGGACCTCGACTTCTGCGGCCGGGTGATCCGCAAGAGATCGAACCTCGAGAAGGGCGACCCGAAAGAGCGGAGACCGGCTCGCGGTCGCTCCGCCGCCTTCACGCGCGAGGAGGCATCCCGATGAAGTCGAAGCCTGAAAGCGGTCGCCGAAGCCGAAAGGGCGGCGCTCCCCCGAAGTCCTCCCCGGCGAGGAGGAGGGCGAAATCCCCACGAGCGAAGGCGACGACTTCGCGAACGAAGAAACAGCCCTCACCCGCGAGGAAGCGTTTCTCCCCCGTCCGCCAAATCAGGAACCCGAAGAAGGCGGCGCCCGGAAAGCCCGTGACCCGTCGCTCCGGCGGCGTTCCTCCTTCGAAGAAGCCGGCGCCCAAGAGACGCGACCGGCGAGAGCCGCCAGCGGGCCGAGGGCGCGACAGCCGCCAGCCGTCTCGAAACTCGGTGCGGGGCGATGACTCCCTTGACACCCTGCGGGAGATCCGCGAGCGGCTGAAGAAGGCGATCCATGATGCCGCGGAAAAAGCGGCGGCGGAATCGGAGGACAATCGTCCTCCCCGAGCCCTGAGACGCGAGACCCCGAAGAAGTCCGGCGAGTCCCGAACGCCCCGCGCGAGCCGGGATCTTCGTCAGTGGCTCGCCGGGTAGGGATCCGCGATGACGATGAGCTCGCCCTTCTTCGGATCGCAGACCCAGGCGTTGCCTCGAGGGTCCACCGCGACACAGTGCGCGCTCGCCGCGGTCGGGAACGAACCGAGCTTCGACAGTCCGCCTTTCTCCGAGACCCCGAAAATCGTCATCGCGGCGCTCTTCCCGCCCGGGAAATAGAGGTGGTTGAGTTTCGGGCTGTAGTCGATGATGTCCACTCCGTCGCCGGCCCTCGCGCTCGCGAGCTCTCGACCGGTTTCGGCGTCGAGGACCGCCGCCCGCCCCTCCGCGCACCCGACGAAGAGAAATCCCCGCGGCTCGTCGAGCGCGATCCCGCGCGACCCGCCGCAGCCGTTGCGCCATGTCGCCGCGATCGAGCGCGATTTGACGTCGATCGCGACCGTCTTGCCCGACCAGAGATGGGTGTACGCCCGCCCGCGCTTCGGAGAGAGGACGAGGGACTCGGGACCGTCCTTCACCGCGATGATCGCCGTGGTGACGAGCCGGGGGGGGTTCCGGCCCTCGAGACGAAAGACCTCGATCCGCTCCTTGTCCGGCTCTGTCACCCAGACCTCGCCCGTCGGTTCGACGTATCGGACGTAATCCGGTCCTGCCGAGAGTTTGCTGCGCGAGACGATGGCTCGTGTCGCGGGATCGACAACATCCACTTCGAGCGTCGTGCGGTCCGTCGCGAAGAGCCACCCGCCGCCTTCGTCCGCCGATGTCACGCCTTCCCCGTGACCGCCGCCATACGTCGTCGCGGATCCGAATCCCGGGATCGCCGTGACCGAATGAGTCCTGGGATCGATCAGATCGAGCGTGCCGGTCCGACCGGCGGGCACGAGCAGCCGCCCGAGGACCGGTGCGAAGCGAAGATCGTCGAAGCCGATTCCCGCCGACCCGTTCGGCAAGGCGATCCGGGAGACGCTGCCCGGGTCGGCGGCGAAGGCGCCAGGAGCGGTCAGAACGAGCGCGCCGAGAAGGCGCGTGACTCCCAGAAATCGATTCCGAGCTTGCATGGCGGTCTCCCCGATGAGAAACGTTATCCCGACTCTCTTCCTCTTGGTGCGCCTGTCATACCGTAGGAGCTTTCTGGAAGGAGACGTCCCATGAATCGCCCCCTCTTCACGGCTGCCATCCCATTGCTCTGTTCTCTCGCGGCCACCGCCGCCGCTCTCCCGCCGGAAAACAGCTGGGAGACGGTCGATCAGGCGTTCGGCAGCCCGGGCAAAGACATGCCGGGCCAGGTTCGCCGGTACGCCTGGCCTCGAACCGATCTGCACGTCACGGTGTCCGGCGTTCCGGTGGAGCCGGCCCTCGCCCTCGGGAGCTGGGCGGCCTTCGAGAGAACGGGAGTCGGACAGGATGCGATGACGATGGGGGACCTCGTGCTCCTCGGTCCCGAGGTCGACCCGGTTGCGCGCTCGCTCGAAGCCGGCGGGTTCGAGATTCTCGCGATCCACAATCATCTGATCAACGAGACGCCGCGCGTCATGTACCTTCATTTCCACGCCACGGGAGAGGCGGGCGCCCTGGCGGCCACGTTGAAGGGTGCGCTCGCGAAGACCAGGACACCATTGGGAACGCGGCCGGGAACGATGCCCGCTAAACCGACCACCGCCCAGGAATCCATGTTCCAGAAGATTCAGGACACTCTCGGGCGCAAGGGCACTCTCGCGGGCGTCGTCCTGCAGTTCGGAATTCCCCGGCTCGATCCGATCCGGGAAAGCGGGATGGAAGTTCCTCCGAGCATGGGAATGGCCAATGCCATGAACTTCGAGATCGTCGGAGACCGCGTCGCGACGACCGGTGATTTCGTTCTCGTCGCCGACGAGGTCAACCCCGTCATTCGCGAGCTCCATGCACACGGCATTCAGATCACAGCCCTCCACTCCCACATGCTCCGCGAGAGCCCCCGGCTCTTCTTCATGCACTTCTGGGGCGTCGATACGCCGGAGAAGATCGCCATCGGGATCAAGTCCGCGCTCGCGAGAGTGGCCGTCCAGTGACCCCGCGGCCTGGAGCGATGCGTTCGTGAGGGACGGCCTCCCCATTTCACTTTAGACAGCCTGCTAGTCGCCGTTTGCGCATGAACGATCGAGCGGGTCGCGTCGCCTGCGTCGTCCTCGTGCTTGCGGCGCCCGTGGTCCGAGCGCAAGAGCGAGCGACGGTCACGGCCGGGCAGCTTCCGGCACCTTTCGCGATCCGGCTGGATGGCGTCCTCTCCGAACCGGAGTGGAGTGCGGCGGCCGTCATCCCCGACCTGCCCCAGCAATCGCCACACCCTCTGGGCGACACGCCGTATCGCACCGAGGTGCGAATCCTGTCCGACGCTCGGAACCTGTATTTCGGGGTGACCGGCTTCGATCCCGAACCCGGGCGGATCGCAGTCCACACCATGATTCGGGACGGGGACATGGTGGGAGACGACAGCGTCGCCATCGTCCTCGATCCCTTCGGAGACCGCAGGACCGGTTATCTCTTCCGAGTGAACGCCAGCGGGGCTCGGCTCGACGGGCTCATCGCCGGTCCGGAGGACTTGTCGCTCGACTGGGACGGGATCTGGGATGCGAGAACCGCCCGCACGTCCGACGGCTGGACGGCGGAGATCGTCATTCCGGCGCGGTCTCTACGGTTTCCATCACGAGCCACCCGCTGGGGATTGAACGTCGAGAGATTCGTCCCGAGGGATCGGACGACGCTTCGTTGGTCCGGTACAACACTCGATTCTCGGCTCGAGGACGTCAGCCGGGCGGGATCGCTCGAAGGCATCGAAGACCTTTCACAAGGCGACGGATGGACCGTCAGCCCGTACGGCCTGGGGCGTTTTCGTTCGAGCCGAACTTCAGACTCGCATTCTCTGTCGGGAACCGCGGGGGGAGACGTCAGCTACAACTTCACGCCGCAGCTCTTCGGCGTGCTGACGGTCAAGACCGACTTCGCGGAGACCGAGGTGGACACCCGTCAAATCCAGCTGACGAGGTTCCCCCTCTTCTTCCCGGAAAAGCGCACATTCTTCGTGGAAGGATCGAACCTGTTTCGCTTTGGTCTGGGTCTGAATGACCAATTCATACCCTTCTATTCGCGTCGTGTCGGCCTCTTTCAGGGCGAGGCGGTGCCCCTCGATGCGGGAATCAAGGTCCTCGGCCGGGCCGGGCCGTGGGGGATCGCGGCGCTCGACGTCGAGACGGGCAGCGGGGGCCCTCCTCGAACCAACCTCTTTGCCGGCCGGATCACCTACGACGTGGATGCGCACCTGCGCCTGGGCGCCATCGCGACGCGGGGAGACCCGGACGGCGTCCACGACAACTCGCTCGGAGGTCTCGACGCCGTCTGGCGCACCTCGACCTTCGCAGGCGACAAGAACCTGTCCATCGGGCTCTGGGGCGCGGGGACTCACCACGATCCACGGGGAGGGCGTTCGTCGGGTTGGGGTATGAAGATCGACTACCCCAACGACCTCTGGGACGTCGCCCTCCGATACAACGATTTTGGCGAGGCGCTGGACCCGGCCCTCGGTTTTCTTCCGCGTCCCGGGACTCGCCAGTACGATCTCTACGTTGCTTACCAACCCCGTCCCCAGAGAGGCCTTCTTGCGTGGGTCCGGCAATTTTTCTTCGAAGTCGAGCCCGTCGTCGTCACCGACCTCCACGGACAGACCGAGTCCTGGAGAGTCTTCACGGCTCCGTTCAACGTGCGGACTCAGTCCGGCGAGCACCTCGAAGCCAACTGGGCTCCGCAGTACGAGAGGCTCAGCGCCCCGTTCGAGATCGCCCGCGGCGTCGTGATCCCCGTCGGGACGTATCGTTTCGATCGTATTCGGCTGGAGCTGCAATCATCGGATCATCGTCCGTTGAGGGTCGGCTCGACGGTTTGGCTCGGCCGGTTCTTCGACGGCACGCTCACACAACTCCAGGCGTTCGCGAACTGGACCAGCGCCTCCGGCCGAATCAACGTCGGCGTTGACGCGGAGAACGACTTCGGCCGGCTTCCGGGCGGACGGTTCATCCAACGGCTGTGGCAGGTCAAGACCGTCTACGCGTTCACGACGGAGCTGATCGCCTCTGTCTACGGTCAGTACGACTCCGATTCTCGCCAGGTCGGGTTGAACGCCCGCCTTCGCTGGACGCTCACGCCAGGCCGGGACCTGTTTCTGGTCTGGAACCGAAACTGGAAACACCCGGTTTCGGAAGGGGCGCTTTCCGTTTCCCCGCTTTCAGACGAGATTGTCGCGAAGATCCGCTGGACTTTCCGTCGGTGAGCTTGCGCTTCCGGTGACGCCGCGAAACGGAAGAGTGACAGGGATCGGCTTGCCCGCGAGGGACCGGACCAGCAGGTCGCGCGCATGCACGACTCCCACGATCGTATCGAGATCGCCGTCCGCCATGGAAAACAAGCCGTTGATGCCGATGAGCACGAGAATCACGACCCCTTCCCAGATCACGGCTGCTGCCTTTGGTAAGCAGCCCGCCGCATTCCCGGACGTCGGCGACTCATGAAACGCATTATGATCGTGTGGATGTCGTATCGCCTCAGGGCGGACCGCTGGATGAGATTCTTGCTGCTGGTCGCGGCGGCGATATCGATCCGTCATGCCTTCGGGTTTCATGCAGAACATTTCGAGGTAACGGCGTCTCTTCGAGGGGACCGGGCCGTCGAGTTCCGGGCTCCCGGAGTTCTCGCGCACGGCCACGGCTGCCTCGCCTGCATCGCGCACGCGCCGCTCCTTGTCCCCCGATTTGCTGGCATCGCGTTCGAGCCTCGGCTCCTTCGCCGGCTCCTGCCCCCGATGGAAGAGTGTTCTCCGGCTTCCCGGGCCGGCCGGCTCCATCAAGGGCGAGCCCCTCCTCTTCTCACCTAGAGATCCTCCGCGTCCGGGCTTCGCCGGACGCCCCAACGAGCCGGCCCTGTACCGGGCGGGAGGAGTCGTGAGAACCCGATTGTTGCTGGTGACTTGTCATTGTGTCGTGTCGGCATTGCTGGCTTCGGCCGCGCCGGCGCAGGAGCCCCCCGCGCCTTCGCCTACGCCTACGCCCGCCCTTTCGGCCCCTGTCGAGCCCGGCCCGGCCCAACCATCCCCCCCGGCGGCGGCGGCCAGCCCGACCTACTTCAACCCGGCGATTGCCGTGATCGGCAATTTTCTCGGTATCGCCGGTCGAAATCCCGTGGATGACCAGCCCAACCTTCAGCTCCGGGAGTCGGAGCTGTCTCTTCAGGCCGTCGTGGATCCCTACGCCCGTGCGGACTTCTTCCTTTCCTTCTCCAACGAAGGCGTGGAGGTCGAGGAGGGCTTCGTCACGTTTCTCAATCTGCCCGGGGGGGTGCTGCTGAAGGTGGGGAAGTTCAAGGCTCAGTTCGGCAAAGTGAACCTGATGCACCTTCACATCCTGCCGTGGGCCGACGAGCCGCTCCCGATCGTCAACCTCATCGGCGGCGAGGAGGGTTGGAGCGACGCCGGCCTCTCGCTGGCCAAGCTCATCCCGCTGCCTGGCGACACATTCTCCGAAGTGACGGCGCAGGTCTTTCGCGGCGACGTGGAGAACCTCTTCGCCGCGCCTTCGCGGAGCAAGCTCGCCGTCGTTGGACAGTACCGCGCCTTCCGGGACCTCGGGGACGATCACAATCTGGAGCTCGGCGCCAGTTTCGGGCGCGGTTTCAACGGCTCGACGGCGGACGCCACGACGACCCTGAAGAACGCGCACCTGGTTTACCGGTGGAGACCACTCCAGGGCGGGCCGTATCGATCCTTCATCCTTCGCAGCGAGTATTTCTGGAGCCGGCGGGAGCAACCAGGGAAGACACAATCGTCGCAGGGCTTCTACGTCGCCGGTGACTACCGGCTTGGCCGGCGGTGGATCCTCGGCGGCCGGTACGAATTCTCCGATCGTTCCGACGAAGCGGCGGCTCGCGACCGGGGAGAGGCCGTCACCCTCACGTTCTGGCCGAGCGAGTTCTCGCAGGTGCGGGGCGAACTGCGGCAGCGACGCTATGCCGGCGGGATCTCCGCGCACGAAGCGCTCCTGCAAATCCAATTCTCGATCGGCGCCCACGGCGCCCATACCTTCTGAGGAGTCATGTTGAAAAGAATGTTTTCCGCCGTCCTTCTCCTTGCCGGTGCGCCGGCGTTTGCCGCCGTCAAGGTCGTCACGAGCCTTCAGGACCTGGCTTCGATTACCGACGCCGTGGGAGGTAAGAGGGTCGAGACGTTCTCGCTCGCGAAGGGCTACCAGGACCCTCACTTCGTCGACGCCAAACCGTCCTTCATTCTGAAGATCTCGCGGGCGGACCTCCTGATCGTGGCGGGCC
>JBBQNC010000079.1:0-12134 GCA_038329555.1 Thermoanaerobaculia bacterium
CGACTCCCGACGTGCTGGTCGAGATTCAGACCTGACGAGCCGGCCGTGTGCCCGCGTCACTCGATGTGGAAGATCTCCCGGTAGCCGCCCTCGACGATGTCCGCGTAGCCCTTCATCGCCTCTTCCGCCTTGGGATTCGACGGTCGCGTGTGCATCATGTCGAAGTAGGTCTCGAGCTTCTCGACCTCCGTCTCCATCACGATCGTCCAGTACGCGGCGACCGTGTCGGTCAGGATGCGCCGCGAGCGCACCCCGTCCTTCGGCATGTAGGGTTCCGCACCCTTGAACTTGGTCACGAGCTCCTTGCCCTTGCCCGCCTTCGTCCGAAAAACGTCCCGGATCACGAACATCGTCCTGCCCTCCTTCTCGATCTCGTCGCCGATGAGAAGGGATCCTAACCCCCCGCTCGGGGAAACCGGGTCTCTGCGGAGATCCTGATCGCGTCGCGTCGCATCGAGGCCGCGGGAATTCAGGACTGATCCGGAGAACCTCAGTTTCGTCCGGGGGAGGATGCCCTCCGTCCCGACTTCTGCGGCCCGCTGGACCGGCCGGGACAGAATGGTCCGGGAGGATCTCCATGCCTCGATGCACGCGCTCCCTCGTTTCTTTCGCGAGTGCGGTGGTCGCCCTCCTCTTCGCCGCCCCGGCGTTCGCCTTCACGGGGAAGGTCGTCCCGCGGTCGACCCCGGGTGGGAACGCCCCCGCCGCCGCAGCGCTCGCGCGGCTCGCCGGGCTGGCGGGGGAGTGGGAGGGCTCATTCGAGTGGATCGGTACCGCGAGGCGCGGCGCGATGAACGCGACATCTTCTGGCAGCGCGCGATAGCGCAGATGGCTCTGGACAACGCGGGCAACCTGCTCGAGCCCGTCGCGAGCGCGGTCCGCGGCATCGGCTCGACGGGGGGGCTCGACGTCCGAGCGCTGTTGCTCTTCTGCAGCCTTCTGGCGATGGCCGGAGTCTGGATGTCGATCCGCCGCCGGTGAGGCTCGACGAAGCCGCATGTAGTCCGTCTCAGGAAACACTAGCCATCGAAACTCGCGTTTCCGCCGTGTCTCCGATCGCCAACTGTCTCTTCTGTTAGCCTTCGCCGTAATGCCACTTTCGGCTCGGTTGCATGCCCGGGCACCGGTTCGCGTTGCGCTCCTCGCGATCCTCGTGACCAATTCGGTCGAGATGAGGGCCTTCGGGGCGGACGAGCTCGAGAAGCTTGCTCGTTCGCCCCTCACCCCCGGCGTCGTCGCGCTTCTCGCCAGGCACGTGCCCGATCCTCGAGCGGTCGAACGGCTCAAGGCGGGCCTCGCGAGCTCGTCCGCGTCGGTGCGGGCGTCGGCGGCTCGGGCGATCGCGGTCGTCGGTCTCGGGACTTTCGCGTCCGATCTGAAGGAGGCTCTCGGCAAGGAGGGCGACGCCGGAGCGGCGCGGGAGGAGATCCGCGCGCTCTGCACGATCGCGGGTCCTGCCGCGGATCCCGAGGCTCTGGTGGCGGCGAGAAGATTCTCGCCTCGGCTCGACAGCGCGTATGTGCGCACGGCCGCACGACTTCGAGGAGTCCTGGCCTTACCGACGTACTTCTCGACACTGCGAGAGCTCGAGCTTTCCTCGTATGACCGGGAGGTCTTCTTTCGGCTGGCGGTCAACCGCGACGGGCCGGACCTGTTGAGCGCGGCGGGCTCGCTTGCTCTTGCGCGTGGGGCGTCGAACGATTGGAGCGCGGTCCTCAAGGTCGCCTCGGAACGAAAGCTGTCATTGCACGAGGGGATTCTGCTCGCCGGGCTTCGCGGGCAGGACAACATCGTCCGCGGGGAAGCGGCGTGGTACCTCGCCAAGGCGAACCAGGGGAAGCCCCTCGCGGCGTCGAGCGAGATCCTGGAGGCGGTCTCTTCCGACACGCCGCCGCCGGCCGATCCAGAGCTCCGGTTCGGTCTCGAGATGCTGCGGCGGGCGCTGGGGAGGGCTCCGAAAGAAGACGAAGGCTGGATCGCCTGCCTGGAGACGAACCCAGAATGCCACCTCGATTCGGATTTGAACGAGAGCCCGCTCGTCGCCTTGCTGACGGAACGCGAAGCCGAAGCGGTGATGCGTCGGAACAAGCATGACCGAGCGGCGCGTGCCTCCCAGCCGTTTCCGACTTCGAAACCGACCTCGGCGCCGCAGGAGACACTTGCCCCTTCCACGCCACCCCCTGCGGAATTGGCGATCCGCCTCCGTATGGTGACCGGGCTTCCACAGGGGATGGTGTCCGACTTGCTGGCGATCAGCGGATGCAAGTCGGCATCGTCGAGCTCCCTGTACCCCGTCGCCGAGATCGACTTCTGGCCCCACGGCCTGCCGAAACAGATCCGCGTCTCGCCCGTGCGTCAGAAACAGTGCCAGGCCACGGCGGATGCAATCTTCCTGATGACCTCCGAGCCGGACGACGGACGGCAACCCGAGAAGAGCGGCGTCTATTACCTGACACTCCTCGATGCGGACGTCCTCGCGTGCCAGGAGCTCGACCTGCCGGCCGTAGTGAAGGGCACGACGGACGTCCGAATGGTCCGCGGCAAGGTTGTCGCACCGAAGCTCGTCTCGCGGACCGAGCCGATGTACCGCGAGGATTCCAGGCGCAAGGGCCACCAGGGAGTCAGCATCTACGAAGCGATCATTTCGCCGACGGGCTGCGTCGGCGATCTCCATGTCATCCGGAGCTCTCACCCGGATCTGGACATCACCGGAATGGCGGCCATCGCACACTGGCGTTACACCCCCGCGACACTCGACGGCCGGCCGGTCCGGGTCTACCTGACCGTCACCGTCACGTTCGCGTTGGACAAGAGAGGAAACCGCTGAGAGCCTAGTTTCCCGCACCGTTAAGGCAGGGGCGCACGACGCTCCCTCTCGTCATCACGTTCCGGAAACGCGATCCAGACGCTCCCACGCTCCCACGAACCCTTCGGATCCGGTCCATCACGTCCATCGCCTCCTTGTGAGTCGCTTGATCCGCACCTTCGAACAGCACCTGCCGTTCTGCGCCGAGAGCGAAGAGCTCCGCGAGCCTCGACTCGAGAGCGCTCAACGGCGTCGGCGCGCCATTCAGGGTGAGGGCGCCCTGCGCGTCGAGCGTCACGGTCACCAGACGCTGGGCTGGAGAGGCGGCCGAGGAGGCTCGTGGAAGCGAGACGGGGAACCGCACCTGGAGAAGCGGAGTGATCACCATGAAGATGATCAGGAGCACGAGAACGACATCGACGAGAGGCGTGACGTTGATATCCGCCCGCGGCGGTGCGAAGGCGTTCGAGCTCAGCATTGGAGCCCTCCTTCACCGTGCGGACACCGGGGCCAGCCGATTGGTTCCCAGGCTCGGCGGCTCGCTTCCTCCCCGTCGGGAACCGCGAGCAGATCCCGGTGTCCCGATGGTGGGGGCGCCACATGTTCGAAGATGCTCTGATCGAATCGTCGCATCGGAGGAAAGTCTCGAAGACGGCTCTGACTTTGCCGGTCTCTCTCGTTATTCATGGAATGACGATCGGCGTCATCGTCGGCGCTTCGTTGTGGTTCGTGGACGATGTTCCGGAGCCCTCGATTCCCGTCACCTTCTACGAGGTCGCCGGTCCTCCTCCCAAGATGCAGCCTGATGCCCGTAAGGGAGTTTCCACGTCGTCAGAAGCCCGGAATCGGGCCGCCCGACGGACAGAGACGCAGCCGCTCTCGGTCCCGGACGAGATTCCGCTGGCTTCCGCCTCGATCGAGCCCGCAACTTCGGGAGAAGGGGAGGAAGGCCTTGTCACTGCGGAAGTCGGCGGGGACAGGCCCGGGGGCAGCCCCGACGGAGATTCCGACGGAACCGGCCGCGCCGGAGGCGGCGAGGAACCGTGGCACGTCGGGGGCGACGTCAAGGCTCCCGTCCTTCAGACGAGAGTCGAGCCCGAATATCCCGAGACGGCTCGAAGAGCGGGGATTCAAGGTGTGGTGGTCCTCGAAGCTGTCATTACCGCCGGCGGCTCCGTCGAGGGATTGACGGTGTTGAAGTCTGTCCACCCTCTCCTCGACGGCTCGGCCATGCACGCCGTTTCCCGCTGGATTTACAAGCCCGCCACTCTCAGAGGGCGGGCAGTTCGTGTTTATCTGACCGTCACGGTCTCCTTCCACCTGCACTAGGCGAGAGGGACGGGAGCCCTCGCAGCGGACTCGCCGGAGGAGTATTTTTCGTCGGTTTCCCACGACGACGCGACTGCGGCCGTCGCCTCCGCGATCGGACTACCGAGCGGCGTCTACAACGTCGGCGATGACGAGCCTCTTCGCCGGCACGGCTTCTACGGGGCCATCGCCGACGCGCTACGTTCGCGCGCCTCGCATCCCGGCGTCCTGGCTGGCCAGACTGATGGGCCGTGTCGGCGAGACCCGGGCGCGATCGCTGCGGGTCTCCAACCGGAAGCTTCGCGAAAGCTCCCGGCTGGAGGCCGAAATGGCCGACCGCCCGGGAGGGCTGGGAGGAGGCGATCGCCCGAGTCGAGAGCGAGCCGATCGGCCCTCGATCCATCGTGCTTCGGCCTTTAGAGTCTCGCGCCGAGAGCCGGAAGCGCGGTTACCGGATGATCGCTCCGGCAGGCACGATCGATCCAGTCTGCGGAAGTTACTTCCTCGGGCACTTCGGCGGCCAGTCTTCCGCCGCGTCTTCCCGCAGCAGGAAAAACTCGCCGGACAGAGGCTCCTTCGTGTCGCGAGAGAAGAGAAGCGATCTTCCGCTCGGCGAGAAGGCCGCGCCGATCTCGCCGCCGTTCTGGTTGACCTCCGGACCGAGTCTCACTCGGGGAGACCAGCCCTGCGGCGTGCGTCGCGTCTCGTAGAGACGGCCGTCCGCCATGACGATCATCCGCGACCCGTCGGGAGAGGGAAGCGGCTCGTACTCGTCGCCCGCGGTGTTGATCGACGCACCCGCGTTCTCGACGTCCCACATTCCCGGAGCGTTCTCGCGCGCGCGCCAGATGTCCGTGCGCCCCAAGCCGCCCGGCCGGTCCGATCCGAAGTAGAGCCAG
This sequence comes from Thermoanaerobaculia bacterium, assembly GCA_038329555.1. GTDB lineage: Bacteria > Acidobacteriota > Thermoanaerobaculia > UBA5066 > Gp7-AA6 > JALYUA01. The sequence continues at coordinate 5,014 of JBBQNC010000079.1, forward strand.
CCGTCCGGCGCCGGCCGCGGGAACCACTCGTTGCCCGCGGAATTGACCAGTTCGGGCATACGCACCGGGGCGCTCCAGGCGCCCCTCGCGTCGCGATCGACCGTCCAGATGTCGAGCTTGCGACTCCCGCTTCGCGTCGAGATGAAATACAGCCGCCTGCCGTCGGGCGTGAACCAGGGGTCCGCCTCGACGCCGTCGCCTGCAAACGCCGGCGGCTTCGGTTCCGACCAGCCGGCCCGACCACAGCGGCTCGCGAGGATCCGCCAGCCCGAGAACTCCTTCGAGCTGCGAACGAAGTAGAGGTCGCCGGTGCGCGGATCGAATGCGGCGTGCGATTCGAACAGGGGACTCGAGATCCCCGCGGGGTGCCACGGACGGGCGTCCGCGGCGAGAAGCGGAGCGGCCATCGCGAACAGCATCGCGGCCGCGAACGGACTCCGAGTTCGATTCACGTCACTTCCCTCGCCGATTGGCGTCAACGTTACACGAACGAGGTCCGGCTCTGCGGCGTGGGAGTCGAATATTCGCGACGAAAACGCCGGATGTCCGCTTCGGGGATCCGCCGTAGCGGACCGCCGGGAGGCCACCGGATCGAGAAAGGCGCTTCCGGGGAGGCGCTCGGAGTCAGGCCTTCGACATCTCCGGCAGGGCCGACATCCTCTTCTGCATCTCCTCCCGGGAGACGTTCTCCTTACGGGTCAGGATGTACCAGTTATGCCCGAACGGGTCGCGGATCAGGCCCGCGCGATCTCCCCAGAACTCGTCGTGCACCGGCTGAACGGTCGTTCCGCCCGCCGCGGCCGCTCGCTCGACGACCTTGTCCACGTCCTCGACCCAGATGCTGATCGTCACGGGCGTGCCGCCGAGCGACTTCGGGCTCTTTCCCATGCCGGGAAGCTCGTCGTTGAGCATGATGTGTCCATCCCCGATGGCGAGATCGGCGTGCATGATCTTCTTCCCGTCAGGCGTCGGCATGCGGCCGGTTTCCTTCGCTCCGAATGCCTTCTTGTAGTAGTCGATCGCTGCGGCCGCGCCGTCCACGACCAGAGAGGGGACGGGAGCCGAATATCCGTCGGGAATGGGTTTGACGGAAGCTTTCATGAGACCTCCTACTGAAGAGTGGAATCAATAAATTTATGCAAACCCCTTGCCGGCGGATCCAGTTTTTCCCCGCTGGTTCAGCGCGGAAAGATGTAAAAACGTCGCCGCGCCCCGACTCGAAGGCGCTCTGCGCGAACGACAGGAGGACGTCATGACGATCGATCGGCGGCGGGTTCTGGCGCTCGGGGCCGCGGCCCTGCTTCCCGCCGCCGTGAAGGGCGCTGAAGCGTCCGAGGGAATCAAGGAAAGCGGCGGGGCGATCGCCACGACGCTGCGTGTGCAGACGCAGGAGCTCATGGACGCCGTCGGTTCGGGTAGGGCGCCCGTGTGGGAGAAGTATCTCCACGAGGATTGCGTCTATACGGCCGAGGACGGCGAGGTCTCCGGCAAGAAGGCGCTCGTCGAGCAGATCAAGCCGCTGGCCGCGGGTGTGTCCGGAGTCATCAGGGTCATCGATTTCAAGTCCCGGGTGCACGGTTCGATCGCGATTGCGACGTACGTCAGTGACGAGAACGAGAACTACCACGGTCACGAGCTGCACTGTCAGTATCGAAGCACCGACACCTGGACGAAGACTCCGGCGGGCTGGCGGCTTCTGTCATCCCAGGTCCTCGCGCTCAAGACGGATCCGCCGGCGGTCCCGCTTCCGGCCGCGAAGGCGGACGAGTACTGCGGCCGCTACGCGCTGACTCCCGAGATCGGCTACGAGATCCGGCGCAAGGGGGAGGGGATCGAAGGGGAGCAGACCGGTCGCCCGGCGAAAGAGCTGCGCGCCGAAGCGCCGGACGTCCTCTTCCAGCCGGGCCGCCCGCGATACCGCTACGTGTTTCAGCGCGACGCGGCCGGGGCGATCATGGGATTCGCCGAGCGCCGCGAAGCCTGGGACCTCGTGTGGAAGAAGGTCCCGGCTTCGTCTTGAGCCGTCATTTGGCCAAAGGTTGGCGAACCGGATGGAGGGTGCTATGGCCGTACTGACCCGGATGATCGGATTCGTCGTGACGAGCAATCCCGAAAAGGCAAAGGCGTTCTATGGGGGAGCATTGGGGTTTCGTCTGCTCAGCGAGGACAACTTCGCGCTCGTGTTCGACGCGAACGGCACGATGATTCGCGTCGGCAAGGGACAGGCCTTCACGCCCGCTCCGAACACGGTGCTGGGCTGGGAGGTCGACGACATCCACGGCGCCATCCGGGAGCTCACGTCGAGCGGTGTCAAGTTCGAGCAGTTCAACCTGCCCTTCATGAAGCAGGACGAGCTCGGCGTCTGGACGCCCCCGAACGGTGACCGCGTGGCGTGGTTCAAGGATCCCGACGGGAACGTGCTGTCGATCTCGCAGCACAATCGGGATCACTTGAAGGGGTGACTACACGTCGGCGCTGCGAGCGGATGGTTCCGATCGGCGGAGATGACGGCCGCCCCGTCCTCCCCTCTCCCGGCGGGAGACGGCCGGGGAGAGGGGCGTGGCCTTTCGGAAATGCCGCGAGCCGTGGAGATCGAGGGCGACCCCCTCACCCTGACCCTCTCCCCCGGCCGCGGGGGAGAGGGAAGCTTGGCGCTGCCGACGGTCAGAGACCCACTTGCGTCTTCGCGACGAGCTGATCGTTCATGAACGTCGCCGTGATCATCTTGCCGCCCTTCTGCCAGACGAGGACCTTCGTCGTCACGGTCGTACCGGGCGCGCCGATCCCGCCTGTGCCCGCGGCCGGCGTCGGGACGCCGGGCGGCATGGCCGGCATCGCGGGTACTGCCACGCCGGAGCTGGCCTGCTCCGTTCCGGGACCCAGGATCACCTCAACCTGTGCCGGCGTCATTCCGTTCGTGACTTTCGCGTAGTTCTCCGAGGTCATCTTGCCGGCGCAACCCGCCGCGAGAATGGAGAGAGTCAGGATTCCGGTTGCGAGCACGGGGCGTGAGGATTTCATGCGGCCTCCTTCGATCAGTTGGTCGAAGGATATGCTGATGCCGGAACAGGTGACAGGTGACGGGTGACGGCAGTCCGTGCTGCGGACCGGACGACCGAGGGTCACGGTTCTCCCGGCTTCGACCCGAAACGCAACCCGCTTCTTCTCCCACGAGAGCGCGACCACCGCCGCGTTTGTCCCCCTCGGCGCGATGTCGTAGCGCAGGAACTCCTCGCGGGCGCATTCGACGGGTTTCGCGGCGACCCGCAGCGCGTCGAATGCGGGGTTGTAGTCGAATGCGCCCCACTGCCGCGGGACCCGATTGAAGACGAGCGTCCACTCCGACTCGCCCGGGAATACGAAGAACGTGTAGCTCCCCGCGGGCAGCGCATGACCGCCGATTCGCACGTCGTGGTTGATCGTGAACGTGGTCGCCTCGTTGGCGTGATCGGAATGGTCGTGCGTGATGAGGACCGCGATCAACGATCGTCTCGTCCATCCGGGGGACTCGTATGCCCCTTCGCTGGATGCGCTCCGCGGAATCGCCCTCCTCGCTCTTTCCATCATGGCGCCGTGGACGACCGAGCTCGGCACCGCCGCATTCGGCGAACGCCTGGCGCCCGGTCGGATCCTCCCGATCCACGACGGCTACGTGAAGGACTTCTGGTTGAAGGCGCGCCACGACAACCTGGGCGGGCACTTTCGGAAGATCGGCATCGAGTATTTTCCGGCCGACGAGCCGGGCTCGACCCTCGAGGTTTGACGGCGGCCTAGGAGCCTGGCCCGGATCGGCGCCGGGACTTTCGCCCGGACGCGCGAGGACCGGTGCGCGCCGGAGCGATCTTCGCGGAGAATGCCGCGCCGGGCCGCTCCAGGAAGGCCGTCGGCGGCCGACCCGTCCCGGCGATATGCCGGTTCGACCACGCGACCATTTCCCGCAGGATCGCGAGGAGGTCGGCGCCGCGCGGAGTCAGTCGGTACTCGTATCGGGGTGGCCGGGTCTGGTAGGCCGTCTTCTCGACGACTCCCGCCGCCTGGAGACGCCGGAGGCGGTCCGCCAGGATGTTCGTCGGTATTCCCTCGGCGGAATCGAGGAGCTCGTTGAACCGGACCTTCCGGAAGAGAAGGAGGTCGCGGACGACCAGGAGGGTCCAGCGGTCGCCGACGACGTCCAGGGCATTAGCGATGGGGCACCTCGAGCGTTCGCCGAGGGGGAGGGGGACGGTCGGAGGTCGCATGATCGACAGCGTAACATGACACTTGCAAAATACAAGTCACTGGCGTTAGGCTGGCGCCATTGCGACTTGCAGTTCGCAAGTCTTAGAAAAGGAGTTCGCCATGTCCCAGGTTGCCGACGCCCTACTGGCCGAGCTCGAGCGCGAGGCGAAGACGACCCGGAGAGTCCTCGAGCGAGTCCCCGCGGACAGGCTCGCCTGGAAGCCTCATCCGAAATCGATGACGCTCGGGCAGCTCGCGGGGCATGTCGCCGGCATCCCCGGCGGCATGTCGCGTCGCGCGCGCGCGGATGGGATGGACATGCCGCAGACTCCTCCGGCGCCGGCGCAGCCCGACGGGGAAACCGACTTCGCGGCCATCCTGGACGCCGGGATCGCGGAGGCGCGGGACCTCCTTTCGAGCCTGGAAGACGCCGAGGCGCTCGCGCCCTGGCGGATGACGCATGCGGGACGCGAGGTCTTCGCCATCCCGCGGGTCGCAATGCTTCGCACCATGCTGCTCAACCACTGGTACCACCACCGGGGTCAACTCGCGCTCTACCTCCGCATGCTCGACCTGCCCGTTCCGGCCATCTACGGTCGCAGCGCGGACGAGACGCTGTGGCTGGCGAAGGAAAAGGAGGAGGAACCTGCGGCGTTTCCGGGGATGAACAGTGCGGTTCCTCGACCCTCAACGTCCTGACCGGCGGCTGCCTCAGAGGCTGTTGATGTCCCGCATCTCGAGGACCGGCGTCGGGTATCCGCTTCGCGCGACGGCGAGCATCGCGCGTCCGACCTGCTCGGTCGTCGTCACGCCGTTCGGGAAGAGGGCCTTCAGCGCGGGATAGAGCGGCGTCATGACCGCGTAGAGCACCCGGTACCAGGTCGTCCTCGATCGGACCCCGTGCAATGGAAAGATGACGGCGGGCCGAAACATGAAGGACGCAGGGAACGGCAGCCGCCGCAACGCGTTCTCCGTGCGCCCCTTCACGCGCGCCCACATGAGCCGGCCGCGCTCGGTGGCGTCGGTGCCGGTGCCCGAAACGTAAACGAAGGTGATCCCGGGATCGAGCCGGACGAGGGTCTTCGCGACGGAGAGCGCCAGGTCGTGCGTCATCTTCGTGTAGCGCTGCTCGGACATTCCGACGGCCGAGACTCCGAGACATAAAAAGCAGGCGTCGGAGCCCGTGAGCTCCGCCTCGACCGCCGAGAGATCGCTCACGTCGGGGCGCACGACCTCGCGCAGCTTCTCGTGCCGCACGCCGGTCGCGCTGCGGCCCACGGCGACGACGCGCTCGACGCCGGGGTCGAGCAGGCACTCGCGCAGGACGCCCTGTCCGACCATGCCGGTCGCGCCGAAGATCAGGACGTTCACGCCGGCGGCTTGCGGGTCACCAGCTTCCAGAAACGCTTCTCGTCGAGCAGGGTGATCCGGTGACCCTTTTCGCGCAGCCGCTTGATTTCGAGGAGCTTCCGGCCCCCTTCGCGTCCCGCCGCCTGCAGCGGGTTCGGCCGGCCGCGCACGATGACGTTCGTACGGGCCGAGGGAGATCCGTGAACCGTCGCCCCGGCCCTTCGCGCCGCGCGGACGGCCTCGCTTCGGCGCTTCGTGAGGATGCCCGTGAAAGCGAGGTGGACCCCGGCAAGGGTTCGCAACACCCCGGCCGCGAGCTTCTTGGGACGGTGCCGCAGGGCGGCGACCAGCTCGTCGGCGCTCTCGTAGCGCTTCCGGCGCTCGCCGATGCAGCGGTAGACGATCTCCTTCAGGTGGTCGGTGCAGGCGAGACCCCGGATCTCGCCGGTCTTGATCCGCGCGCGGGCGTCGCCCTTCACGAGCATCCCGAGGAGCTGCCCCACCTGGTACACGTCGTCGCGCGCCTGCCACTTGGGTGCGGCGCCGTCCAGGATCTCCCGCGGCGCCGTGAGCCGGTTCAGGGTGTGCGCGCGGATGCCGCGCCGGTCGCCCTGGTGCCGCACGATCCCGAAATCCCCGAGCTTGAGCGTCCGGTCGTCACAGACGAACACGTTCATCGGGGTCAGGTCGCGGTGGAGCATCTGGCCGCGGTGGAGCTTGCCGAGCACCTGGAGGATGCCCGCGATCTCGCGCCGCGCGGCGGACTCCTGCCACCTCTTGCCCGTCGCATGGAGGAACGCCCGCAGATCGCCGTGCCTCGCGAACTCGAGCGCGAGGCAGTACAGGACGGGACGGCCCGGCCGCATCAGGGGGAAGACGTCGTACACGGCGATCGCGCGCGGGTCGCCGTCCAGGAGCCGGCCGAAGTAAGCCTCTCGCAGCCAGCCGTCGATGTGCTCGCTCGCCTTGATGCAGACGGTCCCGGGGATGCCCCGGGCGTGCTCACGGGAGACCCGCGTGGCGAGATACGCCTGGCCGTAGCCGCCTTCGCCGATCAGCCGGTCGACGCGATACTGGAGCCGCGATTCCGGGCTGACGATGACTTCCGGCGGCACCAGCAGGTATCCGCTGCGTGTGAGCAGCGACCGACGCGATGCCGGCGCGGTGGTGGCATCGGTCGCCGACTTCCCGGGAGCTCTGGTCGACGTCGTTCGCAAGGAGGGGACGAGCATAGCGCCGTCGCCTCCGCTTCGCTGCGGCTCCCGCAGCGGGAGGCTCCTCCCCTCGCGACGCTCGGGAGACTCCTCCCGCTGCGAGCCGATGGTTGAGGTCGGCGGAAATGCCGGCGCCCTCTCCGAGCGGGAGAGGGCCGGGAGTGAAGGCCCGGGTGCATCAGCTCGGCCGGCGTGAAACTAGTGTCGTGAGTTAGAGATTCGTCGACAAAATCTGGCGACGGATTCGAGGATTTCGTCGGCGGTTTTGGTCCAGACGAAGGGTTTTGGGTCTTGGTTGTAGATGTCGAGGTAGTGGCGGATGGCCGTTTCCAGCTCATG
>JBBQNC010000080.1:0-12060 GCA_038329555.1 Thermoanaerobaculia bacterium
TCGGGAGCTCGGCCTCGTGACGATCTTCTGGGACGTCAACTTCGGAGGCGCGCAGAAGCTCTTCGATGCCTCGGGCGCGATTCTCGACAACGCCTACGTCCGCCGCGTGGACAAGTTCGCGAAGGAGCTGATCTGGATGGCGAAGGTGTTGCGGTACGGGCGAGAGCGCGTGGCGCTGGAAGGTTGACGACGGACATGACCGCCGAAAAGAACGAGACAGCCCTCCGATCGGCGCACGGCCGCCTGTTGTGCCCGCGCTGCGGCGCCGAGATGAACCGCCACGCCGTCAAGGTCGTCAACACGATCTTCGAAGTCCGCGCCGGCGACGACATGACCGGTGGCGTCCTGCAGGAGTTTCACACGTGCCCGGCCTGCCGGTACGTCCTCGAGCGCCGCGAGTCGTAGCGGGGTCCGGGCGGCGCTCGTTTCTCGTACCATGCACACCTCGATGAAGATCGCGGTCGTCGGAGCCGGCGGAGTCGGGGGTTACTTCGGGGCGACGCTGTCGCGAGCCGGACACGACGTCCGCCTCCTCGCGCGGGGAGCGCATCGCGACGCCATCCGAGCGAACGGATTGCGGATCTTGGACCCCGACGTGGAGTGGACCGCGCGCGTCGAGGCGAACGACGACGTCGAGAAGCTCCTTCTCGCCGATCTCGCCATCGTCGCGGTAAAGAGCTATTCGATCCCGGAAGTCGCGCCCGCCGTCGCCCGGCTCGCCGCCGCCGGAGCGGTCGTGCTGCCCCTCTTGAACGGCGTCGAAGCCTGCGAGTCGCTCGCCGCCCTCGGAGTCCCGTCCGCCTCGATGCTCGCCGGGCTCGTCTTCGTCGGCGTCGAAAAGTCGGCCCCGGGCGTCATCACGCGAAAGAGCCGGTTCCAGATCGTCGTTCTCGGCGAGCCCGCCGGAGGGAATTCGGAGCGCGCCGAGCGCGTTGCGGGCGCCTTCCGGGACGCTGGCGCCGATACGACGGTCTCCGCGCAGATCGTCGTCGACCTGTGGAGAAAGTTTCTCTTCCTGACCACGCTCGCCACCGCGGCGGGTCTCTCCCGCGCTTCGATCGGCCCGATCCGCAGCGCTCCGCTGGGCCGGCTCCTGCTCGAGCGCGCCGCGCGAGAGATCGGCGCCGTCGCGCGGGCCCGCGGGATCGCCCTGTCCGAGCGCGATGAGGAGGACGCGCTCTCGCGGCTTTTCGCGCTGGAGGGACATCTGAGGCCGAGCTTTCTCCTGGACCTCGAGCGCGGAGGGCCGACGGAGCTGGACGTCCTCTCCGGCGCCGTCTCCCGATACGGGCGGGCCTGCGGGATCGAGACTCCCATCCACGACGCGGCCACGGCCGCGTTCGGCGCCGCGGAGGGGCGGCAGGTGGCGGAGGATGCCGCCGGAGCGGCTCGCCTCGGCTGAAACGTCGATCCGGCCGTGGCATCGAAGGGGACGATGATGACAATCGAAGGAGCGTCGTGAGCGCCACCGTCCCCATCCCCGCCGGCCTTGCCGAAATGATCTGCCCGTCGTGAGAGACACCATTCCACCGAACCCCCGGCGCATGCCCGGGCGGGGCGGCCCCGCGGAGGCGGAGCTGGACCGCCTCCAGGAGGACGCCGAGCGCCGCCGCAACTGGAAGCGCTGGGGTCCCTACCTCTCGGAGAGGCAGTGGGGCACCGTTCGAGAGGACTACTCGCCGTACGGCTCGGCCTGGGAGTACTTCCCCCACGACCACGCGCGCAGCCGCACCTACCGGTGGGGAGAGGACGGCCTGCTCGGAATCTCCGATCGCGAGGGGCGCCTCGGCTTCGCGCTCGCCCTCTGGAACGGACGGGACCCGATCCTGAAGGAGCGCCTCTTCGGCCTGACGGGCAACGAAGGAAATCACGGCGAGGACGTCAAGGAGAGCTACTTCTACCTCGACTCGACGCCGAGCCACTCCTACATGAAGGCCCTCTACAAGTATCCGCACGCGGAGTTTCCGTACCGCCGGCTCGTCGAGGAGAACGCCCGGCGCGGGAAGGCGGACATCGAGTTCGAGCTCGCGGATACCGGGGTGTTCGACGGTAACCGGTACTTCGACGTGGTCGCCGAGTACTCGAAGACTGCTCCCGACGACGTGCTGATCCGGATCACGGTCACGAACCGCGGGCCGGAGCCCGCCCGGCTCGATCTCCTGCCGACGCTCTGGTTTCGCAACACGTGGTCGTGGGGCCGCACCGGAGAGGGCTACTGGAGCAAACCGCGCATCGCCGCGGACGGCGACGCTTCGGTCCTCGCGGTCCACGAGAGCCTCGGACGCTTCCGGCTGACCGCCGGAGAGACGCCGGCAGCGACCGGCGCTCCGGCAGCCCCGCGATGGCTCTTCACGGACAACGAGTCGAACGTCGCCCGCCTCTTCGCGGCGCCGAACCCGTCGCCGTGGGTCAAGGACGCCTTCCACGCGTTCGTCGTGGAGGGCCGCGAGGACGCCGTCAACCCGGGGCAGGCCGGCACGAAGGCCGCGGCTCTCTACCGGCTGGAGATCCCCGCCGGGGGCAAGGGCGTCGTGCGTCTCCGGCTCTCGAAGGAGTCCGAGGCGCCGGCGGCCGCGTTCGGGCCGGAGTTCGACCGGGTCTTCGCCGACCGCATCGCGGAGGCGGACGCGTTCTACGCGACGCGGCTGCCGGGAACACTCTCGACGGAGGAGAAGAACGTCGCCCGCCAGGCCTATGCCGGGCTCCTCTGGTCGAAGCAGCTCTACCACTTCTCCGTGAAGGACTGGCTCGAAGGAGACCCGTCCCAGCCCCCGCCTCCCCCGGAGCGCAAGAGAGGCCGCAACGCCGGGTGGCCGCACCTCTACAACCGCGACGTGATCTCCATGCCGGACAAGTGGGAGTACCCCTGGTACGCGGCGTGGGACCTCGCGTTCCACATGGTTCCCTTCGCGCGCATCGACCCGGACTTCGCGAAGCAGCAGCTCACCCTGCTGCTGCGCGAGTGGTACATGCATCCGAACGGGCAGATCCCCGCCTACGAGTGGGCCTTTGGAGACGTGAACCCGCCCGTGCACGCCTGGGCGGCCTGGCGCACGTACAAGATCACGGGCACGCGCGGCAGCCGCGACCGCGTCTTTCTCGCGCGGGTCTTCCAGAAGCTCCTCATCAACTTCACGTGGTGGGTGAACCGGAAGGATCCGGAGGGCAAGAACCTCTTCGCGGGCGGTTTCCTCGGGTTGGACAACATCGGCGTGTTCGACCGCTCCGCGGAGCTTCCGACCGGCGGCCATCTCGAGCAGGCGGACGGAACGGCGTGGATGGCGTTCTTCTGCGCGACCATGCTCTCGATGGCCCTCGAGCTCGCCAGCGAGGATCCCGCGTACGAGGACGTCGCCTCGAAATTCTTCGAACACTTCGTCTCGATCGTCGACGCGATGAACTCCCTCGGCGGGATGGGCCTGTGGGATGAGGAGGACGGTTTCTATTACGACCAGCTGGCCGTCGAGGGGCACAAGATCCCGCTGAAAGTGCGCTCCATGGTCGGCCTGATCCCCCTCTTCGCGGTCGAGATTCTGGAGGAGGACGTGATCCGGCGGCTGCCGGGATTCCAGAAGCGCATGCAGTGGTTCCTCGACAACCGCAGGGACCTGGCGCGGAACATCTCGTACATGGCTTGCGACGCGGACGGCGTCGAAGCGCACCGGCTGCTCGCCATTCCGTCGCGCGACCGCCTGGAGCGCGTGATGCGCTACCTCCTGGACGAGAACGAGTTCCTTTCCCCTCACGGCATCCGCGCCCTGTCGCGCGTCCACCGCGACCATCCCTACCGGTTCCGCGTGGACGGCGAGGAGCATCGCGTGGACTACGACCCCGCGGAGGGGACCACGGGCCTCTTCGGCGGCAACTCGAACTGGCGGGGGCCCGTCTGGTTTCCCGTCAACTACCTGCTCGTCGAGGCGCTGCAACGCTACCACCACTTCTACGGAGACGACTTCCGCGTCGAGTGCCCCACGGGCTCCGGCGTCTTGATGAACCTGGGCGAGGTGGCGCGGGAGATCTCGCGGCGCCTCGCCTCCCTCTTCCTGCCCGACGCGGCCGGTCGGCGCCCTTGTCACGGAGAGGACCCGCGCTTCGCGGCGGACCCCGGGTGGCGCGACCTCGTTCTCTTCCACGAATACTTTCACGGAGACACCGGGCGCGGGGTGGGCGCGTCGCACCAGACCGGCTGGACGGCGCTCGTCGTCCGGTGCCTGGAAGACCTGGCCGCCGAGCGCCGCCCCCCGGCGACGGGCGGCCCTCGGAGAACATCCGCTCCAGCTGTGATCAACCCGGAGGAGGAATCGGAATGAGCCGAATTTCCGCTCCCTGGCTTTCGCTCGCGGCCGCTGCTGTCGTCGTCGTCGTCGCGAGCCTTCTATTTCCGGTCGCGACCCTCGCCGGGAGCGACGAGAAGGCGCCGGCGTTCGCCGTCTCCTCCGGCCCCGGCGGCACCCGGAATCTGACGCTCGCTCCCAACCTCTCGTTCACGGACGATTCGTCGAGCGCGTTCCCGATCCGGGGCGTGAACCTCCAGGATGGGCGGATCGCGTCCGACCGGCCCACCGCCGTCTTCTTCGGGACCTCCCACTGCTGGAACACGAATCGGGAAGCGGAGCGATTCGTGGCGCTCTACGCGAAGGAGAAGGACACGGCACGCTTTCTCGTCGTGGACCTCGAGCGCCCATCGTCGGATCAGCGCGCGCTCGTCTCCCGCCTCTACCGGGGCGCGATCCCGAGCCTCGCCTTCCTCGACCGGTCGGGCAGTACGGGTCTACGCGGAGGCCGGCGAGACCGCGTCCCGGCGCGGAGACACCTCGCGGCTGGAGGAGCTCCTCCGCAAGGCGCGCTGAGGGGACCTCAGGCATCCGCCCCGCACGAGCGGGATCTGAGAGGATGCGCCTCGGAGATCCCATGAAGCGACTCGCACTCCTGGTGCTGCTGGCCGCGGCTGCCCCGCCGGGCAGGCCGACTCTCTCCCAGGACGTCCGCGCGTTCGTCCGGGTCGACGCGCCGATCGTCGTTCTCCGGCACGTCCGGGTGATCGACGGGACCGGCTCCGGCCCGAAGGAGGATCAGGCCATCGTCCTGGCAGGCGGCCGTTTCGAGGCGGTCGGCCCGAGCGCCTCGAGCCCTTCGCCGGCGAATGCCGTCGAGATGGACCTCCCGGGGGCGACGGCGATACCCGGTCTCGTCGGGATGCACGACCATCTCTTCTACCCCGCGCCCTCGGGGGCCGCGCCGCCGATCGGAGGCGAGCTCGCCCTGTACCACGAGATGGCGTACAGCTTTCCGCGCCTGTACCTCGCGGGAGGCGTGACCACGATCCGGACGACGGGATCGATCGAACCTCAGACGGATCTGGAGCTCGCAAAGGCGATCGACGCGGGACGCGTCGCGGGACCGAGAATCCGGGTCACGGCGCCCTACCTCGAGGGGGCCGGGTCCTTCTCGCCCGTGATGCGCGAGCTCGCCGGCCCGGAGGACGCGCGTCGCGCGGTTGAGCACTGGGCTGCGGAGGGCGCGACGTCCTTCAAGGCGTACATGCACATCACCCGCGCCGAGCTCGACGCCGTGGTCCGCGCGGCGCACTCGCGCGGCCTCAAGGTCACGGGCCATCTCTGCTCGATCGGGTTTCGGGAGGCTGCGGAGATCGGAATCGACAACCTGGAGCATGGGCTCGTGACGGACACCGAGTTCGTACCGGGCAAGAAGCCGGATACGTGCCCCTCGGGAAAGGAGCTCGTCGCGTCGATCCTGGCTCTCGACCTCGCAGGGGAACCCGCCCGGGCGATGATCCGCGACCTGGTCTCCCGACACGTCGCGGTGACGTCGACGCTCCCCGTGTTCGAGACCTTCGCGCCAAATCGGCCGCGCCTGTCCGCGCGGGTTCTCGATGCCCTGTGTCCCGAGTCGCGATCCGATTACCTCTCCGCAAGAGCCGCCGCGGCCGAGCGCGGCGAAATGCCATGGGGCGCGCTCCTGAAGAAAGAGATGGAATTCGAGAGGGCATTCGTCCGCGCGGGCGGGCTGCTTCTCGCCGGGGAAGACCCGACCGGGTACGGCGGGATCCTCGCCGGATTCGGGGATCAGCGCGGTGTCGAGCTGCTGGTCGAGGGCGGGTTTTCTCCCGTCGAGGCGATCCGGATCGCGACGGAGAACGGCGCGCGGTTTCTCGGGGAATCGGATCGGCTCGGGACGATCGCGCCCGGGAAGCTCGCCGACCTCGTCGTCGTCCGGGGCGATCCCTCGAAGACGATCGCCGACATCGAGAAGGTCGAGCTCGTGTTCAAGGACGGAATCGGATACGACCCCGGCAAGCTCGTCGATTCGGTGCGGGGCACCGTCGGCCTTCGGTAGAGACGCGCTTGTGCCCGCCGCGGCACATCCGGGGGCCGGTACGGCGCGTAACCTCTGCGGGCCCTTCGGAATCAAACTGCCTGCGCCGGAGTTGTTTCAGGCGTCACCACTGGAGGCCAGTCTTGAAAATGCGCTTCTTTCTCATCCTCGCGGGTTGGATGGCGGTCGGCGGGATCTCCCTGGCGGCTCCCGGTCCGCGCGCCTCGGCCATCTTCGCCGGCGGCTGTTTCTGGTGCGAGGAGACCGCTTTCGAGGGCGTCCCCGGGGTCCTCGCCGTCACCTCGGGCTACACCGGCGGCCGCGAGAAGAACCCCACGTACGAGCAGGTCTCCTCCGGGACAACCGGTCACGCCGAGTCGGTCGAGGTGCTCTACGACCCGTCGAAGACCACCTACGAGAAGCTCCTGGAGATCTTCTGGCACAACGTCGATCCGCTCCAGGCGAGCGCCCAGTTCTGCGACCACGGATCGCAGTACCGCTCCGCGATCTTCTACCGCGACGACGCACAGAAGAAGGCGGCGGAGGAGTCGAAGAGAAAGCTCGAGGAGCAGCCGCGGTTCCAGGGGAAGATCGTCACGCAGATCGTGGCGGCGACCGCATTCTATCCGGCCGAGGAGTACCACCAGGATTTCTACAAGAAGAGCCCCGTGCGATACCACTCGTACCGGATCGGTTGCGGCCGCGACGCCCGGCTCAAAGAGCTCTGGGGCGACGCCGCCGAGGGAGGTCACCGATGAAGCGTTACTGGGTTCTCGCGGCCGCCGCAGTCGCTGCCGCGGCCCTTCTCGCCACGCACGCGGGCGCACAGGGGGCGCATGCGGACACACAGAGATCGCGGACCGCCCAGACCGCCGGCAAGCCGACCGACGAGGAGCTGCGCCAGCGCCTGACGCCCCTGCAGTACCACGTCACGCAGAAGGCCGGCACGGAGCCCGCCTTCTCGAACGAGTACTGGGACAACCACCGGCCCGGCATCTACGTGGACATCGTCTCGGGCGAGGTCCTCTTCAGCTCGCTCGACAAGTACGAATCGGGCACGGGGTGGCCGAGCTTCACGAAGCCGCTCGTCCCCGGCAACGTCCGCACGAAGGCGGACTACCGGACCGGGTTCACCGCCAAAGAGGTGCGCTCGACGCGCGCTGACTCGCATCTCGGCCACGTCTTCGACGACGGTCCGCCGCCGCTCGGGACGCGGTACTGCATGAACTCCGCCGCGATGCGCTTCATCCCGGCGGATCGGCTGGCGCAGGAAGGCTACCCACAGTACGGCGCGCTCTTCGAGAAGACGGCCGGAAAGGACGCGCGCCGCAAGTAGCGCTCGTCAGACGGCCTCCGTTTTCGGGTCGGCCCCGGGCGCGGCTCACGAGAACCCCGTCGAACCTTCGATCCGGCCGCGCGCGGCGCGACCCCTTGGCCGCTGCGTAAACGGGCGTGGAGCGAGGCCAAGCGCGCCCGGTTACCTCAGATCTACGACGCGATCGACGGCCGATCGATCCTCTGAGCCGGCGATCCCTCGCCCCGGCGCCTCCCGCGCTGTACCGGATTGCGTCGGGTTACTGCGAAGGAGAGGACGCCAGAGGCGATAAGCTACTCTGCAAGTACCCGGCGGGCTGTTCGATGCCACGAATCAGCGGCGATTCGGAAGCGGATGCGATTCGAGCGGCCGGCCGCATTGGTCGCGCCGGAAACGACAAAGGAGCCAGCTTGAACACCACCACTCTTCTCATCATCATCCTCGTGCTGGTTTTCCTGGGCGGCGGCGGATACTGGTATCGCGGCCGGCGCAGATGACCTTCCCGGAGCGGCGGCTTCGCGCCGCCGCTCCCCCTCTCCCGCCGCGGTTCCCCGAGCGCAGGGCGCGGGCGCTCAGGGCGCCGGCGCCGCGACCACCCCCTCAGCGAGGATGACCTCGACCCGGCGGTTCGCGGCCCGGCCCTTCGGCGTCTGGTTCGACGCGACGGGAAACTGCGAGCCGTAGCCTTCGGTCACGATGCGCGTCGCCGCGATGCCCTGCTTCTCGAGGAACGCCGCGACCGACGCGGCGCGCTTCGCCGACAGCTGCCGGTTGATCTTGTCCGTCCCGGTCGAGTCCGTATAGCCCTCGACGCGCAGGTTCATGTCGGGAAAGACGGAGAGCACGCCCGCCATCTTGGCGAGCCCCACCTGGGCGGAGGGCTTCAGCGTGGCCCGCCCCGTGTCGAAGAGAATGCCGGGCAGGCTCACGACGATCCCGCGCGCCGACGTCCGCGTCGTCGCGATCCCCTGCAGTGCGCCGGAGAGCCTCTGCTGCAGCGCGTCCCGCTCCTTCTGCACCCGCTCGCGGTCCGCGGCGAGCGTGTCCTTCTCCGCAGAGAGCTGGTTCCTCTGCTCCTCGAGAGCCTTCGCCTGTTCCGCGGCTTCCGCCCTCGCCCGCTCGGCGGCGTCCTTCGGGGGGGCGTGGGGGGCCGCCTGCTCCGCCGACTCGGCCTTCGCCCGCTCGGCCGCGCCGCGCTCCTCCTCCGCCTGCCGCCGGAGCTCTTCGGAACGGCGCTGAGCCGCTTCGGCTTCGCGCCGGGCGGTATCCGACGCCATCGCGCTCTGCTCAGCCGCCTGCTTCTCCAGAGCCATGCGTTCCGAAGCTGCCGCCGCGTCCGCCGAGGCGCGCGCCGCGGACTCCCGCTCGCTCTCGGCGCGGCGGCGGGCGGCATCCGACGCCATCGCGCTCTGCTCAGCCGCCTGCTTCTCCAGAGCCATGCGTTCCGAAGCCGCCGCCGCGTCCGCCGAGGCGCGCGCGGCCGACTCCCGTTCGATTTCCGCCCGGCGGCGGGCGGCATCCGCAGCCGCCGCGCTTTCCTCCGCGGCGGTCGCCTTGCGGCCGAGCGCGTCGAGCTCGGCCCTTCGGCGCGCGGCGGCCTCCGCTTCCTCCCGCTCGGCGACGGCCTTCGACATCGCACGCGCGGCCGTGCTGACCAGGCTCACCGTCCGCCGCGAGTAATCCGCCACCACGCGGTTGCTGCCGCCATGGCTCGCCGTATTGGCCGCCTGCGCGAGTGTCGTCTTCGCCTCCGCCATCGCCCGCGAGTCATAGTCGCCGACTCCGGCGAGCAATCCCATCTCGTAGATGCGTCGGGCCTGGTACAGCTCGAGGTGCTCGGGGTTGGTGTACCGCATAACGCCGATCGACTCGTAGTCGCGCGGCACCGCGGGCCGGAATCCGGAGTACGTGAAGGCCGAGTTCTTCGCGTACTTCGACTTGACGGGCTGAGAGATGAACACGACGAGGTCCGAGGGCTTCACCATGCCCGGGATCGGCTCCGCCGTCACGAGCATCGCAAATTCCTTCAGGCCCGTCTGGAAGCGCGCCGAGCCGCTCTCTTCGCGCCCCCACAGCTCGCCCAGGTTTTGCGTGTTGCCGTCACGACTCACCGCCCAGAGCACGTAGCTGTTGATCTGCCCTCCGAAAAGGACCGCCGGCTGAAGATGCTGGAAGGAGAGCTCGATGCGCGCCTGGGCTCCGGTCGCCTTCACCTCCGCCTCGAGGGTCGCCCCCGCCGGCGCGCGATTCGTCGCCGCGAACGGGACGTCGACGGAGCGCTTCTCCGGGAATTGAACGGTGTTCAGCGGAACCTCGAGGGCCATGATCGGGGCCGCGGTCGCGAAAGCGAGCGCGAACGCGGCGTGAATGAGCTTTCTGTTCATCGTCGGCTTCTCCTTTGTCGATGCCGCGGGACCGGACCCCGTCCGCTGCCCGCCGCCATTCTTACGAATCGGGCTCGTGCCCGGGACCGACCGCGAGGGCAGACCACGCGGCCGATCCCAAGCATATGCAAACTCGCGAGAGACTCAGAGGGGTGCGGCCGGGACGAACGAGCTATGGTGTCGAGCGAGATGGAGACTGCAGGCACCCCGGCCGCCGGCGAGTCCGCTTTCCGCCTCTGCGGCCGCCTCCTCGTCTACCTCGTCGGCTTCGTCGTCGCCCAGACGCCTCTGTTCGCCTTCATCCTCCTTTTCCGATTTTTGGAGTGGCCGCCCGCCCAGGCGATCGTCCTGGGCGCCCCACTCTACGCGCTCGCCCTCCTGGGGATCACCCGCCTCTTCCGCCTCCGGTGGGACCGGCGCCCGTGGAGCGGCATGGCGGTCTCTCCGTTCCGGGGCCGCCTCGCCGCCGGGGGGTTCATGCTCGGCGCCGGCATGATGGCCGCCGTCTTCGGCATCGAGGTGATCGCGGGCTGGCTCCGCATCGCCGGCTGGCGGTCGGGGCTCGCGGCCGGACCCGAGGCGCTCGGGGAGATCGCCGCGGTCTTCCTCCTGTTCGCGTCGGTCGGGTTCTCCGAAGAGCTGGCGATGCGCGGCTACTTCTTCCAGAACGTCGGAGAGCGCCTGCCGATCTGGGCCGCGACCGTCCTGACGGGGGCCCTCTTCGGCGCCCTCCATTTCACGTACGCCGATTTCGGCATCCTGTTCGTCCTCTCCGCCCTGGTCCTCACGGCCTTCCTCGTCGCCTCGCGGCTCCTGACGGGCTCGCTCTGGCTGGCGATCGGCTGGCACGCCGGATGGGACTGGCTGCAGACGGCGGTTCTCGGCGTCCGCGAAATCGAGGTCCTTCCCTCGGGCGGAGCGCTCGTCGCCGTCGAACGACACGGGCCGGCGCTCTTCATCGGCCGCGGCGCGGCGCTCGAGGCAGGGCTCGTCTCGATCTCCGTCGAGCTCGCCGGCTTCCTCGCGCTTGTGCTCATCGCCCGGCTGCGCGGCGGGATCCCGTGGTTGTCGAGGCTTTCGCCGGCGGGCTCGCCCGTCGAGACGGAGCGGAGCCGGGCGGTTTCCCCGGTTCTTCCCGGCTGAAGGGTCCTCGGAAACAACCCGGCGCCCCGCGAGGTTTACGCTCCCGAGCGGCGCACCGCCGCGCCACGAGGAAGGAAGGCCGCCGGCCGAGGCTTTATGCGAAACGCGGGAACCTCTCTTCTTCTGGCCGCTCTCGGCGTCATATCGGGCGCCGCCGCGCCGCCGGCGCGCGAGGACGCGGCGCGGCCGGGCCTGCGCGACCCCGCGGAGGCGGCCGTGTGGGTGACGACCGATCGAGGCGCCGTCTCCGGCTGCGCGGTCCTCCCCGCGCTCGTTCCGAGGTCCGCGCGCAGCGCGGACAACAGCCTCGACGCGTTGCGGCGGGAAGCCGTCCGCCGCGGAGCCGACGTCCTCCTCATCCGGTCGCTTTCGGAAGGCAGCATCGAGGCGGATCTCTATCGCTGCGCCGGGGCTCCCGCAGTCCCACGCGCCTCGACCGCTCCCGTCCCGCCGCTTCCCGTTCCGCGGGCTCCGGCCCCCGCGCCGGCGCCGGCGCCCCGGGAATCGGCGCCGGATCCTTTGAGGCCGCCGGCGCCGGCCGCGCCCGAATCCTCCGCCCCGCCGGTCACGGAGCGCCAGCGTCGAGCGCGGGCGGAGCTCGAGGCGCTCAAGGCCACCCTCCGCGTCGTCGAAGATCCGGCGCTCGTGGCGAATTGCGAGAAGCGAGGCGAGGGGCGCGGTGACGAAGACACGTTGCGCGCCGACGCCGTGGCGGCGAACGCGAACGTCCTCCTCCGCGTTCCGGCGGCGGGCTCCCCCGTCGCCTCCGTCTCCGCCGAGTACTTCCGCTGCGCGGAGCCGCTGCGAACCCTCCGTCCGACGCCCGCGCACACCCCGCGGCCTGGCGGCGGCTGAATCGGGACGCGGCCGGCGCGTCCCGAC
>JBBQNC010000081.1:0-11852 GCA_038329555.1 Thermoanaerobaculia bacterium
CGCCTGCGACACGACGGTGGCGGCCGCGGCGAGCGCATTCGGAGGCCTGGATCTGCTGGTCCATTCCGCCGCGACCTTCCACCGCGCGTCCGTTCAGGAAACGACCCCGGAGATCTGGGACTCCGCGATGGCCGTCAGCGCGCGCGCGGGATTCTTTCTCGCCCGGGCGGCCGCCCCGCTTCTCGCGGCGCGCCGAGGCCGCATCGTTCTCGTCTCGGACTTTCTGGCGATCCGACCCGCTCCCGGCTACGTCGCGCACGGAGCCTCGAAGGCCGCCGTGGAGGGCCTCGTACGGGGCCTCGCCGTCGAGCTGGCTCCGGAGATCTCGGTCAACGGCGTCTCCCCGGGGACCGTGCTCGTTCCGGAGGGGACTTCTCTCGAAGACGCGGCGCGGTGGGCCCGGGCCGTCCCGGCGAAGCGAAACGGCGAGCCGGAGGACGTCGCGATGACCGTTCTGTTCCTCTGCGCCGGTCCCTCCTTCATCACCGGGCAGGTCCTGAGGGTCGACGGGGGAAAGACGCTCCGCTGAACCCGCCGCCCGCCCGGCGTCACCCGAACTCCGCATATTCCTCGCGCAGCTTCCTCGCGAAGTCGCGCATCGTGTCTCGGCGCGGTCCGGCCATCTTTCGCGCCGCCGGCGTCCGCAGCGCGACACCCGCCTCCTCCTCGATCGCGGCGGCCATCTCCAGGAAGTCCTGACGCTCGCGGTAGCCCTCGACGAGACTTCGCACGGTCCCGTAGGCGCCGAGCCGGTCGAGCCGCACGGCGTCGTGCACGATCTCCTCTTCCGGAGTGCGAGGAGCGGTGTCGTATCGCTCGAGGCTCCGGAAGAGCGCGGCGACCTCCTTCAGCGGAACGGCGAGCGAGGCCAGAAAGAGCTCGGTGCGGCTGCGATGCCCCATGCGGCTCACCCACTTCTCCTGCCCGGAGAAGACCGCGAGCAGGAACAGACGGTCGGGGTCGACATCCTCGCGGCCCGCCGCGATCCGCCGCGACGCGGCGACGACGCGGCGCACGTCCCCGTAATTCGTGACGCCGTCGAGACCGACCGCCAGCGGCCGGACGTACTCGGTGATGCGATCGAGGGTGAAGTCGTCCATCCGGCGATCCTAAAGCGTTAAGGCCGGCTGGCGCGATGGCGTGCTAGTCGCGGCCGGAGGCGCCCCTTCTCTCCTGGCGGCGCTCCCGCATCTCCTGCTGCAACTGGCGGAGCCGTTCCCACTGGTCGGGCTTCAGGACCTGCTTCATGTCGAGGATCATCAGCGCGCGGGCCTTCTGGAGCTCCGCGCGGGCGTTCTCGACCGCCTCGATCTGCCTCTCGACCGCCTTGCGATCGACCGTCTGGTCGTCCATCGACGACTGGAGGGCGAGCTGCTTCTTCTCGAGGTCGGCCTTCAGGTCGATGAGCCGCGTGCGCGCCTGCACGAAGATCTTCTCGATCTCTCGCGACTGCTCGGGCGTCAGATGGATCTCGGCGGCGAGGCGGGGGCGCTTCCACCACTTCCCGTCGGGCATCTCCGGCGCCGCGATCAGGGGCGCCGCCGCGGCGAGAACGAGAGCGAGAGTCGCCAGCCAGGTCTTGGTCAGGGTCGCGGTCACAGGCGGTCCTCCTCGCCGGAATTCCCCGCGGCGCCGGGCTCGGGAGCGAGGCTGTTCCATGCGCCTCCGGCGTCCTCGCCCCGCGAGAGTCGAGCCACGTCGCGAAGCAGCGCGTCGTCCTTCTGGTCTTCGGCGGACATCTCCGGCGCGTTCGTTCGCCTTCCCGCCTCGTGCCTCATCCGGGCGACGGGCAGAGCGAGCGCGAAGAGGAGCAGCGAGGCGGCGATTCCGACCGTCCAGCGGAGCCCGGAGCCGCCTCGGCCCACCCGGACCCGGCGGATCGCGTCGAGCGTCCGGTCTTCCGCGGCCGTCCACTCCTCCTCCGACCGCCGGGAGATCTCCTCCGCGTCCTCGGCGGCGAGCGCCCGCACGGCGGCCTTCCATTCCTGGAGCGCGCGGCTGCACGAGAGACAGTCCGAGAGATGGGCCGGCAGCGCCTCGGGGGACCCGGCGGGGGGCACGGCGAGCCCGAACAGCTCGGCTTCGCTGAGATGGGTGATCGTCGGCACGTTTTCCCTACCCTTTCCGGTAGTCGCCCAGTCGTTCCCGGATCTTGTGCGCGGCCCGGAACAGGTGCGACTTCACCGTTCCGGAATCGAGACCGGTCAGGTCGGCGATCTCCGGGATCGACAGCTCTTCGAAATGCTTCAGCACGAAGACGCTCCGTTGACGCGGAGAGAGCGATTCCATGGCGCGGCGCAGTCGAACGCGGATCTCGCGGGAGACCGCCCGGCGCTCGGGGGAAGGATCGTCGGACGCGGCGGTGTCCCGCGGGCCGAGGCTTCCCTCCTCGTCCCGATCGGGAGGAGCCTGATGGAAGTAGAAGACCAGGCGCCGGCGCTTCAACCGGTCCTTGCACCAGTTGATGCAGATCCGCGTCAGCCACGTTTCGAACGTCGAGCCTTCGCGGAAATCCTTCAGGTTCTGGTAGGCGCGCAGGAAGCTCTCCTGCGCGGCACAATCCGCTTCGCCGGCGTCCCGGAGCAGGCGGTACGCGACGCGCGTGATGCGGCGCTGGTACCGGCGGACGAAGTACTCGAAGGCGTCCGGGTTGCCGTCGCGGACCTCGCGGATCAAACGCGCTTCGTCGACTCCGGGATCGGTCTCACGCGGGATCATGGCGAAAGCTGGCACACGGGATTAGACGAGCCCGACGCCCCGCGGTTTACCGCCCGGGCGAGGCGGCGGAGATCGCCGGTCACAGGCGGTCGAGGATGTCGCGGCGTTTCGCCGCGTATTCCGCCTCGGAGACCATCCCTTTCCGGCGCAGGTTCTCGAGCTCTTCCATCCTCGCCGCCGTTCCGGGGAGGGCGGCGGACCCGGCATGGACCGCATGGACCGCCGAGCCTCCCGTCCGGGTCCAGATCGCGCTGCGCAAACCCTCGGGCGCCGAGATCGCCGGAAAAAGCAGCGTCCCGCGCTCGGAGGCGGTCTCGAGGCTCACGTCGCCGTATCCGAGCAGGCGTCCGAGCACGCTCTGCGTGACGGTGATGTCCTGGATCTTCTCGATGGGAGCCTGCTCGTGCTCGCGCGACAGCAGGCCCACCGACCGCATGACGCGCCGCTCGGTGACCACGAACTCGTCGTTCGCCGCCCGGATGGCGCGCGCCGCGAGCAGGATCGCCGCGACGCCCGCGAATCCGAGCGCGAGATACAGGACCGGTCCCGCGACCCCCGCCCCGGGCGACGTCTTCGAAGCGTAAAGCGCAGCGCCGCCGAGGATCGCCGCGAGCAGGAGGACGAGCAGGCCGGAGCGGAAGAAGATCCAGTGATACCGGGCTCGGTAAACGATCGACTCTCCCGGCGCCAGGTTCTTCTCCGCGTACGCCATGGTGCTCGATGGGAAGGGTAACATCGGCGAGATGCCTCCGCCCCAGCCGGCCCTGACGGTCCTGATCACGGGTTGCTCGAGCGGGATCGGGCGTGCAACGGCGAGCGAAATGGCGTCCCGGGGGCACCGCGTCTTCGCGACCGCGCGCCGGCGGGTGGCCGTGGCGGACCTCGCCGCCAAGGGCATGCGGACGCTCGCCCTCGACGTCACCGATCCGGAGTCCGTGGCCGCGGCGGTCGCCGAGGTTCTCCGGGAGGCCCGCCACGTCGACGCGCTCGTGAACAATGCCGGATACGGACAGTACGGCGCGGTCGAGGACGTTTCCGCGGCGGAATGGCGGGCGCAATTCGACGTCAACGTCTTCGGCGCCATCGCCATGATCCAGGCCATCCTCCCCGCGATGCGGGAAGACGGCCGAGGCACGATCGTCAACGTGTCCTCCGTCGCCGGAAAGATCCCGATCCCCTTTGCGGCTCCGTACTGTTCGTCGAAGCACGCGCTCGAGGCGATCTCGGATTCCCTGCGCCTCGAGGTCGCACCGTTCGGCATCCGCGTCGTGATCATCGAGCCGGGCCCGATCGGGACGAAGTTCGGGGAGCGTGCGCGGACGGGCGTCGCGAAGCTCCTCGGCCGGCCGGGACCCTACGCGGCGTTCTACCGCGGCGCGGAGCGTGCGATGGACACGGACTTCGCCGCGGGGCGGCTTCCGCCGGAGGCCGTCGCCAAAGTGATCGCGGACGCGATCGAGTCCCCCCGCCCGAAGACCCGGTATCCCCTGACCCGGATGGCGAAGACTTTCATTCCTCTCAAGCGATTCTCGACGGACCGGATGCTCGACCGCCAGATGGCGAGGTCGCTCGGCCTGCCGAAGGGCCCCGCGGCCGGCCGCAAGGGCTAACGGGGGCTCCGAAGCTCCGCGCCCCGGCGCTCGGCTCTACAGCACTTTCAGCTTTCGACGATCCCCTTCAGCTTCGGGCTCGACGCCCGGCTCGTCAACGCCATCAGCTTGTCGCCCTCCTTCAGGATCGTCGCGCCGGTCGGCACGAAGAAACCGCCCTGCCGGTGGATGAGGAGCACGGTGACGTCCTGCGGAAACCCGAGGTCCACGATCTGCTCCCCGGCGGCGGACGAGGCCGCCGGGACCGCGACCGTGACGAGCTCGCTCTCGCGCCGGAGAGGCAGATCCGAGTCCGCGAGGAGCGGGTCGACCGCGGGCGGCGTCTCGAGTCGCAGGAGCCGGGCGAAGAGCGGGATCGTCGAGCCCTGCAACAGAACGGACGTGAGCACGATGAAGAAGACGACGTTGAACATCGTCGCGGCGCGCGGCACGCCGGCGAGCAGGGGGAAGATCGCCAGGACGATCGGGACGGCGCCGCGCAGACCCACCCAGCCCGTCATGACCTTTTCGCGAGTCGGCATGCGAACGAAGACGAGGCTCACGAGGGTCGCGACGGGGCGCGCGACGATCATGAGGAAGAGCGCCGTCAGAAATCCGAGACCCGCGACGGGCAGAAGGCTGGACGGGTCCACGAGGAGGCCGAGCGCGAGGAACATCGCGATCTGCATCAGCCACGCGACGCCGTCGTGGAACCGCATCAGGCTCCGTTTGTGCACGAACGTGCCGCTGCCCATGACGAGACCGGCGACGTAGACCGCGAGGAAGCCGCTGCCGTGCATCACGGCGGCGAGCGAGTACGTCAGCGCGACGCACGCGAGCGTGAACACCGGGTAGAGGCCGTCGTACGCGAGCCGCATCCGGTTCGCGAGCCAGATCGTGAGGCGCCCGAGCCCGAACCCGACGGCGAGGCCCACGCTCATCTCCATGACGAACGCGGGCACGAGGCCGCCGAGCGTGGCGCGGGGGTCGACGAAGAGCGCGATCACGCCCGTGGTCAGGAAGACCGCCATCGGGTCGTTCAGGCCCGATTCGAGCTCGAGAATGCCCCGCAGCCTTTCCGGGATCGGCACGCTGCGCCCGCGCAGGACGGCGAACACCGCGGCGGCGTCCGTCGACGAGACGATCGCCCCGAGAAGGAATCCCTCGAGCGGCTCGAATCCGAGCGCGACGTGCGCGAAGCCGGCGACGAGAAGCGCCGTCACGACCACGCCCACCGTCGCGAGGAGGGTGGCGGCGGGAAGGGCCCGGCGCACCTCCTTCCACCGCGTGTCGAGCCCGCCGGCGAAGAGGATGAACGCGAGCGCGACGACCCCGACGTCCTTCGCCAGCGGATAGTTGGAGAACGCGATCTTCCCCGGGCCCTCCGACCCCGCGGCCATGCCGACGAGGAGGAAGACCAGGAGCGAGGGCACGCCGAGCCGGCCCGAAGCCTTGCTCGCCAGCACCGAGAGAAGCAGCAGGGCCGAGCCGATCAGGAGCGCCCACTCGAGTCTCATGGAAGCGAACTCTAAGCCGGGGGCGCGCCGTTCGAGGGCGGAACGTCCCCGCGAATTCCGGAACGCAAGGCGGGAGCCCGGGGCAGCCTAGGGCGTCGGGGAACCCGTCGCGGCCTCCGTCGGCCGCGCCAGGATCAGGTCCCGCTGCGGATCCGCCCCGACGCGGAAGACGTGCTCCCCCACCTCGCGGAACCCGCATTTCGCGTAGAAGGCGATGGCCCGCGGGTTGTGCTCCCAGACCCCGAGCCAGACCGTCCCGGC
This sequence comes from Thermoanaerobaculia bacterium, assembly GCA_038329555.1. GTDB lineage: Bacteria > Acidobacteriota > Thermoanaerobaculia > UBA5066 > Gp7-AA6 > JALYUA01. The sequence continues at coordinate 6,086 of JBBQNC010000081.1, forward strand.
GCCGCCGGCGCTCGCGCGCGCGAGGAGCTCCGACATCACGACCCGCGCGAGGCCCCGGCCGTGCCAGGGCCGGTCGACGTAGAAGCGCAGGATTTCCGCCGGGTTCCGTCCGGGCACGCACGCGGGAGGCGGGCGCCACCGCAGCTGGGCGTAGGAGATCAGCTCGCCGTTTCGCTCGACGACGAGAGTCTCCATGCGGGGATCCGCGATCTCCCGGCCCTGGATCTCCGCGCCGTACGTCGCGGTGCAGTGGGCCTGGAGGTTCTGCGAGGCGTTCGCCGGGCCGAAGGTCTCGCGGAAGGTCCGCTCGGCGAGGCGAGCGAGAGCCGCCGCGTCTTCCGGCCGCGCCCGCCGGAGCGCCCCGAACGCTTCGATCCCCCCGGGAACCGGCCCGGCCGGCGACGAGACGCGGTCGCTCTGCACGATCCGAAGTCTATGCCGCCCTGGGCGATTTGCCGGTGCCACCGCGGTCGAAGCGCGAGTGGCCCTCGCCGTTCCACAGCGTCGGCCCCCGACGTAGAGCACGCCGGGGAGCTCGAACCGACGCGGGAACTATCCCAGATCGATGAGTCGGTCCATCGACCGATGCCATCGCCGGCTCGGTCCAACCTCGAAATACCCCGGCTGAACGTGGGTCACTCGAGTATTCATGTTGGGGGCCGAATGGATTTTTCCCATTCGCCTTCCCGAGGATCGCGCAGCGCTTCCGCATCCTCCGACCGCCGCCACAGGCCGGCAACGACGTGCCGCGGTATGCTCTCGCGGCGCCAGGGAAGTCCAGCAAAAACTTAGGTCCAGGACCCAGCTAATAAATTGTTGCGGGGCCGTAGCTCAGGTGGATAGAGCAAGAGTTTCCTAAACTCTAGGTCGGCAGTTCGAGTCTGCCCGGTCCCACCAACCAACCAACCGGCCGGCGCGTCATCCCATCCTGGTTCAGGACAAATCGCGACTGGGACCACCCTTCGGAACCGGACGGAAGGCGAGGTGAGTCGTGTTACGCCGGAAGCCCGCGCTCTCCGTTTCGACACCGGCGCGCGATGCGGAAGTTCGAAATCTAACCGGCACCCAGCTTCAGGCCGCTCTCGATCATCGTCCAGCCGCCGGACGTCCAGCGGCGCACCTCGAACGGCGCGTCGGGAAGCGCGTGCCAGTGACGGCAGCCCGGGCAGGACATGCCGTGATGCCGGCCCCTGAGGGATTCCAGCTGCACCTTGAAGGACGCCTGAAGGCGTTCTCCGCAGCCGCACGCGATCGTGACGCGAGAGAGGTCCACGGACGGACTCAAGCAAAATGTACGCCACCGTACCGAACTTCGAGACGAAGTCCATCTCGCTCGGAGGCACCGATCTCGCAGAGACATCGGGCATGGTGATGTCCACGAAACCGTGCTGCCGCCCCCACTGCCCGGGCTGGGTTCCGGTCCCGGACAGCCTTCCGCGCGGCTGGACACCCTCCCGCTGCTCGGAGGGCCACCTCTGCTGGGTGGTCCTCGCTCCCGGCAAGGTGCTGATCGTCGACCGCGATCGCCGATCCGGTCACCTGGGACAGGAGGACGCCTGGTAGCCGGTATCGGGTAATCCGTATCGATAACCAGGAATTTGTATCGACGGTCCCGCGTCTCGAGCGGGGCTCCTCCTCAGGCGCCCTCCGATCCGCCGCATATATTCACGAGATGCCTCCGCCGAAGGACTGGCGCGCCCGCTGGAAGGGCGCAATCCCTCCGCCATGGCGCCGCCGTCTCCGCCTCTGGATGTCCGAGGCCCCGCATCGCGTTCGCGACGCGCTGCCCGACGCCGCGGAGCTTCTGCTGGCGCGGCCGTGTCGGATGCCGCCCGCGCGCCTGAGGCGCCGCGTCTCCCTTTCGAGCAGCCGCCGGGAGTTCGACGACGCCGGCCGGCTCGCCGCCCGCGACGTCCTGCGCGCGTTCGAGGCGTGCCGCTCGCGGGAGCGCGCCTACCCGCGCTGGCTCGACTTCGCCTGCGGGTCGGGGCGGGTCGCGCGCCACGTGGGGACCTCGGCGGACGTCGTCGAGCTGCACGGGGTCGACGTTGATCATGAAGCGGTCTCCTGGCTCGCCGCGCGCACGCATCGGGAGGGAGCCTTCTCGGCGATCCCGCGCCATCCTCCGACGTACCTGCCCGAGGCGTTCTTCGACGTGGTCTACGCCGTGTCGGTGTTCACGCACTTCGACGAGGGACTCGAGGAAGAGTGGCTCGGAGAGCTCTCACGCGTTCTGGCCCCTGGAGGGCTCCTCGTGGCCACGACGCTCTCGCCCAAGCTCGTCTGGACGCGGCCCGACCTGACCGACGATCAGCGCCGCGCGCTCGCCGACCGGGGATTCCTCTTCGCGCCGGGCGCGGGCCCCTTCAACGAGGACGGCGCCTTCGCGAGCCGTGAGCGCCTCGAAGCCGTCTGGGGGCGACACCTGCGCCCGCGGCTCTTCGAGGAGCACGGGCTCGCGGCGTATCAGGATCTGTCGGTGTGGGAGAAGCCGGGACCGGATTGACGGGGCCGCGGGTCGCCGGTCGCGGTCCGGATCACTTCCAGCGGATGGCGCGGACGCGCGCGAGAAGGTCCAGATACTCGCCGATCTCCGAGACGGGGACCGAGCGATAACGTCCGGTCAGCACGTCGCGGATCTCCGAGACCGTACGCCGGCCGTCGACCAGGTTGAATGCTTCGTACGCGAGAACGCCCCCCTCCTCGCGCTTCGACAGCACCGTCGGCGGAGGAAGCTCCGGAGCCAGTCTCTCCGCGACGAGGTTGAAGTAGTAGACGTCGAGCGGGCCCCGGATGGACGGGTCGCGCACCGGCACCCGGGGATCGCCGCCCGGCGCCGGCGCCGGCGTCGGCGTGTCCTCGCTCCCGGCCGGCGTCGCGAAAGCCTCCGGAGGAAGGGCGACGGGCCAGAGGTCCGCCAGGGTTCTCAGCATCCGCGAGGCCTCGGCCCGGGCTTCGCGCGTCCGGAGCCCGCCGTCCGCCGGGTCGCCGCCTCGAGTCCGTGCCGTCGCGATCGAGGCGTCGGCCTGCGCCCGCGCCACCGCGAGCAGAGCGCCCGCTTCCTCGCGGGGCAGCGCGGCGAGCGTCCACGCGATCCCGGCTCCCATGTACGCCACCCGCCCGAGCTTCGTCGCGTCGAGGTTCTCCGGCTGGTCTCTGTTCGTATGGATCGTGACGTCCGGGTAGTCGTGGAAATAGACCATCGGCACGGCATAGCTCGCTTCCTCGAACACCTCGTGGTCGCTGCCGAGCTCCAGCCGGCGCAGGTCCCCGAGGAAGGGCTCGCGCGATCCCCCCGGCCAGACGAGGCCGGCCCCCGGATCTCCGCCGCGCTCGGCGTGGCGCATCGAGACCGAGACGACGTGCTCGAACCAGGCGGCGGCGATGACGTTCACGACGTGGGGAAGCGTCTCCGCCGTGCGCGAAAGGTGAAACGTGCTCTTCGTCGTCGTGAGCAGCCCGCCGACCATGTCCATGTGAATGCCCGCCACGAGGCGGCGCACGGCCTCGGGCCGGCTCGCGAGCCAGGCCTGCGACCCGGCGATCTCGGGCGTCCAGAGGAACCGGAGCGTCCGGCGGGGCGGCGGCAGCGTCCCCTTCGCGATGGCGGAGGCGAGGGCGCGGGCGACCTCGAAGATCGCCGCGCTGCCCGAGGCGTTGTCGTTCGCGCCCGCCGACTCGTGGCACAGGTGCGCGGTGAGAAGGATGTCTCCAGCGGCCGGGTCCGTCCCGGGGATCGTCGCGGACACGACGTCGTATGTCGCGGGGACCATCCTCGCGCGCACTCGCACCCGCAGCCGGATGCGCTCTCCGACAGCGAGCCGGAGCCGGTAACCGTCCGCCTGGCGCTTCGACAGCATGAACGCGAACCGATTGGCGGTCTGGTAGGGAGAGAGGTGGCCCCAGCGCACGAGGTCGCGATCGTCCCCGGACCACGCGCTCGCCTGGTTCGGGTAGTCCGACAGGAACCCGGCCGCCCCGCGTTCCTCGCAGGCGAGCCGGTGGACGCGGGGAAGCTCACCGCCGGCCAGGACGATTTTCCCCGAGAGGGCCCGGCCCTCGTAGTCCTTCGCCTCGGTACCGCGGCCCACGTCGACGAGCTCCGCGGTGACATCGGCGTCCTGGCTGTAGTCGGCGAGCGCGACCGGGAGAGCGGGAAACGACGCGACGACGCCGGGCCGCGGAGAGACCTCCTCGAGGACGGCGGAGACGGGCGTCCAGCCGAGGTAGCTCCGGAAGTGCGCGTAGCGCGTCTTCCCGTCCGCCGGGAAGCGCTCGATCGTCGCGCCGGAAAGGCCCGCCGCGGCGAGTCTCGCGCGAACGAGCTCCGCGGCTGCGGCGTATCCCGGCGAGCCGTGCACCCGGTGGAACCGGGAGATGTCCCTGACGAGCTCGAGCGCCGCGTTTCCGTCGACCTCCGCCCGGATCGCCTCCGGCACAGGGTCCGGCCAGAACGGAATGGCGCGCTCCTGGCCGGCGAGGAGGGCGGGACCGGCCGCGATGAGCGCGGCGGCGAGCCGGGAGGTCAGCCCGAACGAAGACCTCGTCTGGCGAGGATTGGAAGATCGATGCGTCACTCGCGAGACAGTAGCAAACGTCCCGGTGTGGCGACGCGCGGGACGCAGTCCGTCGTGTGGTCCGGCTAGCCGCCCCAGCGGGCTCGCTTCCCGCGAGCGTCGATGTGCACGAACGGACCGTGCGCGGAGGTCGCCGGGTAGATTCCGATGCCACCTACCAGCTCCGGGTGCGCCTCTTCGACCGCCTCCGCCGCCCGCGCCAGAATTCGCGCATCCTTGAGATCGACGCGCCCGTCGCGATTCAAGTCGTCCATGCGGCCGCGGTCCCGCGTGTCCGGGTAGACGTCCGCGGCGTCGCCGTACTGGTGCCGGGAGACCGCCGAGCGGCCGCCGGCCCCGACTCCGGGCTCGTTGTAATCGGGCGTCCGGAACCCGCTCATCACGAAGAGACCGGAGACCCAATATCCCTGGCGCTTCAGCTCGCCGATCGTGAGCTCGAGCTTGTCCAGGAGCCGCGGCTGGAGAACGAGGTACTTCGGCCAGACGTTCGGCTGATTCTTGGTCAAGAACTGTCCGAGAGAGAAGTGCTCCGAAACGCGCGTCCGGAAGTTGTCGGCGGTGACCTCGATGAAACCGCGGGGATTCGCGTACGCGGGGTCGGAGGCGTCGCGGTGCTCGAATGGCCAGTCGCCCATCCGATAGCCGCCGATCCGGCCGTTCACCTTGGCGGAGAAGGGCGTGAGAACGATCCAGCGCAGCGCCCCGTAGCCGGCCTCGGCGAACGCCTGAAGCGAGTACACACCGGGCCGGCGGGTGGCGGCCGGGACGTCGGAGGTCGGGACTTCGTTCGGAAGCGTGAAGACAGCAAGGAGCTTTCCGGACCGGCCCGCGATCGCGGGCAGCGACCCGAAGCCCGAAGGCGTGCCGGCGAGGCTCCCGAAAAGAAACACGAAGCAGAGCCCGGCCAGGGCGGCGACGCGGAACCGTGTGATCAAGGGGAAAACCAGTGTACTGAAGGGGTGCAGGAAGGTCAAGGGATCCTCGCGTTCCGGGGCCGGCGGCGGCCAGTTTCATTCGGGCCACCGGTCCGGCGAACCCCTTCGGAGACCAACGAGAACGCCCGATCTCCACCGGCTATTCCTGATTCTACAGTAACCTTAAATTGTCGAAATGCGCGACTGACCCCACTGGATCTCATTTCCGCCCATCTCAACCATCCGACGTGTCCCCCCTCACCCTGCCCTCTCCCG
>JBBQNC010000082.1:0-11837 GCA_038329555.1 Thermoanaerobaculia bacterium
CAGCCGCGAACCCAGTACTTGCGGGTCGGGGGCCGCTGGAGCCACATCGCGTACCGGTAGGTGATTCCGAACGTCGCGAAAAGCGTCGCGAACGTGTACCCGACGAGCGGCGCGTCGAAATGCGCGAGCCGGCGCGAGCCGACGACGACAAGGACCGCGAGGATCGACGTGAACAGGGCGCCCCACGCCGCGGCGACGATGCGGGCCTTTCCTATTCTCCGGTACTCCGGCGTGCTCTTCTCCCGCTCCGCGCCGGAACCGCGCGATCCGCCGTCGGGCTCGTCCATTCCGCCTTGACCCCCTTGCCGCCTTTGCGCCTCTCGACCCCCGTCCCGGCCGGGCTATCCGACGGGTCCCGCGTCCTCCGCCTCCGCGGCCGTGCCGCCCGGTGTCGGCGACGGGCTCGCGATCTTACGAAGCGTCGCTACGATGTGAGCGAAGACCTCGGGCCGCCCGCGGAAGTCGCGCTCTCCAGACTCCGCGGCCGCGGCCGCGTCGTTGATGGAAAGGATCCCCACCAGATGGTTGCCCGCGTCCACCACGGGAAGCCGTCGTACCTGCCGGGCCGCCATGGTGTCGAGCGCCTTCGAAAGATCGTCGCCCGGCTGGATCGTGAAGGGATTCGGGCTCATCGTTTCGCGGACGCTGATGTCTCCCGCGAACCGGCCCTTGCGCGCCGCCGCCATGCAGATGTCCCGGTCCGTGATCATCCCGACAGGGTGGCCTTCGAAATCGAGGACCGGCAAGGCGCCGACCCGGTAGTTCCACATGATTCCTGCTGCCGTGACGAGACTCGCCGCCGTTGTGCACGAGTGCGCCGGCGAGGTCATGCAATCCTGAACTTTCACTGTTCCTCCTGGGCTTTGTGCATCGGAGCACCTGGCTTCATTTCCGAGGACCCGAGCTTCCATTTGAGGTATTCCCCAACGAGGATGGAAGCCGGGTACAGCACTTCTTCCTCCATCTCCGCGTGGAGGATCAATTTCTGGGCGAACCGGGCAAAACCGGAGTGCCCTTCCTTCGTCGCAGCTCGCAGGAGGTCCTGGAGCGCGGCGACGATGAGCGCGTGATCCTGGAGCATGCGCGGCAGCTCGGCCTTGAGCTTTTCCGCTCTCGGGATGACCCAGGCCATGTCCGGGGTCACTTCTCCCCGCGCCAGGCGAGGCAGGAGAGACAGGGGCGGGATGCCGTACTCCTCTTCCTTCAGGACGTGAGGGAGGAGCACCCGGACCACGGCCCTCGCCGCCTGGCCGGTTTTGCCGGGGACTTTCGTGGCCTTCCAGATTTCTTCGTGGAGCTCCTGGTGCTCCAGGTTCAGAACGTGCGGCAGCTCTGACTCGGCCATCTCTCCTCCAAACGATCTGCATCATGCCTTACAAGGGTGCCCGTCCCCTACCGACGCGCCCTTCCGATCCGAGCGATCTCCGCGGTTCACTTCGATTCCGGCGCAGAATTCTGGCGGTCCGCCGTGGCGGGCCACCTTCACGATCGGGTTCTCACGCTCGTGATCGTCGGATCTACCTTCCGATCCTGCCGGCGTTAGCCGCAAGCCGCTCTGGTCGCCGGGTCGGCGCGCCTCGCCCACGTGACCTGTGGGCTCACTCCCTTTGGTGTCGATGCGGCCTCTTCAGTATGTTGTTTCGAGAAGTCTTATACGAGATCGGTTCGCGCACGGGGATCCCGTCCCGCTCGCCCTGCGGCCTCAATCTCCTCCGCGCGATGAGAAGAGGACGCAGAGGAATTAGAGCCCGCCCTCGTCATTCGTCTCGACGCTTCCAGTGAGTCCTCGATGACCTCGCGGGGGTCCCGGTTGCGACGCTGATTTCGCCGAGAAGGAGGCTTCGGGGCCCGTCTCTCAGGAGGAATAGAAGCCTCTGTCGCGTCGTTCCCTTAGTTCCACAGACGACCGGACAATCGGATAATCGGACTGAGAGACCTTGGCGAGTCGGGACTCCCATCTGATGCGGACGCATCACGAAACTGGATCGATCTGCGCTTAGTGTGAAGCACGGAGGTCGCAGGTTTAAGCCCTGCAGATCGCCGTACCGTTACGATGATGAGGGCATGCATCAAAACACGACCCGGAGCGACCAGAGGGTAGTCACATGATCAAGGCGTAGCAGCAATTCAGCAGTTGAAGAAGGAGTCATTCCATGAAGGTGGGTAGAGCGATCTCGATTCTCCTCGTTTCCGTCTTCGGCGCCGTCACCCTGTGGGCGCAGCAGCCGGCGCCCCCTGCGTCGCCGCCCGCGCAGAAGATGGAGATGCAGGGCAAGCCGGGCATGATGGACGAGAAGATGATGGAGGAATCCATGATGGCCCATCACAAGGAGATGGGGGCCAGGATGGAGGCGATGGACGCTCGACTCGATGAACTTGTCAAAAAGATGAACGCGGCGACCGGGAGCAAAAAGGCGGACGCCGTAGCCTCCGTCGTCAACGAGCTCGTCGCCCAACGCAAACAGATGCGCGAGCAGATGATGGCCATGCACCCGGAAATGATGAAGCACATGATGGCGCACATGCGGACGGGGATGATGAAGGGCATGGAGGATTCGATGTCCAAGTGCCCGATGATGAAAAGCATGGCACCTGGCAAGGATGCGCCTTCCGAGCATCACTCCGACTGACCGGCACGCAAGAGCTGGATGAGGGATGTGATGCACGGCATGGGCATGGGTTGGATGAACATCTGGTGGATCCTGGGGATCGTGGTCGTGATCGGAGTTCTCTGGCTTGTCTTCAAGAGCGTCGGCCAGCGAAGACCACCGGGCAGCTCGTCCTAAAGGCGCCTAGAATGAGAGCGCGAAGTGAATGACAACGTGAAGGTTTTCAGATCGAAAATACGAAATCGCCGCCTCAGCGTGGCGCTCGTGTTGATGTTCCTGTTGACGATTAGCCTGCCCTTTTCTACTTTGTGTTGCAGCACATCACTGGAACGACACGTCGAAATGAGCGCGGACTGTTGCACCGAGATCTGCACCGTGACGCCCTGCGCCCGGATGTCCTCGGTCGCGACTGAGTCGCCGAACGTCGCCACATCTTCGCAGGTCACCAGGTCCATTGTTTTGCCGGCGTGTTCGAGTCGGTGCGTGGCCGCGGCGGAGTATCGGCCAAGACTCGCCGCTTCCCTGATTCTCTTCTCCTCGTCCCGAGCCGTCACGCCGCTTCTGGTCTGAAACCGGTACTCTTCCTGCGTTAGCGGCGGAGCGATCCGCCCGTTTGTCCGGACACTTCCGGACGCGTGGAGGCAAGACCGGTGATTGTCAGAAACAGCTTCACATCCGCATTCGCGCTGGCCTGGGCGACAGCGCTGTTCGCGCAGCCGTCGGCCGTCGGCCGCGCCACTCTTCCAGAGCCCGAGTTGGAACAGCTGGTCGCCGAGGCGATCCGGAGTCACCCCGATCTCACGAGTGCGATGGCATCGGTAGAGGCCGCTCGACAACGCGTCGCTCCAGCCCGCACCCTTCCGGATCCCTCAGTCTCCTTCAATTACCAGAACGACGGCACGCGACTCACGCTGGGTGAGCGGGACATGACGTTTCTGGGGGCGATGATCTCGCAGCCGCTCCCATGGCCAGGGAAGCTCCGACTGGCCGGCGAGGAAGCCGCGCAGAGAGCAGAAGAGATTGAAGCGGGTGTCGAACGCGCCCGCCTTGCCGTCGAGGCGCGGGTCCGGCGCTCCTATTACGAGTATCTGCTCGCGGGCGCCCTGCGTGAGCTGACCGAAGACCGCGGCCGCTCCTGGCGTGAGATCGCGGACATCGTCCGGGAGCGTTACGCCGCCGGTCTCGGGATTCAGCAGGACGTGCTTCGAGCCCAGACAGAGGTTCTACGCGTGGACGAGGCGAGGGCGGATCAGGCTGCGCAGTTCGTCAACCGTCGGACGGAGCTGAACCGCGTTCTGGGACGTCCGCAGGAGGGATCGATCGAGACTGGCCAGCATCTGGAGTTCCGTTCGGAGACGCCGGAATTCCCGCTCCTGCTCCGGAGAGTTCTCGATCGCAGTCCCGAGCTTTCAGGCAGCGAGCGGGCAATCGAGGCCGCGCGGCTTCGTGTCGCACTCGCGCGGAAGGACTTCATGCCGGACTTCGTCGCGAGCGGCGGCCCCATGTATCGGGGAGCGCTCGATCCCATGTGGCAGGTCGGCCTCGGGATCACGCTCCCGATCCACGCCGGCTCCCGGCTGAAACCCCGCCTCAAGGCGGCCGAGGCGGACGTTCGCTCGCAGGAGGCGCGTCTCGCCTCCGCCGCGCTGGAGCTGGAGTTCTTGACCCGCGAACGATTCGAAAACCTGAACGCCGCCCTGCGCGTCGCCCGGCTCTACAAGGAAGGCGTTCTTCCCGTGGATCAGCTCTCGATGGAATCGGCGCTCGCGAGCTATCGCACGGGAAAGGTTCCATTCGTCACGGTCCTCGAGGCTCTGAACACGCTGTATGCGGATCGGATGATTTACCTGACGCGTCTTTCTGACTCCGAGAAGTGGCGCGTCGCCATCGACGAGGCGGACCTTGGCGCCCCCAACCCCATGGGTGCCGCCGCCGCAGCCGCGGCGCCTCCTGCGAGCACGACGATCTCCTCCCCCTCCATGAGGTAACACATGAACTTTCTGCGTCGCACCGCCGTCCCGTGGATCGTTGCAGGCCTCTTCGCCGTCGCTTTCCTGATTCTGGCTCTCTCGCGGCGCTCGACGCCGAAATCGGAGCCTGCGGCGACTCTGAAGCGATCTCCCTCGTCCGTTTCGCCTGCACCGGCACGCCAGAGAAAGGTCCTCTACTGGGTGGATCCCATGAAGCCGGGGTACAAGTCAGACAAACCGGGCAAATCCCCTTTCATGGATATGGAACTCGTCCCTGTTTACGACGACTCGGCCGGAGCAACGCCGTCGAGCGTCGAGGGCTATTCGACGATCTCCGTAGTGCAAGGACGACAGCAGGCAATTGGCGTCCAGCTCGGAAAGGCGGAGATCCGCGAGCTGACGAAAACGATCCGAACCATCGGTCGCGTGACGTTCGACGAAACGTTGCATGCCCAGATCCACGCGAAGTTCGAAGGGTATGTCGAACGCCTCTTCGTCGACTACACCGGCAAACCCGTGCGCAAGGGGCAGCCCCTGCTTTCGATCTACAGCCCCGAGCTTCTGGCGACGCAGCAGGAGTACTTGATCGCGGTGCGGGCTCGGGATCAGTTTCGGGCTTCCGAAAACGCCGACATTTCACGCGGAGGACTGGACCTCTACGAGTCCGCGCGCCAGCGACTCCTGCTGTGGGACATCAGCCCGGGGCAGCTGCGGGAGCTCGAGAAGAGCAGGAAGCCCCAGAAGGCGCTGACTTTGTATTCGCCCGTCGATGGTTATGTCCTGACCAAAAATGCGGTTCTCGGAGCGCGGGTGATGCCGGCGGACACACTCTTCGAAGTCGCGGGTTTCCGGCGCGTCTGGGTCTTCGCCGACGTCTACGAGTCGGAAGCCGGGTCCGTCGCCGTCGGACAGACGGCTCGGATGACCCTTTCCTACCTTCCGGGCCGCACCTGGACGGGAAAGGTTTCCTTCATCGCTCCCGTCCTGGATGAGAAGACGCGAACCGTCAAGGTGCGGATCGAGTTCGAGAACCCGGACAGCACCTTGAAGCCCGAGATGTTCGCGGATGTGTCACTGGACCGGCCGGTCGGTCGTGTCGTAACGGTGCCCGACGGCGCAGTGCTCTCCACGGGGACGCGCACTCTCGTCTTCGTGGCGAAAGGGGACGGCTTCTTCGAGCCCCGCGCCGTCGAAACCGGGGCGAAAGTCGACGGATTCTTCGAGATTCGCAAAGGGATTCAAGCAGGAGAGCAGGTCGTCACACAGGCAAACTTCCTGATCGATTCGGAGTCGCGGTTGAAGTCCGCCCTGGGAAGCATGAGCGCGCCTGCCGGTCACGCGCACGGGTCCCCCGCAGCGCCGGGGGAAAAGTCGAAAGCGCCGCCGTCCCCACCGGGCAAATCCGAGCCCCCCGCGCCAAAACCGCATGCGCACTGATGGGGAACCATGATTGAAAAAATCATCTTATTCTCCGCGCGCAACCGCTTCATCGTCCTCGCGCTGACCGGCTTCGCGATCTTCGCCGGGATCTGGTCGCTCAGTCACATCGCGTTGGACGCCCTTCCGGATCTCTCCGAAACGCAAGTCATCGTGTACTCGCGCTGGGACCGCAGCCCCGACATCATTGAGGACCAGGTCACGTACCCGGTTATCTCGTCGATGCTCGGCGCGCCCCGGGTCAAGGCAATCCGCGGATTCTCTGATTTCGGATACTCGTACGTGTACGTGATCTTCGAGGAGGGCACAGACCTCTACTGGGCGCGCAGCCGTACGCTCGAGTACCTCTCGAAGATCCAGCCTCGCCTGCCCGCGGGGGTACAGACCGAGCTCGGACCGGACGCGACGGGCGTCGGCTGGGTCTTTCAGTACGCCCTCGTCGACGAGTCCGGCAAGCATTCCCTGGCCGATCTACGCTCCATTCAGGACTGGTCGATCCGCTACGACCTCCAGGCGGTCCCGGGGGTGGCCGAAGTGGCGAGCTTGGGTGGCTTCGTCCGCCAGTATCAGGTGACGGTTGATCCCAACCGGCTCGCCTCCTATGGCATCCCCCTGATGAAAGTTGTCGAGGCAATCCGCTCCTCCAACAACGAGGTGGGCGGGCGCCTGGTGGAATGGAGCGGCGCCGAGTACATGGTTCGAGCCCGCGGCTACGTCAAATCCATCGCCGACCTGGAAGAAATCGTCGTCAAGACCGACGAGAAGGGCACGCCCGTGCGGCTGCGGGACGTCTCGGAGATCCAGCTCGGTCCCGAGATCCGGCGCGGCATCGCCGAGCTCGACGGCCGGGGTGAAGTGGCTGCGGGCGTCGTCATCATGCGCCACGGTGAGAACGCCATCAACGTCATCCGGCGCGTCAAGGAGCGCCTCAAGGCGATCGAGCCGACGCTTCCCCCCGGGGTCAAGATCGTGACGACCTACGACCGATCGGACCTGATCGAGCGGTCGATCAAGACTCTCAAGCACGAGCTGATCCTCGAGATGCTCATCGTCTCTCTGATCATCCTGATCTTCCTCTGGCACATCCCTTCCGCCGTCATCCCGATCGTCACGATCCCGGCCGCGGTGGTGCTCTCGTTCATACCCATGTACTTCTTCGGCATCAGCTCGAACATCATGTCGCTCGGCGGAATCGCCGTCGCGATCGGAGCGCTCGTGGACGCGGCCGTCGTCGTCGTCGAGAACGCCCACAAGAAGCTCGAGATCTGGGAATCGACCGGCCGCAAGGGGGACTACAAGGAAGTTTTGATTGGCGCGATTCAGGAGGTAGGCCGCCCGAGCTTCTTCGCGCTGCTGGTCATCGCCGTCTCCTTCACGCCGATCTTCGCTCTGGAAGCCCAGGAGGGGCGCCTCTTCCGGCCGCTCGCGTTCACGAAGACCCTCGCGATGGCCATCGCTGCGCTTCTCGCCATCACCCTCGATCCGGCGATTCGGCTCCTTTTCACTCGCCTCGATCGCTACGACTTCAGACCGCGCTGGCTTTCTCACGTGACCAATGCCGTCCTCGTCGGAAAGATGTACCCGGAGGAGAAGCATCCGATCTCCCGCGTTCTTTTTCGTCTCTACGATCCTCCCGCGCGGTTCGTCCTGCGCCATCCAAAGCTCGTCATCGGCGCGGCGCTGCTGATCGTTCTGGGCACAATCCCAATCTACAAGCGCCTCGGTTCGGAGTTCATGCCGCCGTTGAACGAAGGCTCCATCCTCTATATGCCCTCGACACTGCCCGGCATCTCCGTCACCGCGGCGCAGGACCTTTTGCAGCGCCAGGACAGGGCTCTGCGCCAGTTCCCGGAAGTCGAGCGGGTCTTTGGAAAGGCGGGCCGGGCTGAGACCTCCACCGACCCCGCTCCCTTCTCGATGATGGAGACGGTGGTCATACTCAAACCCGAGCCGCAATGGCGGACGAAGCCTCGCTGGTACTCCTCGCGCGTACCGGGGTTCGTCAAGCCGCTGCTGCGACCGCTGTGGCCGGAGACGATCAGCTTGGATGAGCTCGTCAACGAAATGAACGCCGCACTAACCATGCCGGGGCAGACCAACGCCTGGACGATGCCGATCAAGAACCGCACCGACATGCTGACAACGGGGATCCGGACGCCGGTCGGCATCAAGGTCTTCGGCTCGGACCTGAAGCAGATCGAGGCGGTGGGAAAACAGCTGGAAGGGCTTCTCCAATCGGTTCCCGGGACCCGCAGTGTCTACGGCGAACGCGTGGCCGGCGGTTACTTCATCGACTTCGATCTGAAGCGAAAGGAAATTTCCCGATACGGCTTGTCGATCAAGGAAGTCCAGGAAGTCATCATGTCGGCGATTGGCGGGGAGAACATCTCGACGACGATCGAGGGGCGGGAGCGCTACCCCATCAACGTCCGCTACCCGCGCGAGCTGCGGGACGACCCGGACAAGCTTGCCCGAGTGCTGGTGGCGACGATGTCGGGCGCGCAGATCCCGCTTTCGCAGCTCGCCGACATCCGGCTGGTCGAGGGCCCTTCCATGATCCGAGACGAGAACGGGAGGCTCTCGGGCTATGTGTACGTGGACGTCGACACGGGGAAGCGCGACATCGGCGGCTACATCGAAGACGCGAAGGCGGCTGTCGCCCGGGGCTTGAAGCTCCCGACCGGCTACACGCTCGCCTGGAGCGGCCAGTACGAAGCCATGCAGCGAGTCCGCGAGAAGTTAAAGGTCGTTTTTCCGGTGACGCTCTTTCTGGTCTTCGGCCTCCTCTATGCAAATACGAAGTCCTTGCCCAAGACGCTGCTGGTCCTGCTCGCGGTCCCCTTCTCCGCCGTCGGCGCGGTGTGGCTTCTTTACGCGCTCGGCTACCACATCTCGATCGGCGTTTGGGTGGGCTTGATCGCTCTGCTCGGGCTCGACGCGGAGACCGGAATCTTCATGCTGCTCTATCTCGACATCGCGTACGACGAGCGGAAGGCCGCTGGCCAGATGCGCACCCGCGCAGATCTGGAGGAGGCCATCCTGCACGGAGCGGTCAAGCGGGTCCGGCCTAAGATCATGACGGTCGCCTGCGCGTTCTTCGGGCTCGTGCCGATTATGTGGTCGACCGGCGCCGGGGCCGACGTCATGAAGCGCATCGCGGCGCCCATGATCGGCGGCCTCTTCACCTCTTTCCTGATGGAGCTGCTCGTCTACCCGGCGATCTACCTGCTCTGGAAATGGCGCGAGGTCAGGAAGGCCGCGGAAGTGCCAACGCCCACGCTGGCGGCGGCGGCGCTAGAAGGCTGACGTGTGGAGCATCGATTTCGGGTCGAGGAAGTTGAAATGAGAAACCACGCCAGGTCTTTTCTCTTCGTGGGACCGGTGGGAATTCATCTCCAACAATGGAGGTCATGATGGAAACTCAAGGACAAGAAAACTCTGCATTTCGTACGCAGAGGAGAGCGTCATGAGAATCCAGGCAGTGACGCTTGGCATCGCCGTCGGGATAGGCTCCGCAGTTTTGTGGACGATCTGTTCGCTGCTGATCGCCTTGGCGCCCGAGCCGTCGATGGCATTGACCCGTAGCCTCTTCCACGTGTCGTCGGGGGGGCCGGCGTGGGGCGTTAACTGGGGCGGCTACCTCGTCGGACTGTGCGTCTGGACCACGGCAAGCGGCATCTTCGCCTGGTTTTGCGCCGGGCTCTACAACCGCTTGCGGCCCAGCCGGGAGCGCTGAGAGCAAAGGAATCGTCGCCAACTTCACGCGCGATCGATCCCGTTTCGCCGGCGCGTACTGAAGCCGAGTCGGTCTAGATGGTCGCGCGAGCGCAAGGATGCGGCGGCGAGGCACCAACGATCCGCTTCCAGGTCACGGCGGGTCATCCTCTGGCGCGCGTACAAAAAACGGAGACACGTGTGATTCCGGCTCTTCCGGGCCGGGCGGAGACCGTGAGGGGCTACTGCTTTGCCGGCCTCTCCGATACCATCTCGATCTCCTTGACTGTGATCGCGTCTCCCTTCATTTCTCAAGTCAGTTTGACCTGATGCGCGGCGTGATTCTCCAGGCCGGCGAAGCTCTGATTTTCGATTTTGAAGGCCTTTCCATTCGCAACGAAGACATACTTGCTGACGCCCTTAACGCAGGCGATCGCGCAGTCCTGATCCGTCATCGCGTGGTGTCGACGGAGGCGAAGGCAAGCCGGATGAACGCCGATCCCGATGAAGGAGCCTTTACGGACAGGTCGTGACGGCCGAGGTGTCCTGGATCGGCAGGAAAGCGGCATTCAAGGGATTGACATGGCTCCTCGAGGCCTCCGTCCGAGTGTCGTTCACGCTGAGGGTTACCTCGACGTTGGTCAACCCGGCCGCGCCAGGACCGACCGCTTACCCCGCAACCGTCGAGGGCCTTCACGACAAGCTCGACATTTCCGGGCGCGAAGAACCAGAAGTAGCCCGGGTCGCCGGTCATCGGAACTGCCCGCCCGGAACCCGCCAGGAGGCCGTCACCTCAAGCGGCCGTTGTTCAAGCAGAGCCTAGAATCGTTCTCGGCGCAGGCGGACGGCGAGACTCCGATTGCGCTCCCTATAAAAGTCGTGATGCTGCCGTCCGGTAGACTTTGGCCGTGGTCGGCGTACCTTTCCCTCTTCTTCGCCGCGACCGCGCAGGCGCAGCACGACGCATGGATTCGCCCGTTGAAGCCGCTAGCCAAAGTCGGTTAGCCGATCTCCCTCGAAGGCGCGAGTGGTATGAAATTCCCGGATCTCGAATGACCCTCTTGCGCTGCGGAGATGGGCCGCCCGGTATTTTTTGTGGGTTCGAGGTCCGGCGAAGCGCCGGATGAGCGCCATGGACTCCGCTTTGCGAGTCTGGTTCGGCCTGACGGCTGTGGCCTTCGCCCTTGTAGCCTGGGACCTGTTCGCGAGAACTCCCGAGATGAAGGTTATGAAGTGGGGCTGGCTCCTGGTCATCCTCTACACGGGTCCGGTGGGCGGCGCCGTGTACTGGTTGGCCTGCCGCGAGCCGTCTCCGGGGACGCACGAGAGTTTCGTGGCTCCGCTCTGGAAACAGTCCGTCGGCTCCACGATCCACTGCCTGGCGGGCGACGCGACCGGTGTCATTGCGGCGGCCATCCTGACGAGCCGCCTTCATCTGTCGATGGGAGCCGATGCCGCGGTCGAGTACGCGGTGGGCTTTGGTTTCGGGCTCTTCGTCTTTCAGGCGCTATTCATGAAGGCAATGCTTCGGGTCAACTATGGAGAAGCGGTGCGTCGAACCGCGCTCGCGGAGTGGCTTTCGATGAACTGCGTGATGGCTGGAATGGTGCCGGTCATGGTGATCCTGATGACTCGTGACATGCGTGCGATGGAGCCCGCCTCGCTGAGGTTTTGGGCCGTCATGTCTCTCGCGACCTTGGTCGGGGCGGGCACGGCGTATCCCGTCAACCGATGGCTCGTCGAGAAGGGCTTGAAGCACGGCATGGGAACCGAAAAGGTTCTCGGCAAGGCGGGTTCGAAAATTCCAGTACACCGTGAGATCCCCGCCATGGTCTCGCCCCCGTCGATGCCAGCGATGCGAGCCCACGAGAAGGTCGGCGCCGGACAGATGGTGGCCGTCACCATCGCGACGGTGGCGGCCCTCGCGTCCGGTGTAGTGGTGGCGGGCGCGTTCGGAGATCTCGCGATGCGGTCCGGCGCCGCCATGTTGGGAATCCTCCTGTTCAGGGCGCTGGCGTGATCCAGCTGGCGCGAACCCTACGTTGCGCGGGTGCCGGCGATACAGCCACCTCTCAGTTAGGACCTCCTCGCCATCCCGTTTCGGAAG
>JBBQNC010000083.1:0-11781 GCA_038329555.1 Thermoanaerobaculia bacterium
GTGAGGAGAGCGGCGGCGGCGGCCAGCGGAGTGCGCCCGTACCCGCCCCAGTAACCCGAGTACCACGCGTCCCCGGGGGCGGTGCGCGCGGCGGAGGGCATCACGTACCGTGTGGCGAAGAGATAGAGCGCGATCCCGGCCGCCAGAGCGGCCGCCCCGGCTAGGTAGCGACGGGGCCGCGTCAGTACGAGCATCAGAGCGAGCCCCAGGGCGAGGAGCACGGCGTCCTCCTTCACCGTGAAGAGCAGCAGGAATCCGGCCGCGGCGAGCGCCGGCCGCCGCGTCTGCAACCCCAGGCAGAGCAGGAGAACGAAGAAGGGGTAGAAGACCTCGATGTGGAACGGGTACTGGGCAATTTTCGCCGTGTAGCTGTTGAGCGCCAGGGCAACGGCGAAGAGGAGAGCCGCCGCGTCATCTCGCAACAGACGTCGGAAGACGAGGTAGGCCGTCGCGATGGCGGCGCTGATCGCGGTGGCGTGAGCCGCGAGCAGCCAGAAAGGAGTCTGGACGACCGAATACGGCACGATGAACGCCGCCAGCAGATAGCTGGCATGCGTTCCGAGAAACGATCGGCCGTCGATCGGCGAGTACAGAAATTGTCCAGTCAGCGAGCGCGTGATCGGAAGCTCGAACACCGAGAAGTCGTTCGCGTTGACCTCGAGCGCGCGGAAGAGACCGACGACGACTCGAAGAAAGAAAACCTCGAAGCAGGCGAACAACAGCGCGGCCGTCGCGACGGGAGCGGTCCAGCGAGCCCGCAATGCGCGGCTAATCGAGGAGCGCCAGGATGGGATGGCGACAGCGCAGAGAACCGCAATGAGTGCCGGAGCGAAGGCGATCGTCAGGCGTCCGAAGTTCCGGTCTCCGATCTGCCAGGGCGCGCCGATGACGAAGACGAGTGGGACTGACACGGCCAGACCGGCCGATGCGAGGAGGCCTCGCGGGAATCGGTCCGGATGCCTCACGGAGCCTTCCGTCGGGAGCGACGCCCCGCGGGGCGCCGCCGTCTCAGGAGTGAGATCCCGGCGCTGACGGCCCGGCTTTTCGCCGGATCGGGACGGCCTCGGCGCCGCGAACGACCCGGAGCGCCTCCTTGCGTGCGGACGAGACCGCGGGCTCGAGCGCCGACACCAGCCGGTCGAGCTCGACCACGAACGTCACAGCTCCGCGCCGCTCGGCGTCGTCGCGGGTCGCGGCCAGGTCGCGCCGGAAGAGTCTCAGGTCGTTCCATCGCCCGAGCGCGTCCTGGACCCTCTTTTTCCGAGCGATTTCGCGGGCGAGCCCGGGCCGGCCCGCGAGAGCCATGTCCTCGGTCAGATAGCGCGACTGTTTGACGGCGAGGCGGTAGCGGTGCAGGGTGCGGTCCTTGGCGTCGCCGGAAACCCCCGTGAGCTCCCGCTCTACGCGGTTCTGGGCCTCCTCCAGGCGAAGAAGAAGGTCTTCCTGCTTTTCCTTCGAGAGCCGCGACAGCTTTCGACGGAGACGATGGAGCTCTTCGGGAGGGACCCGGCGAGCGGCGGTCTTGGCGCCCTGCCGGAGCAGGCCGTCCCAGTGAGCGTCGATCCCCGCCGCCACTTCGTCCGGAAGCCAGCCGAGCTCCCGGACGCGAGCCAGAAGCTTCCGGTCCACCTCGATCTGCCTGAGGACGGAAAGCGACTTCACGAGCTTCTTCGAACGCTTCGCGATGCCTCCGCGGCCGAGCGCGGAGGCGGTGGCTGACACGCGCCGCAGCGCGACGCGAAGGTCGTGAATCCCCTCGGGCGTCTTCTCCCGGAAGTCCTTGCCGGCCTTCTCGAGCGAGCGCGCTTTTCTCTTCCAGAGCGGATTTTTCGGGGGCACGGGAGGCTATTATATGAAGCGGTCAGGAGGCCGCGACTTCGCCCACTTCACGCGCATTTCACGTCGAATTCAACCCTCCGCCCCGTCCCTCGGCGAGAATCGCTCCGCCGTGAGCAAGCTCGCCGCCATCGACATCGGAACCAACTCGATGAAGCTCCTCGTCGCTTCCGTCGAGGAAGACGGGGCTCTCGAGGTCATTTCGCGGGAGCGGTCGATGGTCCGTCTCGGCAGCGAGACCCTGGCGAGCGGACGGCTTCCCGATGAGGCGATGGAGGCGGGCGCGTCGACCGTGGAGCAGTTTCTGCGGTCGATTCGGGGCGCCGGAGCCGAGTTGACGCGCGCCGTCGCGACGTGCGCCGTCCGGGAATCGGCCAACGCGCAGGAGTTCGTGGACCACGTCCGCCGGAGGACGGGGATCACCGTCGACGTGATCTCGGGAGACGAAGAGGCGAGACTGATCAACCTCGCCGTACGCAGCGAGTTCCCGTCCCGGCTCGACCCCCTGCTGCTGGTCGACATCGGCGGCGGGTCGACGGAGTTCGTCATCTCCGACGGTTCCCGAGTGCTTCTCGCCGAGAGCCTGCCTCTCGGCGTCGTGCGGCTCGCCGACCGATTCGCGAAGAGCGACCCGCCGAGCGAGAAGGATCGCCGGGCGATGAAGAAGGAGATCCGGGCCGTCGCCAAGCGGTCGATCGACGCCGTGCGGAAGGTCGGGTTCAAGACGTGCGTCGGGACCTCCGGGACGATTCAGTCGCTTTCTCTCGTCCACGACGGGGCGGTGCTCGGCCGCGAGGCCGTTCCGTCCGGGCACCGGACGTTGACCCGCGCCGGGTTGAAGAAGGTGAACCGGATCCTCCGGAAGACGACCGCTAAGGAGAAGCTGCGCGTCGCGGGCCTCGACCCGCGGCGCCGGGACATCTCCGTGCCGGGCGGCCTGCTGCTCGCGTGGATCCTGAAGCGCGCCGGCGCCGACTCGATCGTGGTCGGAGAGCGCGGCCTCCGCGAGGGCATCCTCCTCGATCATGTCGTCGGCCCGGGGACGCGGCGGACCATCGACCGCGACGTGCGGGCGCGGAGCGTCGACCGGCTCCTGCGCCGGGGCAACACCGAGGTCCTGCACGCCGCCCACGTCGCGAGGCTGGCGCTCGAGATCTTCGATCAGACTCACTCGCTCCACCAGCTGACGGCGACCGAGCGGGAGTGGCTCCAGTACGGTTCGCTGCTGCACGACGTGGGTTGCTACGTGGGGTACACGAAGCACCAGCGGCACTCCTATTACCTGATCACGCACGGCGATCTGACGGGTTTCTCGTCGGACGAGGTCGAGGTCCTGGGCTCACTCGCGAGGTACCACAAGGGAGGCCGGCCGAAGGAGCGGCACGACAACTGGCAGCGCTTGGACCCCTATCTTCGCGCCGCGGTGGAAAAGCTCGCGGCCATCCTGCGCATCGCGGACGGCCTCGATCGGAGCCACCGGCAGCTCGTGACTGGCGTCTCGTGCCGCCTGAAGGCCGGAAAGACGAAGGTCGAGTTCGAAGCCTCCGCCCGGGGCGACTGCGAGTCGGAGCTCGTCAGCGCCCGCCGCAAGTCGGATCTCTTCGAGAGAATCTTCGACAGGCGCTGCGTGTTCCGAGCAGTACCGGCGGAACGGCAGGACGACGCGGTGCAGCGGGATCTGGAGATCCTGTCGAACGAAGCGCTCTGGAGCAATTAGGAGATGGAAAAGGAAACGTCGTGAAAGAGCATTTTTCGGAACAGCTGGAGGAGTTGAGGCGCAACCTGATCCTGATGGGCGGCGAGGTCGAGCGTCAGATCCACCGCGCGATCGAGGCGTTGATCGAGGTGGACCTCGAGAAGGCGCGGGCGGTCATCGAGGCCGACCAGGAGATCGACCGGATGGAGATGGCCGTCGAAGACCTCGCGGTGCACCTCTTCGCCCTGCAGCAGCCGGTCGCCGGGGACCTGAGGTTCCTGATCGCCGCCTTGAAGATCAACAACGACCTGGAGCGGATCGGCGACCACGCCGTCAACATCGCCGAGGGCGCCGAGCGCCTGGCCGGACAGCGACCGTTCAAGCCTTTCATCGACATTCCGTACATGGCCGAAGTCGCCGAAACGATGCTGAAGCAGTCGCTCGACGCCTTCGTCAACCGGGACGCCTCTCTCGCCAAGCAGGTGATCAAGAAAGACGACATCCTGGACGAGAAGAACGTCTCGATCATCCGCGAGCTCTTGACCTACATGGCGGAGTACCCGACCCTGATCACCTATTGCATCGAGCTCATCTCGATCTCGAAGAACCTCGAGCGCGTCGGCGACCTCGCCACGAACATCTGCGAGGACACGATCTTCATCGCCGAGGCCAAGTGGGTGAAACACCATGCCACCGAGATCGCCTGAGCCGCTGTCGTCCCGGTCGTCCCGATTTCCGATCCAGCCTTCAAACTGAAAACTGAAGACTGACCACTTCCTCTGGGGCGTCGCGACTTCGTCCTATCAGATCGAGGGCGCGGCCGAGAACGACTGGACCGAATGGGAGCGCCGCGGGAAGTTGAAGGACGCCGGCGAACGGTGCGGGACCGCTTCTCACCATCGCGACCGATGGCGGGAAGACCTCGACCTCCTCCCGACGATCGGCGCGAACGCCTACCGCTTCTCGCTCGAGTGGAGCCGGATCGAGCCCCGCCCCGGGGAGTACGACGAGGCCGCGATCGCGCTGGAGCGGAGCCGGGTCGAGAGACTGCGGGCGCTCGGGATCGAGCCGGTCGTGACCCTCCATCACTACACGCATCCGCGCTGGTTCTGGGAACGGGGCGGATGGGAGGATCCGCGAAGCATCTCCGCCTTCCGGGAGTTTGCGCGGTTCGCCGGGCAGGCCCTCTCTCCGCTGGTCCGGACATGGGTCACGTTGAACGAGCCGGTCGTCTTCCTCCTCGGGGGATACGTCGCCGGCCTGATCCCACCAGGCTTGACGAGCTTCGCGTCTGCGGCGAAGGCCTTCGAGCACCTCCTGATCGGCCACGTCGATGCGGCCGCGGCAATCCGGGAATCGAGCGCGGACGCCCGTTTCGGGATCGCCCACAACATGCTGGACTTCGCGCCGGACCGTGCCGAGCGCTTCGCCGACCGGCGCCTGGCCGGCGCCGCGGAGGCCCTGTACAACCGCGCCCTCTTGGACGGGATCTCGACCGGAGACGTCTCCTGGGTCTTTCCGGGTCAGGGACGCGCTGCGTTTCGCGTGGCGGGCCTGTCGGACGCCAACGAATTCGTCGGCGTGAATTACTACAGCCGCGTCCACATGCGCTTTCGAAGCCTTCTCGGCCTCTCGGGAGATTTCTTCTACCGGGACCGCGACGGCCGCGGATTGACGCAGACGGGGTGGGAGATCCACCCACGGGGACTCGACCGCGTCGTCCGCCTGGCCGCCGCGGCGACCGGCCTCCCGGTCGTGGTGACCGAGAACGGGATCGCAACGGGCGACGACGGCCTGCGCCGCACGTTCCTGCACGAGCACGCCGTCGTGCTCCGGCATCTTCGGGACTCGGGTATACCGCTCACGGGCTATTTCCACTGGTCTCTCCTGGACAACTTCGAGTGGCTGGAAGGATTCCGGCCGCGCTTCGGTCTCTTCGAAGTGGATTACGCGACGGGCGCGCGGCGGCGGCGCCCCTCCGCGGACCTCTTCGCGCTGCTCGGCAAGTCTTTTGCGGAGGCCCGAACGGGACCGGGGCTCGCGCTCTCTCAATGAGGGAGGAGCGCTTCGGCCTCTCGAAGGATGAACAGAAGTTCCACGCTCTTGAAGGCGGGGTTTGGCATCGGCTGTTCGGGCTGGCAATACCGGCACTGGCGGGGCGAGTTCTATCCCGCCGACCTTCCCGCCTTCAGATGGTTCGACTTCTATTCCGAGCGGTTCGACACGGTCGAGATCAACAACACCCGAGCCGATACCTCACCCACAACAAGAAGCTGAAGGACCCCGAAGAGCCGATCAGACGATTCTTCGACCGCGCCCGCCGGCGGCGCGAGACGCTCGGTCCGACCCTCTATCAGCTCCGCCTCGCTGGACCGTGAACCTCCAGCGGTTCGGAGGAGTCCTCGCCCTTCTCACAGCCGGAGTGCGTCACGTCGTCGAGCCCCGGGAGCCTTCCTGGTATACCGAGCCCGTGTTCGAAGCGCTCGAGCGCCGCGGGGTTGCGCTCTGCCTCCACGACATGCCGGGCTCGGTCCCGCAGCGACGCCCCGTCGGTCCGTTCGTCTACGTCCGCTTTCACGGCTTCGGAGCCCGGTACGGAGGGCGCTAATCCGAGGAACGTCTCGTGGGCTGGGCGGAGTGGCTCCAGAAGCGCCGCCGGAAGGGCCGGGACGTTTTCGCCTACTTCAACAACGATGCCGGCGGGCACGCACCGCGGGACGCGATGCGCCTGCGGGAAATGCTCGGTCAGCGGGCTACACGCGGCAGGGGATGCCGGCTCGCCCGGCGCCCTTCGAAGGTGACGAACTCCCGGACGCCGCAAGCCCGCGCGATCGCCACCGTCCGGTCGTAGCCCCATCCCACCTCCGCCGGAGCGTGGGCATCCGACGAGAACGTCACCGGGATTCCGGCCTGGACGATCTTCTCGAGAAGGCGCGGCTCCGGATAGAGCTCCGCCACCGGCTTGCGCAGTCCCGCGGAGGAGATCTCGACGGCGCACCCGGACCGCGCCGCCGCGGCGATGGCGGCGTCCTCGGCGTCGCGGAGGGGAGTCGCCGGCCTGTGCCCGTGCTTTTTCGGGAGATCGAAATGCGTCAGAACGTCGAAGAGGGACGTTCCGGCGGCCTTCGCCAGGAGGCGGTAGTACTCCGCATACAGCTCCTCAGTGCCCTCCCGCTCGAACCGGGCGCGGGATCCGGGTGCGTCGATCCAGCCGCCGGCGACCCAGTGGACGGAGCCGAGCACGAGGTCCCAGTCCGCTCTCGCGAGCCACGTCTCGAGCTCCTCTTCGTGCCCCTCGGCGTAGTCGGCCTCGAGGCCCAACCGCACCGGGATGCGCCCGGCGAACTCGGCCTGCAGAGCCCGGACTTCCTCGACGTACCCGTCGAACTGGTCCTCCCGCATCGCGAGGGATGGATCGCGCCGGTCCAGTGGCAGAAAGTAGAGCGGCACGTGGTCCGTGAACGCGATCTCCGAGAGCCCGCGCGAGATCGCCTGCAGGACGAAGTCGCGGGACTCGCCTCCCGCATGCCCGCAGCGGAAGGTGTGGACGTGGTAGTCGGGGAGTCCGGCAGCCGGAAGCGGCGGCGGCTGAGGCGGGGGCACGCCCGATCGTAACGCGGTGCGCCGGGCGGGGCGCCGCCGCCTCTGGCCTTCGCGAGAACTTCACGCGGGCTTGACGGCCCGCCTGCCCGGTCCTCGAGAGAGGTTCGCGCCGGCGGCCGACAATTCGGGCGGACATAACGATGCTCCTTTGTGACTTTCACATCCACACCACGTACTCGGACGGCGTTCTGCCGCTGCCCGATGTCGTCGACCTCTTCGGCCGGAGCGGACACGACGTGATCGCGATCACGGACCACATCGTGAACCAGGACAACCCGCTCGGGAAAGTCGCGCACGCGATCCAGCATTCGCTGAACCCGGTCAGCTTTCGAAAGTACATCGCGGAGATCCGCCGCGAAGCGGACCGCGCCTGGCGAACTTGGGGGATGCTCGTCCTGCCGGGCGCGGAGATGACGCGAAACACCATCCACCGCGACACCTCGGTGCACATCCTGGCGCTCGGCCTGCACGAGTTTCTCTCCGCGGACGGGGATCCGATCGAGATGCTCGGGGAGATCCGCGCGCGCGGAGCCGTCTCCGTCGCGTGTCATCCACACGAGATGAGCGAGTTCTACGCGAACACCTTCTATCTTTGGAACCGGCGCCGAACCGCGGGCAAGCTCGTCGATCTCTGGGAGGTCGGTTGCCGTTGGGATCTCTTTCCCGTTGTGTCGCGCGAGAAGCTCCGGCACATCGCGAACAGCGACTTCCACCGGCCCGAGCACCTGTACGCATGGAAGACGCTTCTCCGGGCCGAAAAGTCCGAAAAGAGCGTCCTCGCGGCGTTGAGACGCGGCACGGGGATCGGGATGATGCGACTCACCGGGAGCGAGGAGGCGACGGCGTGATCCTCGCGCTGGCGCTGGCCGGTCTGTTTCTCTCCGTCGCATCCTTCGGAGTAGCCGCGTTTGCGCTGCGGGCGCATCGCCGCGTAGCGCGTCCGGAGGCGCGACCCGGCTTTGCGCCGCCCGTCTCGATCGTCAAGCCGCTGTCGGGTCTCGACGACGATCTCGCACGCAACCTCGAATCGTTCTATCGGCTCGACTATCCGGAATACGAGATTCTGTTCTCGTTCGCGCGGGCGACCGATCCCGCGTTCGCGATCGCGCGACGCGTCTCGGACGCCCACCCGGAGATCCGGACCTCGTTCATCGTCGACGGGCGCGAGCCCGGCCTGAACGCCAAAGTCAACCGGCTCGCGGCGGCCGCGCTCCAGGCCCGCCACCGGTTGCTTCTCTTCTCCGACGGCAACGTCCGGGTCCGGCCCGACTTCCTCGCGCGGGCGGTCTCCGCGTTCGCCGAGCCGGGCGTCGGGCTCGTCTCCAGCCTCTTCGCGGCGACGGGCGCCGTCACGGTTGCGTCCCGGATCGAATCGCTCCACTTGAACGGGTTCCTCGCCGCCGGGACGGCGCTCCTCGCGCGGACCCTGCGCCGGCCGTGCGTCGTGGGAAAGTCGATCCTCATGCCCCGAGAGGCTCTCGACGCGATAGGCGGTTTCGCCCGCATCCGCGACTTTCTCGCGGAAGACTTCCTCCTGGGGGAGCTCGTCGAGTCGGCCGGGTACGAGGTGCGGCTCTCGGCCGACGAGGTAGAGACCGCCGAAGTCTGTCGGAATCTGCGCGCGGTGTGGGCCCGGCACCGGCGCTGGGCGATCCTGCGGAAGCGTCTCGGGGGAGCGTCGTACGCTTCGGAGTCCCTGGCGAGCCCGGCGCTCTGGTTCGTGCTCTCTCTCGCTTTTTCGGGCGGCTCTGCCGAGGTCGCGGCCGCCGCGGCTCTCCTCTGGATCGCCCGGCTCGCGATCGAGGGCGGCCTGGCATCCGACGCGGGCCGGAAGATGCGCGCGGGCGACTATGGTCTCGCGATCCTTCGCGACTTCGGAGTCGCGGCGCTCTTCTGGGTGGGGCTCTTCGGGCGGCGCACGAGCTGGCGGGGGAGGGACCTCCACGTCGGGCGCCGGACTCTCCTGCGACCGCCGGAAGGCATCGTCGCCATGGAACCGGTGCGCGAGCGCGTTGAGGGTCCCCTGGCGGCCTAGTCTCGGGTTTCGAGATCCTCTTCCGGGACGGAGCGCAGGCCGCGCCTCGCGAGACGGTCGAGAAGGGACTGCTGGGCGTCGACGGCGGCAGCTCCCGAGGGGTTCCGCCGCACGTACTCGCCCCCGCTCTGCAGGTCCCGGACTCGGCTGTTGTCGGCCGCCATGGGCTCGAAGACCTCCTGGCGGATCTTCTCCCGCGCCTCCGGATCGAGGATCGGCACCATCAGCTCGACGCGCCGGAAGAAGTTGCGGGGCATCCAGTCGGCGCTCGAGATGAAGACGTCCTCCTCGTCTCCCACACCGAACGAGAACGCACGGCTGTGCTCGAGGAAGCGTCCGACGACGCTCGCCACCGAGATGCTCTCGGAGACTCCGGGGAGCCCGGGTCGCAGGCAACAGATGCCGCGCACGCCGAGCCGGATCGGCACGCCGGCCCGCGAGGCCCGGTAGAGCGCGCGGATCACGCGCGGATCAACGAGAGAGTTCATCTTGGCCGTGATGGCCGAGGGCTGGCCGAGCCGGGCCTTCTCGGCCTCCCGATCGATGAGCGCGAGGATCTTCTCGTGGAGCGAGAACGGCGCGACCGTCAAGCGTTTGTACTTTGTCCGTCTCGAGAAACCGGTCAGGAAGTTGAAGAGCTCCGACGCGTCGTGCCCGAACTCCGGGCGCGCCGTGAAGAGTCCAAGGTCCGTGTACACGCGCGACGTCGCCCGGTTGTAGTTTCCCGTTCCCAGGTGCACGTAGCGCCGCATCACGCTGCCTTCGCGCCGCACGACCAGGGCGATCTTGGCATGCGTCTTCAGCCCTTCGACGCCGTAGGCGACGTGGACGCCGGCCCGCTCGAGGGAGCGCGCCCACTGGATGTTCTTCTCCTCGTCGAAGCGCGACTGGAGCTCGACGAGGACGGCCACCTGCTTGCCGTTCTCCGCGGCCCTGGCGAGGGCGGCCACGATCGGCGAGTCGGTGCCCGTCCGGTAGAGAGTCATCTTGATCGCGAGGACGTCCGGATCCTCGGCCGACGCCTCGAGAAAGCGCATGACGGGGTCGAAGCTGTCGTAGGGATGGTGGAGCAGGATGTCCTTTTGCCGGATCGCTTCGAAGCCCACGTCGGGATTCGAGAAGAGCGCCCGGGACGCCGGCAGGAAATCGGCGTCCTTCAGACGGGGACGGTCGAGTCGGAGGAGAGCGAGGAGATCGGAGGCCCCGAGCGGACCGCCGATCTCGTAGAGGTCCTCGGCATCGAGCTCGAGTTGCGTGCGCAGCAGCTCGCGGATCGACTCGGGGCAGCGGGCGTCGACCTCGAGACGGATCGCGGCTCCGAAGCGCCTCTGCCGGACGTTCTCGGCGACCACGCGCAGGAGATCTCCCGCCTCCTCCTCCCGGAGGTCGAAGTCCGCGTCGCGGGTGACTCGAAACGCGGACGTCCCGCGGATCTTCATGCCGGGAAAGAGGCTCGGCAGATGCGCCTCGACCAGATCTTCGAGGAGGAGAAAGTCCGAGAACGCGTCATTGCCGCCCGACCCCGGGATGGGAACGAGCCTCGGCAGCGAGGCGGGGACCTTGACGCGGGCGAAGAACGGCTTCTCCTCCTCCTTCGCCGAGAGCTCCACCGCGAGGGAGAGCGAGAGGTTCGACAGGAAGGGAAAGGGATGAGCCGGGTCGAACGCCAGGGGCGTCAGAATGGGGAAGACCGTGCTCTCGAAGTACGCCGTCAGCTCGCGGCGCCGCTCGGCGTCGATCCCGCTCCAGGCGAGGATGCGGACGCCCTCCGCCCCGAGCTTCGGCAGGACGTCCTGAGTCAGCGTCGCTACGGCGAGAGCGCCGTCCTGCCGCACGATCTCGCAGATGGTGCGGAGCTGCTCCTGGGCGGAGAGGCCGTCGGCGCTCCGTTCGGTAACCGACGCCTCGAGCTGCTCGTGCAGTCCCGAGACCCGGATCATGAAAAACTCGTCCAGGTTGGAGTGGAAGATGCACAGGAACTTCAGCCGCTCGAGAAGCGGCCACTCAGGGTCGAGAGCCTCCTCGAGAACGCGGCGGTTGAACGCGAGCCACGAGATCTCCCGGTTGAAATAAAGAGCGCGATCTTCGAGACGGTCGTCGCGGGTCGCCTCACCCTCGATCCGACGGAGTTCGCTCATGGGCAGCGACCGAGGCTATCACCGGCGGGCGAAGCCGGAGTGAAGCGTGATCGCAATTCTTCGAACGCCCGCAACTCCTTACTTTCTGCGGACTTCGAAGCCCCGGATTCCGGTAGATTGTCGGGAGATGATCCGGAAATGAGAGCGGCGCGCCATCTCCTCCCCAGCACATTCCTGGCTGCTCTGTGGCGTCTCGATCGAGGCGTCACCCACCGCGTCCAGCGTCTCCACCGCCGGGGGCGCGACGGGTTCGTGCGAACCGTGACCTGGCTCGGAAGTCAGAAGTTCCTCATTCCGGCCGCCCTCGTCGCCTGCGGGCTCCTCGTCCGCGCCGGGCACCGTAACGCTGCCATTTTCCTGGGGGCCACGATGATCGGCGGGAGCGGTTGGAGCCCTCTCTTCAAGAGGGGATTCCGGCGCGGGCGGCCCGACCTCTGGCCGCCCCTGACGCTCGAGAAGAGCCATAGCTTCCC
>JBBQNC010000084.1:0-11741 GCA_038329555.1 Thermoanaerobaculia bacterium
GCCTCAGACGATGCGCGACGAACCAGTGCGGCAGGAACCGGATGGAGACGCCCGCCTCGAACATCCGGCGTCCGAGGGCCGCGTCCTCGCAGAACCGGTCCTCGGGATCGAAGGAGAAGCGTTCGAAAGCGCTCCGGCGGATCCCGAAGCATCGCGTGTCGCAGAGATCGGTTCGTTCCGTCCCGGCGTGACTCTCCACGAACCGCTTCCACTCCCGGTCGACGGCCCGCGCGAGGGCTCCCTCTCCCGCCGCCAGCGAGTTTCCTTGAACGGCTTCGACGAGCGGGTCTTCGAACGCCGCCAGCGCCGTTTCGACCCAACGGGGAGGAATGAGGACGTCGGCGTCGGTGAAGAGGAGGATGCGCCCCCGTGCCAGGCGCGCAGCCGCGTTGCGGGCGGCGCCGGGGTTGCGGCCGTGAACGCGCACCATCCGCGCGCCGGCGACCTCCGCGAGGCTCCCCGGCGCGCCGTCGTCGGCGACGAGGACTTCCAGGCGGCCCGGGCGGCCGCTCACGAGCGACGCGACCACGGCATGGATTCCGGGATCGTCCTTCACCGGGACGATGATCGAGACTTCGGGCACGCCCGCCGCGGCGTCCGGGAATTGTCCGGAAGCGCCCGCCGCCCGCGTCACGGCTTCCGGCGGCCGCCCGGCGCGCCACCGGCCGGGGCGGGCTCTTCCAGGGTGCGGACCGGAGCGAAGTGTCGGTCCACGGCGAACCAGAACATCGAAAGGACAGGCCGCTCCGCGCCGTCGGGGCCGAAGGCTCGCGGCGCCGCGAGCGCGGAGTCCCACTCGACGCGGAATCGCTCTCCGCCCACGCGCGCATCGAAGGGCGCCCGCGCCTCGGCCTCGCTGGAGGTGAATGCGAGCACTTCGCCGCCGGCCTCGAGAGCCAGCACCCGCTCCTTGGGCTTGTGCCGCCGGTCGACCGTCCGGGCTCCGGAGACGCCCTGCCACGGAGACACGCGATAGATCTTCATCAGGATCGGCGAGGACGTCTCGGCGCGCATGTCGAGATAGACCGAGTCCGGATGGACCTCCTCCCACCGATCGCCGCGGGTGACGACGGCCGGAATCCCCTGGAGCCGCTGCCCGGTGAGAGGCCCGGAAAGCGCCCGGCCCGTCGCAGCCGACCAGTACGTTCGCGTCGAGCGGTCTCTCATGACCAGTGTGTCGCGCCACAAGGCGCCCGTGCTCTCGAAGGCCAGCGTCCGCCCGTCGACGCGGCGGTCCCAGGCGGCGGCGACGTCGGTCAACGCACACCTCACGACGACGAACGGGACGCCGCCCGACCCGTCGTTGACGACCTCGAAACGGTCGAGCAGGCCAATCGGGTATGCGCGAGACGGGCTCGCGATGTCGATCCCCAGGACGCGGTCGTCCTCGTCGGGCCGAGCCGTGTGCTGCGGCAGCCGGACCATCAGGGGATGGTCCACGCTCGGGAAAGTGTCGGAGGGCTCCATCGCGACGATGGGGTCTCCTTCGACGGTCGCGATGCGGGGATTCTCCCGGTAGCGGTGGGCGAAACAGCCGGTGCCGGCCGCGAGGGCGAGCAGACCGGCGGGCAGCGCCCGCCGGATCATGCGAGGGCCGGGACGAAGAGGGCGCCGTTTTCCTGACGCACCACGCGCCGGTATCGGGAATCGCGCTCGAAGGGCTCGCGCCCCGACTCCCGGATCACCCGCTCGAACTCCAGCCGGGTCATTCCCGACGCGGTCGTCGCTCCGGCGGCATGCGTGATCGTCTCGTCGACGACTGTGCCCACGAGGTCGTCCGCGCCGAACGACAGCGCGACCTGAGCGAGCTTCGTGCCGATCTGGATCCAGTACGCCTTGATATGCGGGAAGTTGTCGAGCAACAGCCGCGCCGCGGCGATCACCTGCAGGTCGAGGCGGCCCGAAGTCTCCGGCAGATGGGCGAGGGGCGTGTTCTCGGGGTGGAATGCCAGCGGGATCAGGCCCGTGAACCCGCCCGTTTCGTCCTGGAGGGCGCGGAGGCGCAGGAAGTGGTCGACCCGGTCTTCGGGGGTCTCGACGCTCCCGTACAGAATGGTGGCGTTGGTGCGGACACCCTGGAGATGGCACTCGCGGGCGATCTCCAGCCACTGCTCTCCCGAGATCTTGTTCCGGCATATGACGTCGCGAACGCGCCTCTCGAAGATCTCGGCGCCGCCGCCCGGGCACGAGTCCATGCCGGCTGCCTTGAGCTCGCCGATGGTTTCGGCGATCGATCGCTTTCCGACGCGCGCGATCCACTCGAGCTCGACCATCGTCCACGCTTTCAGGTGCACGCCGGGAAACCGTCCCTTCAAAGCCCGAAGGAGCCCCGTGTAGTACTCGAACGGCCAGGTCGGGTGCAGCCCCCCCACGATGTGGAACTCGGTCACCGCCTCCGAATAGCCTTTTCCCGCCTCCTCGAGACACTCCTCGACGGCCATCTCGTAACCGCCCGGCTCGTTGACCTTTTTGGCCCACGCGCAAAGCGCGCAGTCGACCCAGCAGAGGTTGGTCGGATTCAGATACCGGTTGACGTTGTAGTACGCGACGTTGCCGTGCCGCGCTTCCCGGACGTGGTTCGCCAGCCTCCCGAGCCCGAGGAGATCCCGGGTCGCGAAGAGGCAGACGCCGTCGTCGAACGTCAGCCGCTCGCCCGACGCGACCTTCTCTGCGATCGGAGCGAGGTCGGAC
The DNA here is from genome assembly GCA_038329555.1 of Thermoanaerobaculia bacterium. Lineage (GTDB taxonomy): Bacteria > Acidobacteriota > Thermoanaerobaculia > UBA5066 > Gp7-AA6 > JALYUA01. The sequence goes on from JBBQNC010000084.1 coordinate 2,692, forward strand.
CCGCGAAACGAGGGGAATCCGCTCACGGAATCGCGGGCTTCGTCACGGGCTGGAAGGGGCTTTGCGATTCCGGCGAGATCTCGTCGATGAACCCCTGGAGGTACCGGTAATCCTCCCAGCAGTACTTCTCGTCCGGGTGGAAGGTGAAGTCGACGACATGTCCGACGGCGGGGAAGTCGACGATCTCCTTCCCGCATCGGTGGCACATGTCTTTTTCGCCGCGGATGAGCCTCCAGACGGGTCCCATGGCGCTCGAGAGCGTATCAGGTGTGAAACTTCCGATCCATCCGCGGCGGTCCCTCGGCCCGTCATCCTTCCCCCCTCACCGGTCACCCGTCTTCGCCTCGCGCTTCCGCCGTCACCCGGCCGGCCAGGTGCGCTGCGCGCGACGATCGGTGGAACGCCCGCCGTCCGGGTTCCCCGGGCAGGAGCGCGCCGGCGACGCCGAGCGCCGCGGAGAGGGCGAGAAGAGAGTAGGCGGCCGTCGTGGCGAGGATCGACGAGCCCTGCGTGCGCTCGCGCAGCCAGCGGCCCGGTCCTCCGCGTTCCGGTTCCTTGCCGAACAGGTCAACACCCGTCGCGTGTCGCCAGCGCGCGCCGTCTCGGCCCTGGCGAAAGACCTGGTTCGCATAGACGAGTGGGCTCGTGGGATGGCGGTGGATCACCGACCAGTCCGGGGCATAGCGGATGAAGACGCCTCGCGACGCGAGAAGGCGCCCGTACATTCCGTCGCCGCCGCGAGGAAAACTCTCGGGGAAACGCTCCCGCCGGAAGAGCTCCCGCCGGAAGGCGAAGTTCCGGGTGTTGCAGAAGCTGCGATATCCGCTCCCGGCGTGGCTCCGGACGTACGCTTCGTACTCCGTCTGAATCCGACGCGAGAGCCGCGAGGGGGAGGCGGCCGAAGACTTTCCCTGCAGGGCCTCGAGAGAGGGGTCCCGGAAGGCCCGATCCGCGAAGGCGACCCAGTCCGGCGGGCAGAGACAATCCGAGTCCGTGAACAGGAGGATGGCTCCGAGAGCCTCGTCCCCGGCGGCGTTGCGCGCGCCATAAGGGCCGCGCGGCGGCAGCGCAAGGAGCCGGACGGGAAGGCTCGCGGGAATCCGCGGCGCGCGGGTCGATCCGTCGAGCGCGAGGAGAAGCTCCCAGGGCGGAGCGTCTCGCTGCGCGGCGAGAGATTCGAGCAGGTCGTCGACCCGCGGGTCGTCGCGCACGGGAACCACGACCGAGATCCTCACGCGTCCCGCCTTCGCGTTCGCGCGAAGATGAAAGTGATCAACAGGGTCCCCAGGACGTAGCTGACGAACGTCGCCCTCGCGGCGCCGAGCGCGCCCTCGGTCGGGATCCAGAGCGCGCACAGGGTCAGGTTGACCGACGTCGACAGGATCTGGCGGACCAGGACCGTCTTCCCGAGCCCGCGCGAGACGAGGTACGCGGACAGGGGCCGGCTGAGTCCCGACAGGACCGCGGCGACGAAGATCCAGGGGAAGAGCGCCGGGGCCGCCGGATAGCGATCCGTGAAGAACCACCGGAGGATCAGGAGGCCGCCGGGAAGCCCGAGCCCCAGCGCGGCGACGGAGATCGCCGCGGACAGCCGTACGGCCCGGAGGGCTTCCCGTCGCGCGCGCGCCTCGTCGTGGCGCGCCAGATCGACGAAGAGCGCCGCCTCGAGCGAATCGGTGATCGTCCAGAACGCTTCTCCGAGCGCATAGGCCACGGCGTACGGGCCGATCTGCGACGTCTGTCCGAGCGCCGACATCAGGAAGACGTCGGCCCGGCGATGCGTGGATCCGATCGCGCCCGAGCCCGCCAGGGGGAGCGCGAATCGCGCCGCCGCGGGCGCGAGCCCGCGCAGTCCCCGGACGGAGGGCCGCAGGTCGAGCACGCGAACGATCGCGAGGAGGATGAAGATGCTCACCAGGAGCCGCCCCGCGAGGAGCCACTCGAGCCGTTTCGAGGTGAGCAGCGAGGTTCCGAGGACCGCGCCGGTCGCGGCGCTGCGAAGCCAGAGGAACCGTCCGTAGACGCGCTCTCTCCGTTCGGCGAGGAGCATCGCGGAAAACGAGTCCGCGAGGAGAAGGGCGGGAAGCGGAAGCAGGCCGAGCAGGAGAAGCGGCGCGGAAATCTCGGGGAACAGAGCGCGCCGCGCGGCGGGGACGAGCGCCAGAACCGCGAGCAGACCGACCGATGCCGTTCCCGCCACCGTGAGCAGCCAGCCGGCCACGGCCGAACGAGGTGCCCGGGTCTGAAAGTACGCCGCCGTTCTTGGGCCTCCGAAGGCGAGGACGTTCTGCAGCGTCCCGAGCGCCGCCGTGACGAGCGCGTAGACCGAAAACTCCGAGGGCGTGAGCACTCGCGCGGTGGCGGCGAAGAGGCCGAGGCGAAGGAGCGCGTCCCCCGTTCGCCCCGCGAGGATGGAGGCCCCGCCCCGCGTCCAGTCCGGCACGGTGGGAGCCGGCTCGCTCACGCTGCGCCTCGCCGTCGTCCGAAGCATCCGCGGAAGAACGCCAGACGCGTGCGAGCGTCCCAGTCGTCCTCCTTTCGCCGGCCCCTGAGCCCCGCGACGGCGGCGCGGGCGATCCCGACGGCGAGCGGCTGGAGCACCGTCGGTCCGAGGAGCCCGGGGTGCTTGCGGACCGCGTAACGGGCGGATTCTCCCGCGACGCGCTGGCGGATGAGGACCGGCTCGATCTCGTCGTACCGGTGGCTGTGCCAGCAGACCGCGCCGGGAGCGTAGTGCGTCTTCCAGCCCCGGCCGCGCCACCGGTACGCGAGCTCGGTGTCCTCGAACGCCGCGGCGGGAAACCCCTCGTCGAAGGGCTCCTCTCGAAACCAGCGCGTGGGCGCGGAAAGGTTCGATCCGAGGACGGCGGTGTAGGGAAGCGCCCCGCCGGGGACCAGGTCCATGAAGTAGAACTGCGGACCCGCCGGAGCGAGGAAGCGCATGAAGGGCGTGATCTCTTCTTCGGGATGCCACTCGATGTATCCCTGAAGGCCGGTGTCCACACCGCCTTCGAGGTGTCGAGCGAGGGCGTCGGGCCTCGGCAGGGTGTCGTCACCCAGGAGGAGAACGCGGGGCGCGGACGTGAGCGCGATCCCCGCGTTGCGCGCCGTCGCGGGCCCGCGTCCGGAGAGCCGAAGCGCCCGAAATGAAAAGGAGCGGGGCACCGCTTCGCCCAGGCGACGCGGGGTCTCGTCCGAAGACCCGTCGTCGACGACGATCACCTCGAAGGGGCGCGCGGCCGGGGTCTGGGCGTCGAGCGCCGCCAGGGTCCGGTCGAGGATGGCCCACCGGTTCCGCGTGGGGATGACGACGGCCAGGCGTTCCGTCATGGGTTTCCCTGCGCCGCAGCGGTCGGGTGTCGCCAGGCTCGGTGGAGCCGGAGGATGTCGCCGTAGCGCCTGCGGCGCTCGCGCCGGCCGGGGACTCCGGGGACGAAGGAGAGCGCCCACCGAATCCCCGCTCCGGCGCGCAGGGCGACGAGAGTCCGGCGCTCTCCGGAGTCGCCGTGAAACCTCCGGGCGTACCGGCGCAGACCCTCGTGGAGCCAGCGGTCGAGGGTCGCCTGGGGAAAGGAACGGCTCGCGAGCCCCTCGTGGTGGACCGCGCGGGCGAGCGGGTCGTAGGCCAGTCGCCAGCCGCCGAGCGCGAGCCGTGCGAAGAGGTCGGACTCCTCCGCGTAGAAAAAATAGGACTCGTCGAACCCGCCGACGTCCTTGAAGGCGGCGCGTCGGATCAGGAAAAGCGCGCCGAGGAGCGTCTCCGCCGGCCTCGGTCTTCCCTCGGGGGCGAAGGCCGTGTGGTGTCCGCGGAAGAGCGGGACGAAGGGAAACAGGCGGGGGAGCATCAGGTTTTCGCAGACGACCCGCCAGGGCCTCGGCGCGAGGCGAATCGACCGGCGCGGCCGCCCGGCGGCGTCGAGAAACCGGGGACCCGCGGCGGCGTACCGATCGTCCGAGAGCACCGTCTCTCGAAGCCGGGCCACCGTCCCCGGCAGGATCTCGACGTCGTTGTTCGCGAAGAGGAGGAGATCGCCGGCGGCGTGCGCGGCTCCCAGGTTGCATCCGGCGCCATAACCGACGTTGCCGGCTGCCTTCACGATCCGCACACCGAGATCGTCGGGTGCCTGCGAGACGGGGTCGTTGTCGACGACGAGCACGGAGGCGTCGGGCGCCGTGCGTCGCAGTGACGCCACGCACCGGCGGGTCGGTTCCCACGAGCCGAAGTGCACGACGACTGCGGCGACGCTCCGGCCTGCGTCGCTTCGGGTTGCTGCCGGCGGCCCGGGCGCCGTCGATCTTCCGCCGTGGCTGTCCCTCACGTTCGGACCTCTCCGGCCGGATGGAGACGGGATCTCGCGGCGAGGAGCGCGACGAGGGCGCTCGCCGCGAGCGCCGCTCCGATCAGGAAGGCGACGCGCGCGCCGAAGGCGCTCCACCAGATTCCGAACAGGACCGAGGCGGGGAGGGCGGCCGCGCCGATGCAGCCGTGAAAAATGCCGAATGCCCGGCCGCGAAGGCGCGAGCCTACGAGCTCAGCGACCAGCGCCCGCTCCGCTCCCTCGGTCAACGCAAAGAAGAGGCCGTACACGGCGAAGAGCGCCCAGAGAGACGAGGCTCTCTGGACGTACGCGAAACCGGCGTAGGCGCCGACGTAAATCGCCCAGCCGGCGGCGACCGCGGGAACGCGCCCGATCCGGTCCGCGAGAGCTCCGCCAGGAACCCCGGCCGCGGCCTTGACGGCATGGAAGAAGGCCCAGAGGAGAGGGATCTGCCAGAGGGGCACTCCGCAGTCGCGCGCTCGCAGGAGCAGGAAGGCGTCGGTCGAGTTCGCCAGCGTGAAGAGGATGAAGATCGCCGTCACCGTCCAGAAGCTCGCGGGAAGCTTCGCAGACGGGTCGGCGGGCTCGGAAAGGGGGGAGCGGGGTGCGGGGTCCGGGACGCGCGGCTCCCGCACGCGCCAGACGATCAATGCAACCGCGAGCAGACCGGGAAAGAAAGCGAGCAGGAAGACCGTTCTCTCGCCTCCCGCGAGGATCTTCAAGAGCGCCGCCGCCAGGAGCGGTCCGACGACCGCCCCGGCGTTGTCCATCGCGCGTTGAAGGCCGAAGGCCCGCGCGCGGTCCGCCGCCGGCGTGAGGTCCGCGATCAGCGCGTCCCGGGGAGCCGTTCGGATTCCCTTTCCGACGCGGTCCGCGAAGCGGATCGCGAGTACGTGGCCCCACCCGGTCGCCATGCCGACCAGGGGACGCGCGACGGCGGCGATCGAGTATCCGGCGACGACGAGGGGCTTGCGCCGCCGGACGCGGTCCGACCACCATCCAGAGATCATCTTGGTGACGGAAGCGGTCGACTCCGCGACCCCTTCGATCAGCCCGAGGGTGACGGGCCCCGCGCCGAGCGTGCGCGTCAGGAAGTCCGGCAGGAGCGGATAGATCATGTCGGAGGCGACGTCCGTGAGCAGGGAGGCCCATCCGAGCGTCCGGACGCCTGAAGAAATTCTGGTATTTTTTTTGTGGTCCATTTTTTATTCGGTAAATCGATGAATTTTCCGAATCATTTCTCGCGCCCGTCCACGCGCGGCCCATCATAATCGGGCCGTGCGACACTTCGCCTCGGACGCGTTCGTGCTCGGCACGTATCCGCTGAGGGAGAGGGATCGGATCGTGTCGTTTCTGACGCGCGATTCCGGCAAGAAGCGGGGCGTCGCCCGGGGCGCCCGCGGCCCGCGCAGCGCATTCTCGGGCGCCCTGGAGCCGATGACCGAGGTCCGGGTTCTCTACTTCGAGAAGGAGGGGCGGGAGCTCGTCTCCATCGACTCGGCCGACGTGCTTCGCTCCTCGTTTCCGCTCGCGAGCGAGCTCGACCGCGCGCTCCTCCTCTCGACTCTGGCGGAAAGCCTCCAGGCGTTCGTGTCCGACTCCGAGCCCGCGGAGCCGTTCTACAGGCTGGCCCGGCACGCGCTCGACGCGCTGTTCGCGGGGGCCGCGCCCGCGTCGGTCTCGACCTATTTCGATGTCTGGATCCTGAAGCTCTCGGGGCTCTTTCCGAGCCCGAACGAATGCGCCGTCTGCGGCGGCCCGCTCGACCAGCTCTCGCCCCTCGTCTTCGATGAGTCGCGCCCGGGCTTCGTCCATTCGGAGTGCCGGCACGGCGAGGCGCTCCGTCTTTCCCCGGCGGGCCGCGAAGCGCTCCGAAAGGTTCTGTCGGCGCCACTCGACCCGGCCATCGGTCCCGAGGGGCTCTCGGAAGTGTTTCAGGTGGCGCGTCGCGCACGGCGCCATTTTCTGGGACACGAGCTGAAGTCGCAGCGCGTGCTGGCCGAAGTCCGTGGGACGGAAGGCGGCTGACGCCCAGACTCTCGGGGGAAGCGAAGCGGGTCGTCTCCGATTCGACCGACGCTGCGATAAACTGGCCGAAATGCTCACGCTTCAGAAGTTGATCGGCGATCTCACCGCCTTCTGGGGAGGCGAGGGCTGCCTGATCGAGCAGCCCTACGATCTTCCGATGGGAGCCGGGACGATGCATCCGGCGACGTTTCTGAAGGTCCTCGGTCCCGATACCTGGCGCTGCGCATACGTCCAGCCGTCCCGCCGCCCGGCGGACGGCCGTTACGGGGAGAATCCCTTCCGGCTCGGTAAGCACCTCCAGCTCCAGGTCGTCCTGAAGCCTTCGCCGGACGACGTCCAGGACGTCTACCTGCGGAGCCTCGAGCGTCTGGGCGTCGTTCTCCGGGACCACGATGTCCGATTCGAAGAGGACAACTGGGAATCCCCGACCCTGGGCGCGTGGGGCGTCGGCTGGCAGGTGCTGATGGACGGGATGGAGATCACGCAGTTCACGTACTTCCAGCAGGCCGGCGGCATCGACCTCGCTCCCGTCACGGCGGAGATCACCTACGGGCTCGAGCGCATCGCCATGTTCCTGAACAAGCTCGATTCGGTGTTCGACGTCCCGTGGAGCGACGACCGCACCTACGGGGAAGTGCGCCGCCAGGACGAGGTGGAGCTGTCGCGCTACGGGTTCGAGGTCGCGGATCCGGAGTTCGCGATGATGGTGTTCGACCGGTCGGAGCGGGAGGCGCGCCGCGCTCTCGATGCCGGGCTCGTGCTCCCCGCGTACGAGGCGACGCTGGGCTGCTCGCACCAGTTCAACATCCTGGACGCCCGGGGCGCCGTTTCCGCGACCGACCGGGTCGGCTTCATCCGCCGCGTTCGAGATCTGGCCTGCGCGTGCGCGCGGGCCTCCGTGGCGCGACGGGAGGGTTCCGGGAGCGCCGTGCCCGAGCCCGAGCCCGCGGCCGCGCAGTGAAACCGACGGACCCGAAAGACCCGAGCCAGCCGAGAGCCGCGTGAAGCGTGAGGGTGAACCGAAATCGACGTCTCTGACCGGCGTCGCTGCTCCCCCGCGCCGTTCCGCGACGCGTCATCCGTGAGCGCGACGATGAGCCGCGCCGATTTTCTTCTCGAGATCCGCACGGAAGAGATCCCCGCCGCGGCGCTCGGGGGGGCCCGACTCGACCTGCTGCGCCGCGCGAAGGAGGCTCTCGCGGAAGAGGGCCTCGTGGCGCAGGAGGGGAGGGCCCTGGCGACGCCGAGGCGTCTCATCCTGTGGCTGCACGGGCTGCCGGATCGCCAGGAGGATCGCCAGACGGAAGTTCTCGGGCCGCCGGCCGCGGCCGCCTTCGATCGGGAGGGAAAGCCGACCCGCGCCGCGGAAGGGTTCGCCCGCGCCCAGCAGGTCGACGTCGGCGCGCTCGTCGTCGTCGATTCTCCGCGGGGGCCGACGGTGGCCGCCCGACGGACGGTCGGCGGGCGCGGGACGCCCGACGTGATCGCAGACGTCCTGCCCGGGGTGATCACCGGGCTCTCCTTCCCGAAGACCATGCGCTGGGGAGCGGGGGAGCACGTCTTCGTGCGGCCCGTCCGCGGATTGCTCGCACTCTACGGCGGGCGCGTCGTCCCGATGGAGCTCTTCGGCGTCCCGTCGGGAACGACGACGACGGGCCATCGGATTCTCTCGGAGGGCGCACTGGCGGTGAGCGGGCCCGAGGACTACCTGGAGAAGCTCCGGGCGGCCCACGTCGAGCCGGACGGAGAGACGCGCCGCATCACGATCCTGGAGGCTGCGCGGCGGATGGCTCGGGAGGTCGGCGGCTCGATCGAATCCGACGCGGATCTCGTCGCGACCCTCGCGGACCTCGTCGAGTGGCCGGGGGCCGTGCGCGGCGCCTTTTCGCCCGAGTTCCTGGAGCTTCCGGAGGAGATCACGACGACGGCGATGCGCACGCATCAGAAGTACCTCCCGGTGCGCGGGCCCTCGGGGCTGCTCCCACACTTCGTTGCGGTGATGGACAACGACGAGGATCGCCGCGGGCTGATCGCCAAGGGCACGGAGTGGGTCCTGAACGCGCGGCTCGCCGACGCCCGATTCTTCTACGAGACGGACGTTCGCGAGCCCCTCGACTCACGGCTCGACCAGCTCTCGCGCCTGACTTTTCAGGATCGCCTGGGGGATTACCGTCAGAAGACCGGCCGGCTCCAGGAGCTGTCGGAGACGATCGCGCACGTCGTGGGACGGCCGGACCTCGTCGACCCGCTGCTCGTCGCCGCCCGGCTCTCCAAGGTGGATCTGACGACCCTCATGGTCAAAGAGTTCACGGATCTGCAGGGTGTGGTCGGCGGGATCTACGCGAGGCGCGAGGGCCAGCCGGATTCCGTCTGGAAGGCGATCTACGACCACTATCGCCCGACGTCGGCGACCGACGATCCGCCGCGAGAGGCCGCGGGCGCCATCCTTTCCGTCGCCGACCGGTTCGACACCCTGGTGGGTCTCTTCTCGATCGGGCTGGTGCCGACCGGCTCGAAAGATCCCTACGGCCTGCGCCGCGCCGCCTTCGGGCTCGTGTCGATCGCCGTATCGCGCCGCTGGCGGCTCGACTGGAGGCCGGTGGTCAGGAAGGCGATTTCGCTCTATGCGGCCTCCGTTGCGATCGACGAGGGCGGGATCCTCCGGGACCTCGAGGCATTCTTCGCGGAGCGCCTTCGGAATCT
>JBBQNC010000085.1:0-11738 GCA_038329555.1 Thermoanaerobaculia bacterium
CTCGGCGAGACCGTCACGTCCGGAGTCTCGTCCTTCAATGCGGGGACGGTCCTCTTCACTGTGGCGGATCTGAAGTCCCTGCTCATCCGGGTGAACCTGAACGAGGTCGACATTGCGAAGGTTCACGTCGCGCAGCCGGTCCGCATCACGCTCGACGCCTACCCGCAGAAAATCTTCAACGGCAAGGTCACGTTCGTCTCTCCGGCCGCGGAGCTCGTCGAGAAGATCAAGGTCTTCAAGGTCGAGGTGACCCCGTCGGAGCTCTCCGATTCCTACAAGACGGGGATGAGCGCGAACGTCGAGATCCTGGGCGAGCGCCGCGGCAAGGCGATCTCGATCCCGCTCGAGGCGCTGCAGAAGCGGGACGGCCAGACGATCGCGTACCGACTGAAGGACGGCTTGAAGCCGCAGCAGCTCGCGGCCGCGAAGGAAGGCCTCTCGGGGCGCAACAAGTTCATCTGGCTCTCGGACCACTGGAAGGACTACTTCGACGTCACCCCGGTCTCCGCGGGCGTCGCGACGCTCGAGCGCGTCGAGATCCTCTCCGGCCTCAGGGCCGGCCAGCAGGTCGCCCTCGAAGACCCGACGAAGAAGAAGGTCGAGAAGGACGACGACAACGACTAACCGTCGACTGACAACTCAACTCAAAACTCATAACTCACAACTCATGCCCATCATCGAAACCCGCGGCCTGACGAAGACCTACGGCACCAACGGCGTCGCCGTCCACGCGTTGCGCGGGATCGACATCGAGGTCGAGCGCGGCGAGTTCATCGCGCTCATCGGGCCTTCGGGCTCCGGCAAGTCGACCCTGATGTCGATCCTGGGCTGCCTCGATTCCCCCACCGCCGGCAGCTACTTGCTCGAAGGCGAGCGTGTCGACGGGCTTTCGGGGACGGAGCTCGCGCACATCCGCAACGAGAAGATCGGCTTCGTCTTCCAGCAGTACAACCTGCTTCCGAAGGCGTCGGTCGTGCGCAACGTCGAGCTTCCCATGCTCTATGCGGGCATCGCCAAGCGGGAGCGGCGGGCGCGGGCGCTGGAGCTCCTCGAGAAGGTCGGGATTCCGGAAAAGGCGAAGGTGCTTCCCGCGGCGCTCTCCGGCGGGCAGCGGCAGCGGGTCGCTGTCGCGCGCGCCCACGCCAACCGGCCGTCGCTCCTCCTCGCCGACGAGCCGACCGGGGCGCTCGACTCGCACACCGGCCAGGAAGTCCTGCAGCTCTTCTCCGACCTCCATCGCCAGGGCAACACGATCGTCATCGTCACGCACGACCTCTCAATCGCGGCTCTCGCGGGGCGACAGATCGAAATCCACGACGGGCTGATCCACCGCGCTGAGGCAGCGTGAAGGCGAGGTGACGCGTGCTGACCGGGGCGTTCACCGAGCGGCTGCGCAACTCGTGGGTCGAGATCCGCGAGAACCTCGGCCGGGCGACGCTTCAGGCCCTGGGCGTGATGCTCGGCGTCGCGGCGGTGCTCGGCGGATTCTCGATCTCCGACAGCCAGCGCAAGCGCTCCGACGAGCTGTACGTGCGGCTGGGGGGGCTCGACAAGCTGAACGTGCAGCCCTCGGCCGTCATCAAGGAAGGCCGGCCGACGGCGCTGCAGACGGCGAACCTCGGCCTGCGCCGCAACGACGCGGAAGAGGGCGGGGAGCTCGACCAGAAGGCGGTGTCGGGCGTCAGCCAGCAGAAGTTCGCGCGCGCCCGGGTGCGGTCCGCCTACGCCGACCAGGAACGCCCCGTCACGGGGATCGGAGGGGACTACCTGCCGACCGACTGGTACTCCATGGCGCGCGGGCGGCCGTTCACCGACGACGACCTCGCCAACGGCTCTCCCGTCGCGATCCTAGGCAGCGAGGCCGTCGAGACGTTTTTTCCGGACGGTGACGCGCTCGGCAAGACGCTCCGCGTCGGGGACGTTCCGGTCCAGGTCGTCGGCGTCCTACGCGAGCGGGTCTTTCGCTTCCGCGAATCGCAGCGCAACATCCTGCGGCGCCGCAATCGCATCGTCGCGCTCCCGGCCACGCTCGTGGCGAGCCGCTTCCAGGGCGACCGGTACCAGCGGCTCGACCGCGTGACGTTCCGAATCCGGAACCTCGACGCGATGGCGGTTTTTTCGAAGAGCCTCTCCGGAATGCTCAAATCGAACCACCGGCAGCAGGAGGACTTTCGCCTGGACGACGTGGCGGCGCGCGTCAAGAAGCAACGCAGCCAGGGCGACGTCTACGACCTGATCTTCATGCTCTCCGGAGTGCTCTCGTTGATCGGCGGCGGGATGGTGAACGTCAACATCCAGATGGCCACTCTCAAGGAGCGCGTGCGGGAAGTGGGCGTGAAGATGGCGATCGGAGCGTCGGGCCGGGAGATCTTCAAGGAGTTCATGACGGAGGCCCTCATGCTGACGGGGCTCGGCAGCCTCGTCGGGTTTCTCCTCGGCGTCGCGTTCTCCAAGATCATCACGGCGTCCCTCGGCGTACCCCTGTGGATGCAGCCGAAGAGCTTCTTCTGGGCCTATTTCATGGCCACCGCCTTCGGGTTCGTGTTCGCGCTCTTCCCCGCCTGGAAGGCGAGCCGTCTTTCTCCCATGGAGGCGCTGCGCTATGAGTGAGCGCTGCGGTGGCCGCCCGTGAACGAAACCGTGTCGAACGCGGTGCGGATCCCGTACGACGCCGCGCCTCGCCGGCCGCGGCGGCCCCTGTCGGTCCGCGCGCACATCGGGCTCTACGGAGAGGTGATCCGGGGAGGCTTCGTCGAGCTCTGGGCCCACAAGCTGCGGTCAACGCTCACCCTGACGCTCCTGATGCTGGGGGTCTTCGCGCTGGTCGTGATGACGTCGGTCCTGGATGGCGTCATGGACCGCATCGCCACGGGCTTCGCGGGCATGAGCTGGGACGGGACCGTCATGGTGGCGCCGAAGAGTCCGGAGACGACGGAGGAGCAGAAGCGGTTCGCGATGAGCCCCGGCCTCCGGTACGAGGACCTGTCCCGGATCGCCGCCCCCAACCCGAAGGTGATCGGGTTCATCCCGCGCGCCCAGAAGACGTCGGCCGTGCGCATCGCCGGCGGAAGCGAGCGGATGTTCGTGATGGGCGTGACGCACGAGTACGCCAGCCTGATGAACCGGCCGATCGGCCTCGGCCGCGGGATCACGGAGGACGACGAGCGCCGCCGCTCGACCGTCGCCGTCGTCGGGGCGACGCTCGCCTCGAAGCTCTTCGGAGGCTCGGACCCCGTCGGTCGGGACGTCACCGTCGAAGGCATCCCCTTCCGCATCGTCGGCGTACAGGCGCCGGGGCAGCTCTTCTCCGACGAGAACTGGTACGACGCGAACGGAATGCTGATTCCGCTGCCGACCTACATGGATCGCATGGACCCCGAGCACAAGCTGGCTCAGGTCGCGGTCAAGCTGAAGTCGAAGCGCGACCTGGGCGAGATCTCCGCGATGCTCCTCGGCCGGACGCGGCAGGCACACCACGGGATCGAGGACATCGAGATCGTCGACCTCGAAGCGGAAGGCGCCCGCTCGTGGCAGAACTTCCTCAAGCAGATGCACGGCTGGACCGTCGTGCTGATGAGCCTCGCGGGAACGGTCCTGCTCGTCGGCGGGGTCGGCGTTCTCTCCGTGATGCTCATCTCCTTCTCCGACCGCCGTTACGAGATCGGGCTCCGCAAGGCGATGGGCGCGTCCGACGGCGAAGTCTTCGTGCAGTTTCTCCTCGAGGCGTGCGTGCTGGCGGCGGTGGGCGCCTCCGTCGGCACCTTCTTCGGCGCCGCTCTCTGCACCGCGCTCTCCTCGAAGTTTCCCTACGGCCTCGTCGTCAACCCGGTCGGCCTGGTCGTCGCGTGGGCGATCGCCCTCGCCCTGGCGTTGACGTTCGGGCTGTACCCGGCGATTCGCGCCGCTCGCCTCTCTCCCATGGAAGCCATGCGGTAGCCCGGCGGCCAAGCACGGCCGCGCCCTGGAGCGTCCTCTCCGCTCGACGTAGCGTTCTGTTCACCGAATAAGGCCGATATGCACGACTGACCCCACGCGCTCCCCCTACGAGACGAAGAAGGTGGCCATCCCCCTGGCGGACCTCGCCGCCTGGAAATCCCTGGAGAGCGCCGCCGCGCGGGCCGCCGCCTCGAAGGTCGTGCTGCTCCGCGTTCCCTGACCGGCTCCTTCTTCCGCGGCCCCTTCGGCCTCTTCCCCGGGAACTGCGTGCCATTCTGGCGCAACTGCGAAAAGTTTCGTAGACCGTCCTAACTTTCCCGCGTGTCGTACGTCTTAAACAGCGTGGCGACGAAGGGGCGGAAGCTCGTGTTCCTGGTCCTCCTCTACCTGCTCGCCCTGGGATTTGCGGCATCCGCCCTCCGCGCCGAGGAGACGGAGAAGGTCCCGGTCCGGATCTCCCGGGCCGCCGGGCCGATCACGATCGACGGAGACCTCTCCGATCCCGGATGGCAGGGCGCGCTGCGGCTCGACACCTGGTACGAGACGAACCCCGGCGACAACGTGACCCCGAAGGTGAAGAACGTCGGGTACCTGACGTACGACGATCGGTTCTTCTATGCGGCGATGGAGTTCGCCGACCCGGACCCCGCGCGGATTCGGGCGCCCTTCGCGGACCGGGACAACATCGGCAGCGCGCTCGACTACGGCGGCGTCATCATCAACCCGCGCAACGACGGCCGCACGGGCCTGCTCCTTCTCGTCAACCCGCGGGGAATCCAGTACGACGCGGTGAGCGACGACTTCAGCGGGGAGGACAGCTCGCCGGATCTCTATTGGGATTCGGCGGCGAAGATCACGAAGGACGGCTGGGTGCTCGAGATGCGGGTGCCGTTCTCCTCGCTGCGCTACCCGAAGGGGGACCCGCAGACGTGGGCGGTCATGCTCTATCGCAACTATCCGCGCGAGTTCCGCTACCAGCTCTTCACGACGAAGCTGCCGCGAGGGTCGAGCTGCTTCATATGCCACCTGGTGCCCCTGACGGGCCTCGAGCATCTTCCCTCCGGAGGGCATCTCGTCGTCGCCCCGTACGGGACGCTCAAGGAGGAGGGAGCGCCGCGCGGCGATCCGGGAACTCCGTTCGTGAACCGCCCCATCCGCGGAGACGGGGGCGTCGACGCGAAGTGGACGCCCAACGAGAACACGGCCATCGACGCGACCCTGAACCCCGACTTCTCCCAAGTGGAATCCGACGTCGCGCAGATCGGCGTCAACGAGCGGTTCGCGCTCTTCTTCCCGGAGAAACGCCCCTTCTTCCTCGAGGGCATCGAGCTCTTCTCGTCGCCGATCCAGGCCGTCTACACGCGCAGCATCACGTCTCCGAGGTGGGGCGTCCGCGCGACGGGCAAGATCGGCGACACCGGCTACACGGCGCTCGTCGCGGAGGACCGCGGCGGCGGGCTGGTCATCCTCCCCGGGCCGAACGGCTCGGACTTCGCGGACCAGGACTTCGAGTCGTTCGTCGGCGTCGGGCGGCTGCGCCACGACATCGGCCGGTCGTTCGTCAGCTTCCTCGCGACGGACCGCGAGGTCCGCGGCGGAGGATTCAATCGCGTCTACGGTCCGGATTTCCAGTGGCGGCCCAACGAGCGCGAGACCGTCACGGGGCAGTTGCTGCTCAGCAACACGCGCACGCCGAACGCCCCGGACCTGGCGGCGGAGTGGGACGGGCGCAGGCTCGACTCGCACGCCGCGGACATCTGGTACCAGCACACCGACCGGCGGTGGGACTGGTTCACCGAGTACAAGGACTTCGGCGACGCCTTCCGGGCGGACGACGGGTTCGTGCCGCAGGTCGGCTACCGGCGCAACTTCGCAGAGGGGGGCTACACCTTCCGGCCGCAGGGGTTCGTCTCCCGCCTGAGGACGTTCTTCGTCGCGGACTATTCCTCCGACCGGGAGCACAACCTCATCTTCCGAGACATCTCGCCCGGCGTCGGGATGGACACGCGGTTCAACGGCTTCGTCCGGGTCCGGGCCCTCTTCGACAAGGTGCGCAGCGGCGACAAAAACCTGCCGCGCCGCCGGGCCCGCGTTGAGATCCGGTTCACGCCCTCGCGCGCCGTGACGGACGTCTCGTTCATCGGCTACCTGGGCGAGGAGGTCGATTTCGCGAACTCCCGCACGGGCCGGGGCGCGGACCTCACTTTCGGCGCGACGGTGCGGCCGACGGACCATCTCGCGCTCCAGATCAATGCCGCGCGGCGGTGGCTCAGCGTCATCCCGGACTCCGGCGGCTCGCGCGAGCGGCTCTTCACGGCGGAGATCGCGCGGCTGAAGGGAACCTATACGTTCACGGCGCGCGCGTTCTTCCGGGCGATCGCCCAGTACACGCGAGTGCGGCGGGACATCTCCCTCTATCGGAATCCGTCGGACTTCGACGAGCGGGAGGGGACGCTGACCGGATCGGCGCTGCTCGCCTACAAGCTCAACTGGCAGTCGGTCCTGTTCCTGGGATACGGGGACAACCGGACCCTGAGCGAGACCAATACCTTCGAAAGGCAGGACAGGCAGTTCTTTCTGAAGGTGTCTTATGCGTTTCAGAGGTAGAGGTTGAGTTTTGAGTTTTGGGTTCCGACGCTCAGTTTCTACTTCTCGGTTTCAGTTGGCGTTCGGTTCGCACGACCACCGTTTGAGAACCGATCACCGCAAACTGAGAACTGAGAACTGAGAACCCATAACTCATAACTCACAACTCATAACTCCTTTCGCGAGCCCCAGCGGTTGGCGAAGACCTGTGTGACCTCGGCGCCGAAGAAGAGGATGAGGCCCGAGTAGTAGGTCCAGAGCAGGACGATCAGGAGCGAGCCCGCGCCGCCGTACACGGACGAGACCGAGCTTCGGCCGAGGTAGAGGCCGATCAGGAACTGCCCCAGCGCGAAGAGAAAGGACGTGATGCCCGCCCCGATCCAGACGTCGCGCCAGGCGATTCTCGTGTCCGGCAGGTAGCGGAAGATCAGCGCGAACAGGAGGCCGACGACCGCCAACGAGAGAAGGGTGTGGAGGGCGCCGAATAGAAGCCCGACGTCGTCTCCCGCCCTCTTCCCGATCGCGGAGAGCGCCGCGGAGACCACGAGGGAGACGAGCAGCAGGAACCCGGTGCCGAGGACCATCGCGAGCGAGAGAAAGCGCGAACGGATCAGTTTCCAGATCCCGCCCCCCTTCTTCTCCGGGACGCCCCAGATCTTGTTCATCATCTGCTGGAGATAGCCGAAGACGCCCCCGGCGCCGAGCAGCAGGGTCGCGACGCCGATGATCGTCGCGGGAATGCTCTTCGCCGGCTCGCTCGCCTTCCGCATGATCTCGGCGAGGGTCTTCGCCGCGTCGGCGCCGACGAGGTTCTGGATCTGGGCGAGGATCTGCGTCCGCACGGCATCCTGCCCGAAGGCGAGGCCCGCCACCGCGACGACCACGAGGAGCAGCGGCGCGAGCGAGAGGACCGTGTAATACGCGAGCGCCGCGCCGCGAGTGAGCGCCTCGTCGCGCTGGAAGTTCTGGAAGGCGTCGCGGAAGAGCTCCCAGGCGAAGCCGAGCCTCTGGCGCCAGGTCGCATGCTTCAGATCCCGGAGCGTCTCCTTCGCCTTCTCCTCGCCCTCCTCCTCGGACGGAGCCGCGCGGTTCGCGCTCTCCTTGCGGCGCGCTTCGCCGGCCCGTTCGCGAAGCTTCCCCGCCTGGCTCGCCGGCTCGGCGCCTTTCTTTTTTCCCTCCGGGCCGGCGTCCTCCGGCCTCTCGCGCGCGTCGTCGTCGTCCCCGTCGTTCTCGTTTCGCGCCCGGCTGCCGCCGGACATCATCTTCACTGCGCCGGCGGCGAGAGCCCGGCGAGCCATCGGGGTCCGAAGCAGCGCGAAGAGCAGGGTGATGGGAACGGGCCGCGGCCGGTAGCGGTTGAGCCGCGAGTTCGTCTTTTTCAGGGATTTCCGCACGCTCGCCAGCGCATCCCCGGAGCTGCCGCGGCGGGCCCGGCGCGCGATCGAGGCGACGGCTGCCACGGCTCCGGCGGCGGCAGCCAGGGCGGCCGCGGCGAGAATCCAAGGGCCGGCCCGCCGCTTCCAGTCCTCCGCCCGGGCACGCGCGGCGGCGAGGTCCTGCGCCAGCTCGGCGCGCTCCTTCTCGCCCTCCCGGGAGAGCTCCGAAATGCGTCCCGCGTGCGACATGGGAGACCCCAGCTGCAATAACCACGCCTCGGGAGACTGCCGGGCCAGCGGTGGGCCCCGCCGGCGTCGGGCGCGAACCGGAATAGCATCGCCACGGAGGTTCCGATGCCGATTCGCCATCCCTTTGCCCCGGTCCGCACGCTAGTCCTCCTGCTCGCCGCCACGTCCGCGGCGCCCGCCGCGCCCCCGCCGGAATCCGGCGAGGCGGCGACCGCAGCCTCCGGGGGAATCCGATGGACGATCCCGAAGGAGTGGACGGCGGGCGCGACGCGGCCGATGCGCGTCGCGACCTACGCTCTCCCGGCGGGAAAGGGCGCCGAGCCCGGCGAGTGCGGCGTCTTCTACTTCGGCCGCGGCCGGGGCGGAAGCGCCGACGAGAACGTCGCGCGGTGGGGCAGCCAGTTCGAGGGCGGGGCGCCTCCGCAGACGACAGTCGAAACCGCGAACGGGCTGCGCGTCCATCGCGTGAGCGCGTCCGGCACCTACCTGGCTCCCGGGGGTCCGATGATGCAGTCGCAGGGGAAGAAGCCCGGGTACGCGCTGGCGGGAGCGATCGTCGAGGCGCCCGAGGGGCTCGTCTTCTTCAAGTGCACCGGCCCGTCGTCGGCGATCACCGCGGCGAAGGCGCCGCTCGACGGCATGATCCGCTCGATCCGGAGGGTCCTCGTCGCGACGTTCTGAGAGCCGCCCGCGCCGCGCCTCAGCCCAACGTCTCCGCAAGCTCCTCCGCGAGCGCCCGGATGGTCGCCGGCGCGCAGCCCTCCGCCTTGTTGTTGACCAGGACGAAGACGTCGCCGTCGCCCGCGGCGCGGATGAGCGAGACGACTTCCGATCGCAGCTCGGGGTTTGGATCGACGATGCGGTCGAAGGGAAGGAACTCTTCGCGCCGCTCGTCGTAGCCCGTGCCCGGACGGAGGAGCAGTCGGACGACCGCGAAGGGCGCCGCGGAGACCGGGATGGCCGCGGCCTGCTCGGCCGGCATCGGCATCGCGGTGGCCGCGTTGTACACGTGCGCGGCGCCGTGGCGCGCGAGGACCGCTGCGTATTCGGGAGTGAGGAGACGCCGCTCGCGCAGCTCGACGGCGTAGCGAAAGTCCCGCGGCAGCGCCGCGAGGAAGCGATCGAGCCGCTCGGCGAAGACCTCCGGCGGCAGACGGCTGGCGGCCGGAGCCGGCGGGAACTGGAGCAGGAACGGGCCCGTGTGCCCGGAGAACGCGTCGCGAAAGGGAGCGAGCATCTCCTCCTCGAACCGGGACGGATCGAGAAAGCCCGGGTTCGCCGCGCGGCCCGCCGACCCGCGAGCGTCGGAGAGCACGGTCCCCGTCACGGACTCCGGGGCCTTGGCACACGCGAGAAACCCCTCGGGAAGCTGCTCGGCGTAACGCCGCAGGTCCTCCCTCGGGATGGGCGCATAGAAACCCCGGTCGATTCCGACCGTATTCAGAAGGGGATGCTTCACGTATTCGAGCAGGCCTTCGCGGGCGAGCTGCGAGGCTTTCGCCCCGCGCGGGTAGACGATTCCCGCCCAGCCCGGAAAGCTCCACGAGCTCGTCCCGAAGCGGACGTTTCGCGGGAGGCGGGCCGCAATCGCCGTCGCTTCCGCGCGCTGGCGCTCGACGAGCTCGGCGAGGAGGGCCTCCGAGCGTCCGGCTCTTCGAGGGGCGACGTCCGCCGGAAACAGGGGGATCTGACCGGCGAAATCCTCTTTGGAGCGGTCGTCCATGGGGGATTTGGATTCTGACACGCTACAATTCAAGGGACACCCCCCTGGAGGAACCGTGACGGCCTACAGCAAGGCGCTTCGGATCGCGCTCGCGCTCGTGGTGTTTCTCGTTACGCTCGGTCTGAAGGCACAAAGCGGCGACGCCGGCCGCGCCTCTCGAAAGGCGGACATGGAGAAGATCGAAGCGGAGCTCGTCTCACGGTGGGGAGCCCCGGAGCGCGCCCGGATCGCACGGGGCCTGCGGCAAGTGTCCGACCTGTGGACAGATCGCGACGGGACTCCCGCCGACCTGGCGGAGTTCGCCCGCGCCAATTTCGCCGGCGACGCCGCGGCCCGGGACGCCCTCTTTTCCCGGATGGAACTCGCGCTCGAGTCGCTCGACGGCCACATGAACGAGATCGCGCGCGACTTCCGCAAGCAGTCCGACCTCGACCTCGGAGCGATCCAGCCCTTCGACGAGGCCTTCGCGGGATACGACCCCTCCGCCCACGTTCTCGACGACTTCTTCGCCAACCGGATCGCGTTCACGGTCCTCCTGAACTTCCCGCTGACCACCCTCGACCAGCGCCTGACGGAGGGCGCTTCGTGGACCCGAAGGCAGTGGGCGGAGGCCCGGCTCGCCCAGCGGTTCGGCAAGCGCGTTCCCGCGGACGTGAATCTCGCGATCGGCAAGGCGGCCTCGGAGGCCGCGCGCTACATCGCCGAGTACAACGTCTGGATGCATCACGTCGTCGACGCCCGCGGCGAGCGGCTCTTCCCCGCAGGCATGCGGCTGCTCTCGCACTGGAATCTGCGCGACGAGCTCAAGTCCGATTACGACGACGCTAAGAACGGTCTCGCGAAGCAGCGAGCGATCCAGAAGGTCATGGAGCGCATCGTCACGCAGTCGATCCCGCGGGCGGTCGTCGACAACCCCGGCGTCGACTGGAATCCCGTCACGAACGAGGTCCGTCCGGCCGCCGTGAAGGACTCCGACCGCCCTCTGCCCGAGGGCCGCGGCCCGGGACCGGAGCCCGACACGCGCTACGCGCGGCTTCTCGGCATCTTCCAGGCTTCCCGGCGCGCCGATCCCTATTCGCCCGCCGCTCCGACGCTCATCGCCCGCCGGTTCGACGAGGATCGCGAGATCCCCCAGCCGCGCTTCCGCCGCATGCTGGAGGACGTCCTCTCGTCGCCGCTCGTCCCGAAGGTTGCGAAGCGGATCTCCCAGCGTCTCGGGCGGCCGCTCGAGCCCTTCGACATCTGGTACTCGGGCTTCCGCGCGAAGAGCGCGCACTCGGAGGCGGAGCTCGACGAGATGGTGCGGCGCCGCTATCCCACGGCGGACGCCTACAAGAAGGACATCCCGAACCTTCTCCGCAAGCTCGGCTTCTCGCCGGAAAAGGCGGACTGGCTCGCCGCCAACATCGCCGTCGACCCGGCGCGGGGCTCGGGGCACGCGCTCGGCGCCGCGCGGCGGGGCGATCAGGCGCACCTGCGGACCCGCGTGGAGAAGAACGGGATGAACTACAAGGGCTTCAACATCGCCGTCCACGAGATGGGGCACAACGTCGAGCAGACCTTCTCGCTGAACTCCATCGACCACCCGCTTCTCCAGGGCGTACCGAACAACGCCTTCACGGAGGCGCTCGCGTTCGTGTTCCAGGCGCACGACCTCGAGCTGCTCGGGCTCGCGCGCCCCGACGCGAAGAGCCGGGCGCTCAAGACCCTGAAGGACTTCTGGGGAACGTACGAGATCTCCGGCGTCGCCCTGGTGGACATGGACGTCTGGAGCTGGATGTACGCCCATCCCTCGGCGACTCCCGCGGAGCTGAAGAACGCAACGCTCGAGATCGCGCGCGGGATCTGGAACAAGTACTACGCGCCCG
>JBBQNC010000086.1:0-11675 GCA_038329555.1 Thermoanaerobaculia bacterium
CGTCGAGGCGCTCGAGCTTGTCGCGCAGGAAGTGACCCTCCGGAACCGGCTCGAGGGTTCTCTCCGCGGAAACGAGGGAGAGAGGGAGGCGCGCTCCGCCGATCTCGACGCGCAGGACGTCGAGCGCCGGGTTCATCTCGACGATGCGGCCCGGACCGCGCCCCGGGAGGTGGTAGATGTCGCCGGGCCGGAACCGCAGCCAGCGCTCGACCCGGGAGGCCGCGGACGCGGGGTCCGTCGAGCCGACGATCGGGTGCTTGGCAAGGACGGCGGCGAGAGCGGCATGGCCCGCGAAGCGCTGTTTCAGCGCGGCGTCGAGCTCGCCCCGGATCGCGTCGTCGGTGGGCGCCATGCGCGCGATCTCGTCCAGGACCCGGAGCCGCCCGTCAGGGTCCCCCCGGCGGACCCGATCGTCCGCGAGGAGGCGCAGCCAGCCGACCGCGCCGACCGGGTTGCCCTTCTTCTTGACGGCGGCCGCGATGGCGAAGAACACGGGAAGGTCGGCCGGGTCCGACTCCATCAGGCGGATCCACTGGTCCTCGACTTCCGGGAACTTCTTCTGCTCGATGAGGAGGGTGATCTCGTGGGGAAGGATGGTTTCGGTGTGCGGCACGGAGGGGGGAATACTAACGCGGGAGCGCCCCGGAATGTTCGCCGGCGCACAGGCGCCCCGCCCGCGGGCACCCGAAATCGCGATCGGGACTGGACCCGGGAGCCGGTTCCGGGGTTTAGACTGATTCCGTGGGGGAGGATCCTTCGCGGGGCTACCGGTCGGGGACGCTCGCGCGGGACGCGGGAGTCAGCACCGATACCCTTCGCCACTACGAGCGCCGCGGGTTGCTCGCCCGTCCCCGCCGCCTCGCCAACGGGTACCGCCAGTACGAGCCCGACGCCTTGATCCGGGTCCGGCTCATCCAGCGGGCGCTCTCCGTCGGTTTTACGCTCGACGAGCTCGGGCGGATCCTGAAGGCCCGCGCGCGCGGAGCGCCTCCGTGCCGGCAGGTGCGCGCCCTCGCCGCGGAAAAGCTCGCGGAGATCGACGCTCGGCTCGAAGACCTCGAGACCTTTCGCGAAGCCCTCCGCAAGACCCTCCGGGCGTGGGACGAACGGCTTTCCCACGCCGCCCCCGGGGAAGCCGCGCATCTCCTGGAATCGCTGCCCGAATCGGGCGGGCTCGGCCGCGGGTCGCCCCTCGCCGCTCTCCGGTTCGACCGGCGCGCGGCCTCCGCGAGAAGAAAGGCGCCGGGCCGCTGATTCCGTCTCACCCCGCCGCGGCTTCGAGGGCGCGTCGCCGGCGCCGAACAGGAGCCCGTGGTCGCTTGCCTGGGCGGCTTCCGATTGGGACAACTTGATCGGCGGGGTCCGTTATCTTTGGCAGGCGTGATCGAGCGACGAAGACCGAAGAGCCATTGTCACGCCGCGTGGCTCGGTGGTGCGGCGCTGGTGGGCCTGCTCTTCACGGGTACGGCTTCGGGAGAGCCGGAGGAGTCGCCGAGGACGAGCCCCGGTCACGCCATCCAGGACAACAGCTTTCTCCTCGAGGAGGCCTACAACCAGGATCCCGGGGTGGTGCAACACATCAGTCAGTTCACTCGGGAGCCGGGCTCGGGAAGCTGGCTCTACGCCTTCACCCAGGAGTGGCCCGTCGGAGGGATCCGCCACCAGCTGAGCTACACGATCCCTCTCGCGTCGGTCGACGATCGCCGCGGGATCGGCGACATCCAGTTGAACTACCGTTACCAGCTCGTCGGCGACGCGGCGGCGAGAGTCGCGGTCGCTCCGAGGCTGTCCGTCTCCCTTCCGACGGGGAGCTATCGCGGCGGGCTCGGGGCGGGAGCGCCCGCATACACGATCGACGTTCCGGTCAGCACACTTCTCTCGAATGCGTGGATCGCGCACTGGAACGCCGGAGGGTCGTGGACGCCGTCCGCGCGCAATGCCGCCGGGGAACGCGCGAATACGGCGGCGGAGAACATCGGGGCGAGCGTCATCTGGATCGGAAGCTCCGTTCTCGACATCCTGCTCGAGTCCGTCTACACCCGATTCCAGACGGTCTCGGCTCCCGGGCGGACCTCGTGGGAATCCGCATGGCTTCTCTCCCCGGGAATCCGCTGGGCCTACGAGTATCCGAGCGGGCTGCAGATCGTGCCGGGCATCGCGTTTCCGATCGGAATCGGGCCGAGCCGAGGAACGCGGCAGATCCTGATCTACGTGAGCTTCGAGCACCCATTTTCCCGTTCTCCGAACGGGAGAGGGCCGGAGTGAAGAGAGCGCCGAGACCCTCGCGGTCGTCCTAGAGCATCACCTCGTCCACGTAGCACCACATCCAGTTCTCTCCGGGCTCGAAGGATCGGACGATCGGATGGGAGGTGGCGTGAAAGTGCTTCCCCGCGTGCCGGTTCGGCGACGCGACTCTGGGGCAGCGAGGATGCGCGAGGGGGAGAGTCCCGTCTTCTCCCGGAGCAGCGCGAACGCCGCGTCGCGGCGGATGTCGTCGGCCAGGTAGGCGACGTTCTCCCACAGGATGAGCGCGAGAGGGTCCGACGGCGGCGGCTTCGGATTCCCGTAAAGCGCGCGAACCGCTCCAGGATCTCTCGGAGTGAAAGGCCTCCGCGGCCCGCGCCGTGCTTAACCGTCGTCGTCCGAAAAGTCTGACACACGCCCCGCCGCGCTATGCTGTCGCGCGTGAAGAACCGGTGGCTCGCTCTCATCCTGGCGTCGGCGGGAGCGCTCGCCGGCGCGACGGCTGGAGTCTTCGCCTGCGCCTCGGCGGCGCGCACCGGTCCTCCCGTCGAAGCGGGAACGTTTCGCGCTCCCGACCTGGTCGAGCTCGTGAAGGTCGACCCGACCATCCATCTCGACATTCGGTATGCTACCGCCGACAACTTCGCGAAGCGTCCCGTGTATCACGAGGCGCGCGCGTTTCTGCAGCGGCCGGCCGTGGAGGCCGTGGTCCGCGCCCACCGAGCGCTCGCGGAGCAGGGCTACGGGATCGTCGTCTTCGACGGCTATCGTCCCTGGTCCGTGACGAAGCTCTTCTGGGAGATCGTCACGCAGGCGGACCGGGATCGCGGCTTCGTCGCCAACCCGGCCAAGGGCTCGAAGCACAATCGGGGGTGCGCGGTGGACCTGTCGCTCTACGTCCTCGCGACCGGAGCCGAGGCGGAGATGCCGAGCGCTTACGACGAGTTTTCCGACCGCGCGTCACCGAAGTACGCCGGAGGATCGCCGGAGACGACGGCGCGGCGGGAGCTTCTCCGGGCGGCGATGGAAAGAGAGGGCTTCGAGGTCGATCCGGGCGAGTGGTGGCATTACAACTACAAAGACTGGAAGGAATACCCGATCCTGGACGTACCGTTCGACGCGATTGGCAAATGACGTCCTCCCCCGTGGAGCCGGCCGCGGGCTGAGAGGCAGGCGGGGGAGGCGAAGAGTCAGCGGCCTCCGGCGCCGGGCGCGGAGTTGTTCGGCGGCGCCTCGACGTCGCGGCCGCCGTTCTTCGGGCCGGGTGACGGACCCTTCTCCGTCGGGCTACCCTTGCTCCCCGGCTGACGCTCGGCCCTCTCCACTTCCTCCGCGGTCGAGGCTCCCGGGGAGCCTCCCGGCTTGCGATCGTCCATGCTGCCCGGGCTTCGCAAGGTCCGCGCCACTGTCGCGCGGCGCGGACCGTGGCTTAAGATCACCGGTTCCATGAGCGCCGAACGCCCGACCGCCCGATCGATGGAAGCCCGCGCCGAGGCCCTGAAGGAGGCCCTCGCGGAGCGGATCCTCGTTCTGGACGGCGCCACCGGCACCTGGATCCAGTCGCAGAACCTGACCGCGGCGGACTTCGGCGGCGACGAGCTCGAAGGGTGCAACGAGAACCTGGTTCGGACGCGGCCGGACGTCGTGCGGGCGCTGCACACCGCCTACTTCGAGGCCGGAGCGGACCTCGTCGAGACCAACACGTTCGGCGCGACGCCTCTCGTCCTCGCCGAGTACGGCCTCGCGGCCGAGGCATTCGAGATCAACCGCCGCGCGGCCGAGATCGCCCGCGAGGTGGCCGCCGAATTCTCGACGCCGGAGCGGCCGCGGTTCGTCGCCGGATCGATGGGACCCACAACGCGCTCGGTGACGGTCACGGGAGGCGTGACGTTCGAGGAGCTCGTCCATCACTACCGGGTCCAGGCGGCCGGTCTTCTCGCGGGCGGGGCCGACGTCCTCCTGATCGAGACGGCTCAGGACACGCGCAACCTGAAGGCCGGGTTGATCGGGATCCAGGAGGCGTTCACCGAGACCGGCTGGAGCGTGCCGATCATGGCCTCGGTGACGATCGAGCCGATGGGGACGATGCTCGCCGGGCAGTCGATCGACGCGCTGTATACGTCGATGATGAACGCGCCGCTGCTCTCCATCGGCTTGAACTGCGCAACCGGTCCGGAGTTCATGACCGACCACCTGCGCACCCTCTCGGGGCTCGCGCACACGTTCGTGTCCTGCTATCCGAACGCGGGCCTCCCGGACGTGGAGGGAAACTACTCGGAGTCTCCGGAAATGCTGGCGGAACGGCTCGGCCGCTTCATGGACGAGGGCTGGGTCAACGTGGTCGGCGGCTGCTGCGGCACGACTCCGGCGCACACCCGGGCGCTCGTCGAGGCGGCGCGCGCGAGGAAGCCCCGGCGGCTCCCGATCCACGGCAAGAGTCTCGTCTCGGGGATCGAGGCGCTCGAGGTCGACGTCGACAATCGCCCGGTGCTGGTCGGCGAGCGCACGAACGTGCTCGGGAGCCGCCGCTTCAAGCGGCTGATCGCCGAGGGCCAGTTCGAGGCGGCGGCCGAGATCGCGCGCGCCCAGGTCAAGAACGGCGCGCAGATCATCGACGTCTGCCTGCAGGACCCCGACCGCGACGAGGCGGCTGACGTCGACGCGTTTCTGGAGCGGGTGACCAAGATGGTCAAGGTCCCGCTCATGATCGATTCGACCGACGCGAAAGTGCTCGAGCTCGGCCTGAAGTGGAGCCAGGGCAAGTCGATCCTGAATTCGATCAACCTCGAGGATGGCGAAGAGAGATTCCGCTCGGTGGTTCCGATGGCGCAGAAGTACGGCGCCGCGTACGTCGTCGGCACGATCGACGAGGACCCCGAGCACGGGATGGGCGTCACCCGCCAGCGCAAGCTCGAGATCGCGCGGCGCAGCTACACGCTCCTGACGGAGAAGTACGGCGTGAGGCCCGAGGACATCTACTTCGATCCCCTCGTGTTCCCGTGCGGCACGGGCGACGAGAAGTACGTCGGCAGCGCGGAGGAGACCATCGAAGGGATCCGGCTCATCAAGGCGGAGTTCCCCGAGTCGAAGACGATCCTCGGGATCTCCAACGTGAGCTTCGGCCTGCCGGAATCGGGGCGCGAGGTCCTGAACTCCGTCTTCCTCTTCCATTGCGTGAAGGCGGGCCTCGACCTCGCCATCGTCAACAGCGAGCGCATCGTGCGCTATCCCTCGATCCCGGAGGAGGAGCGCGGGCTCGCCGAGGACCTCCTCTTCACGCGCGGCGAGGACCCCCTGGGAGCCTTCGCCGCCTACTTCAAGGCGAAGGGGTCGGCGCCCCGGGTGGCCGTCGCCCGCGGAGGGACGCCGCTCGAGAGGCTGCCGCGCTACATCGTCGACGGCTCGAAGGAGGGCCTGGTCGACGACCTCGAGGCCGTGCGCACGGGGGGCATAGCGCCGCTCGACATCATCAACGGGCCGCTCATGGACGGGATGCGCGAAGTCGGGCGCCTCTTCAACGCCAACGAGCTCATCGTCGCGGAGGTGCTGCAGTCCGCGGAGTCGATGAAGGCGTCCGTCAACCACCTCGAGAAGTTCATGGAGAAGACGACCGAATCGCGCAAGGGCAAGATCCTTCTCGCGACGGTCAAGGGCGACGTCCACGACATCGGGAAGAACCTGGTCGAGATCATCCTGTCGAACAACGGATACGAGGTGATCAACCTCGGGATCAAGGTCCCGCCCGAGCGGCTCGTGGCGGCGCACGAAGAGCACCGGCCGGACCTGATCGGGCTCTCGGGCCTCCTCGTCAAGAGCGCCCAGCAGATGGTCACGACCGCCCAGGACCTGACGGCGCGCGGAGTGAACACACCGCTGCTCGTGGGGGGCGCGGCGCTCTCGCAGAAGTTCACCGATCAGCGGATCTCGCCCGCGTACGCGGGCCTGGCCGTCTACGCCGTGGACGCGATGCGAGGGCTCGCCCTCGCCGACCGGATCCTCTCGGGGGCGCCGGAGCGAGCCGCCCTCGCCGAGGAGGCGGCGGCGCGGCGCGCGGCGACCGCGGGTCCGGCGGAGCCGGAGGCCGAGAGCCCGCTCTCCGCACCCGCCGTGCGGAGCACCGAGGTCGCCGTCGCCGAGGCGCTGCCCGCGCCCGACCACGAGCTGCACGTGCTCGAGCCGGACCTCCCGTCGGTGTGGAGCTTCGTCAACCCCCACATGCTCTACGCCAAGCACCTCGGTCTCCGCGGCAGCTTCCGCAAGCTCAAGGAGGCCGGGGACGCGAGGCTCGCCGAGCTCGAGGCGGTGATCGCGAAGATCGAGGGCGCGGGATGGATCCGCGCGCGGGCGATGTACCGGTTCTTCGACGCCTCTTCCGAGGGAAACGCGATCCGCCTGTCGCTCGACGGAGAGGAGCAGGCGGTCCTCCACTTTCCGCGGCAGGTCGCCGGCGAGCGGCTCTCGCTCGCCGATTTCGTGCGGCCCGTCTCGGCGGGAGGCCCTCCCGACAGCGTCGCGCTCCTGCTGACGACCGCGGGCGAGGGCGTCCGCGCGCGGGCCGAGAGCCTGAAGACCGAGGGTGAGTACCTCCTCTGCCATTCGCTGCAGGCGCTCGCCGTCGAGACGGCGGAGGCCGCGGCGG
Source organism: Thermoanaerobaculia bacterium (assembly GCA_038329555.1). Taxonomy (GTDB): domain Bacteria; phylum Acidobacteriota; class Thermoanaerobaculia; order UBA5066; family Gp7-AA6; genus JALYUA01. The sequence continues at coordinate 6,884 of JBBQNC010000086.1, forward strand.
AGTGGCTGCACGCCGACCTGCGCGCGCGCTGGGGCTTCCCCGACGATCCGTCGGTGACGATGACCGACCGGTTCCAGGCGCGCTACCGCGGGAAGCGTTACAGCCCGGGATACCCCGCCTGGCCCGAGATCGGAGACCAGTCGACGATCTTCCGCCTCCTCCCGGGAGAGAAGATCGGCATCGAGCTCACGGAGGGCTCGATGATGGATCCGGAGGCGTCGGTCTCCGCGATCGTCCTGCACCATCCCCAGGCGCGCTACTTCGCCGTCTAGGGCCGGGCGCCGGGCCGGGGTGTCACGCGTTGCACCCCGCGACGCGGCGCGTCCTCGTCGGCTCCGGCGCCGTCCGTCTTCCGGAGCCACGCGGTCCGTCCGCGCGTGCCCGCAACCTTCCGGTCCCGGCCCGGGTTGAATGGGGAATGCGAATCCGGGGCTTTCCGGTCCACTTGCGCCAGGCCACTTCTGTTGACGATTCGTCGATATTACGGTTTAATTACGGAATGATCGACGCCATCGACGCGTCAATTCTGACGATCCTTCAGGAGAACTCTCGGACCTCCAACGCGGAGATCGCCCGCCAGGTCGGCCTCGCGGCATCGGCGGTCTTCGAGCGGATCCGCAAGCTCGAGGAGCGGCAGGTCATCCGGGGCTACCGCGCGCAGATCGACCCAAAGGCGCTCGACGTCGCGCAGCTCGCCTTCATCTTCATCCGCTCGAACGACCGGCCGGGTGGCGTCGACACCGCGGCAAGGCTCTCGGAGATTCCCGAGATCCTGGAGCTCCACCACGTCGCCGGCGAGGACTGCTTTCTCGCGAAGGTGCGCGCGCGGGACTCCGAGGCGTTGTTGCGCCTCCTGCGCGACCGGCTGAGCGGGATCCCGACGATCACTTCGACGCGCACGACGATCGTGCTCGAGTCGGTGAAGGAGACGACGGCGCTGCCGATCGCGGCCGAGCCGCCGACGGCCGAGGTCGTCCGTGGCTGAGCCCGCGCGCGCCGCGCGCACCGACTCGGGGGTTCTGCTGGCGACGGCGCCCCGGGCGCAGATCGTCGCGGGATTCGCCGCCGTCTACATCCTGTGGGGCTCGACCTACCTCGCGATCCGCTTCGCCGTTGAATCGTTCCCGCCGTTCCTGATGGCGGGCACGCGGCACCTGACGGCGGGGCTTCTCATCTTTGTCTGGCTGCGGGCGCGCGGAACGCCGCTCCCGGAGCGCCGCCACTGGCGCTCGGCCCTGATCATCGGGGGCCTGCTGCTTCTCGGCGGAAACGGGCTCGTGTCCTGGGCGGAGCAGCGCGTCCCGTCCGGCCTCGCCGCTCTGATCGTCGCGTCCGTTCCCATCTGGATGGCGATTGTGCAGGGTGTCCAGCGGCGCCGCAGGCCGTCCGGCCCCGTCATCGCCGGACTGCTGCTCGGCCTCGCGGGCCTCGTTCTGCTGGTGCTCCCGGGGCGCTTCGGAGGCGGCGGGCACGTCGACGCGCTCGGCGCCGCCGCGCTGCTGCTCGCGGCCCTCTCCTGGGTGATCGGCTCGCTCTACTCGCGGCGCGCGGCGCTTCCGTCCTCGACGCTCCTCGCGATCTCCATGGAGATGATCGGCGGCGGTCTGCTCCTCTGGCTCTTCGGCCTCGCCGTCGGAGAGGCGTCCCGCTTTCATCCCGCGGCGGTCACGCTGCGCTCGACGCTCTCGCTCGGGTATCTCGTCGTCTTCGGCTCCCTGATCGGGTTCTCGGCCTACATCTGGCTGCTCAAGGTGTCGACGCCCGCGCGCGTGACGACGTACGCGTACGTGAACCCCGTCGTCGCAGTGATGCTCGGTTGGGCTTTCGCCGGAGAGGCGCTGACGCTGCGGATCGGGCTCGCGGCGGCCGCGATCGTCGGAGCGGTCGCGCTCATCATCCGATACGGCGGCGAGGGCCCGGCCCGTCCCCGCGCGGCGCCGGCGGAGATCTCGCGCGCGAAGGGCGTCTCGTGACGGCCCCGGGGAAGGGGAGCGAAGCGCCCGCCGTCCGGCTCTCCGTGCTTCTCGATCTGATCGACGAGGCCTACGACCGCCCGGCCTGGCACGGCCCGAACCTTCTCGGGTCGATCCGTCGGCTTTCCGCGTCCGACGCCGCGTGGCGGCCGGGCCGGGACCGGCACAGCGTGCACGAGCTCGTCCTTCACGCCGCCTACTGGAAATATGCCGTGCGCCGAAGGTTGACGGGGGAGAAGCGGGGATCGTTCCCGCTGAAGGGGAGCAACTTCTTCGCCGGCCCGTCCCGTCTCTCGGAGCCGGCGTGGCGGGCGGACCGCGAGCTCCTTTCCGAGCAGCACCGCGCGCTGCGCGCCGCCGTCGCCGCGTTTCCGCCCGCCCGGCTCGCAAAGCCGACTCCCGGCAGCAAGTACACGAACGAGAGGACGATCCTCGGCGCCGCGGCGCACGACCTCTACCACGCGGGACAGATCCAGCTCGTGAAGGCCCTGCGCCGCGGCGGGGGAAAGAGGCGATGACGGCCGGCGCCGACGAGCGCTACCCGATCGGGGCGTTTCGGATGGAGAGCGAATCCCTCGACGCCGCCGAACGCGTCCGCTGCATCGAGCAGATCGCCGAGGCGCCGGCGCGTCTGAGGGAGGCCGTCGCGGGCCTTTCGCCGGAGCAGCTCGACACGCCGTATCGCGAGGGAGGGTGGACGGTCCGCCAGGTCGTGCATCACGTCCCCGACAGCCACATCAACGCTTACAGCCGCTTCAAGCTCGCCCTCACGGAGCCGGAGCCCGTCATTCGCACCTACGAGGAGGGGGAGTGGGCGAAGCTCGAGGACGCGCTCTCGACGCCCATCGAGGTTTCGCTCGACCTCCTGGACGCGCTGCACGCGCGGTGGGTCATTCTGCTGCGGTCGCTCGCGCCGGAGGACTTCGAGCGGATCTACCGCCATCCGGAGTCCGGGCCCGCGACGGTGGACCGCCTTCTCGCGCTCTATGCGTGGCACGGGCGGCACCACGTCGCGCACGTGACGTCTCTCGCGCACCGCCGGGGCTGGCGATGACGGGAGGCGCCCGGCTCGTGGATCTCTCCCACCCGATCGAGGCGGGGATGGTCACGTACCCGGGCCTTCCGGCGCCGCGCGTGACCGAGCACCTGAGCCGCGAAGCCTCCAGGGGAAAGTACGCGGAGGGCACCACATTCTCGATCGCGGCGATCGAGATGGTCGCCAACACGGGGACGTACGTCGACGCGCCGTTCCACCGGTTCGCCGGCGGGGCCGACCTCGCGGCGCTGCCGCTCGAGCGTCTCGCCGGCGTCGAGGGAATCGTGGTGGACGCGCGGCACGCCGGCCGCGCGATCGGGCCGGAGACCTTTGCGGGAATCCCGCTCGCCGAACGCGCCGTCCTCTTCTCGACGGGGTGGGACGCCCACTGGCGGACCGCCACGTACGGCGCGGGAGGGCACCCCTATCTGACGCGAGCGGCGGTGGAGGCGCTCGCGCGAGGAGGCGCGCTCCTCGTCGGGATCGACTCGCTCAACATCGACGACACCTCCGACGGGGAGAGGCCCGCGCACACCGTGCTCCTCGCCGCCGGGATCCCGATCGTCGAGCACCTGTCCCGCCTGTCCGAGCTGCCCGCGTCGGGCTTCCGGTTCCACGCGGTGCCGGCCCCGTGGCGCGGGGTGGGAAGCTTCCCCGTTCGCGCCTACGCCGTCCTCTCCGGGGAGGAGGAACGATGAAGCCCTGGGTCGTCCCGATCGCCATCGCCGTCGGCGGCAACGTCCTGTACCACGTGTCGCAGAAGTCGATCCCGGCTTCCGCGCCGCCGCTCCTGTCGCTGCTCGTCAGCTACGCGGTCGCGATCGCCGGGACTCTCATGCTTCTCCCTTTCGCGAAGCGGAACGGGACGCTCGTCGAAGGCTTCGGGCGCCTGAACTGGGCGAGCGTCGGGGTCGGGATCGCGATCGTTGGCGTCGAGCTCGGGTTCCTGCTCGCGTACCGCGCCGGCTGGAACGTGAGCGCCGGCTCGGTCGCCGTCAACGTCGCCCTCGGGCTGCTTCTGATCCCGGTCGGGGTTCTTCTCTTCCGGGAGAGGCTGTCGGCGGTCAACGTCGCCGGAATCGCCCTCTGCATCGTGGGCCTGATTCTCGTCTCGCGCCGGTAGCCGGTAGCCGGTAGCCGGTAGCCGGGGGCCGGTAGCCGTCAGCCGGGGGCCCCCGAGCTTGGGAGCCGGAAGGCCCGGGCCGGGATCACCCCCGAAATGAAGAGTCGGTGAGGGTTTAGGGCGGAACTGTCGAATCCGGCTACAATGCCTTTCCGCCGTCTGGCGGACGGCATGACCTCCACTTCCCTCCCCCCGCGCCCTCGTTCGTCCCGCAGCGGGATCTCGTTCCTGATCGTTCTCACGGCGGCCATCCTGGCGCTCGCCATCCGGCCCCGCCCCGAACCGCCGCCTCAGCCGGAGGAGGTCCTCGAGACCGCGGCGCCCGACATCGTCCTTCAGCTCGTCACCGGCGGGCTTTCCGGCATCACCTCGCTCGTGAGCCCGCCCGGCGACACCCGGATCTTCATCACCGAGCAGCCGGGACGAGTGAGGATCTGGGACGGGACCCAGCTTCTGGCGACGCCGTTCCTCGATGTGACGAGCCTGATCACTCCCAATCCGGGCAGCGAGCAGGGGCTTCTGTCCATCGCGTTCCATCCGCAGTTCGCCAGCAACGGGTTCTTCTTCGTGAACTTCACGGGCACCGCGGGAGCCACATTCGTCCGGCGCTACCACGCGTCGCCGTCGGCCAACGTCGCCGACGCCGGCGGGGTCACCCTC